>NZ_JBHXAU010000009.1:0-81382 GCF_042727395.1 Nocardia sp. NPDC060255 | reverse complement strand
CGGGCCCCCGGGGTGTCTGGGGGCCGCGGGGCCGCCACTCGCCATTGCGTCCCAGGCGCTGCGGCCACTCGGCCACGAGACGGGCCGCGAACGGGCAATGCTCGGTCTCGCTTCGCTCGAAACCGGCGGTTTTGCCAATGGGTTTGGTGTTGCACATCGACGGCCAGAGCCTTTGCGCCCTTCGACGTGCAACATCATCGCCTGCTAATTCAGTTGGCGTGCTTCTGAATCAGGTCGCCGACGCGCGGCAGCGCCTCGATGACGTTCTTCTTCGCCGACGAACGCATCGACGAGTAGACCTTCTTCAGCGCCGGCCGGGTGGACGCGTCGGCGCGGGCGTCGGTGACCGAGAGCAACGCCTCGGCGACCTGGTCGGACTTGGCGACCAGCAGATCGCCGAACGTGCCCGACCCCGTTGCGGCGAATTCCTGCCAGAACGGGTCCAGCTGCGCAACGAGCTTGGGCGCCAACGACGCCAGCGCGTCCGGCACGATCGACGGGCTGATCTTCTTGACCGCCGCGTAGCCACCCTTCACAGCCAGGCCGGACGCACCACCCTTGTCCGAGACCTCGGCATCAAGAACCTCGACGGCATCGGCAAGAAAAGCCGGGCGCTTGGCGTCGTCGAGCAGGGATTCAGACAGTGCTGCAACCACTTTCAGGTCCTCCGGAATAGGTTTCGATGAACGAGCAGGCGCAACTATACGCATCCTCGCGCAACTGGTCGCGGCACTCACCGGCTCAAGGCTGCCACGGCAGCAACTGCACCATCAATCCTTCACAATCGGCGAGCAGATTGCCCTGCTCATCGAGCAATTCGGCGGTGATGAAGGTCTTACGCCCCTCGGTGCGATCGACACGACCGCGAATCGTCAGCGGCGTCTGCAGCGGAGTGATCTTGCGATAGTTCACATGCAGATACGCGGTGCGACTGATCGGCCGTCCGGCGTAGTGCACGATCATGCCGAGCAGATCGTCGAACAGCAGCGGCAGCACGCCGCCGTGCGCCGCGCCGTTGCCGCCGAGATGGAAACGGCGGAACTCACCGGTCATCCGGATGCCGTCCGGACCCGCCTCGACCACCTGCCACGGCAGCAGCAGAAGGCTTCCGCGGCCGGGCAATTCGACGGCGCGGCCCGCTGGTCCCTGGAGCTCGGGCGCACGGTGCGGCTCGAGCAGCGCGATGAGTTGATTGGCCTCGTCGAGCGCGTCGCCGAACACCTCGTCGGGCGCGTCTACCGAAACCGCGAGATCCTGCAGCGTCCGCATCGCCTCGACGAACGGGCCGAAATTGCGCCCGATCTTCGCGCGGGACACCTTCGGGAATCCCCCGTGCTTCTCGTACCGGGACTCATCGACCGCGCTGCGATCGATAACCGGTTTCACTGCATCACTCATATATGCACGGTAACGCCTAGTTTTACACCGTCAAGTCGTGGCAGTTCCACACACCGGATCAGCCAACTCAGAGCCAAGGGCAATAATCACTGGCGTGACGTTCAATCCGAAGTTGTGGCGACCCGTCCCCGGGTTCGAGAATCTGACCGACATCACCTACCACCGGCACATCGAACAGGGCACTGTCCGTGTCGCTTTCGATCGTCCCGAGGTGCGCAATGCGTTTCGCCCGCATACGGTCGACGAACTCTATCGGGCGCTCGACCACGCTCGGATGACCTCGGACGTCGGCGCGGTGCTGCTCACCGGCAACGGCCCGAGCGAGAAGGACGGCGGCTGGGCCTTCTGCTCCGGCGGCGATCAGCGCATCCGCGGCCGCAACGGCTACCAGTACGCCAGCGGCGACACCGCGGACACCGTCGACCGGGCCCGCGCGGGCCGGTTGCACATCCTCGAGGTGCAGCGACTCATCCGGTTCATGCCGAAGGTGGTCATCGCGCTGGTGAACGGCTGGGCGGCGGGCGGCGGGCACAGCCTGCACGTGGTCTGTGATCTCACCCTGGCCAGCCGGGAGCACGCCCGCTTCAAGCAGACCGACGCCGACGTGGGCAGCTTCGACGGCGGTTACGGCAGCGCCTATCTGGCGAAGATGGTCGGCCAGAAGTTCGCCCGCGAGATCTTCTTCCTCGGCCGCCCGTACACCGCCGAGGAGATGCACCAGATGGGCGCGGTGAACAAGGTCGTCGACCATGCCGAACTGGAAGACGTCGCGCTGGACTGGACCGCCGACATCAACGGCAAATCCCCACAGGCGCAACGGATGTTGAAGTACGCGTTCAACCTGCTCGACGACGGGCTGGTCGGCCAGCAACTGTTCGCGGGCGAGGCGACGCGGATGGCCTACATGACCGACGAGGCCGTCGAGGGCCGCGACGCCTTCCTGGAGAAGCGCAAGCCCGACTGGACTCCGTACCCCTGGTACTTCTGACATGGACATCCTCAGCAGCCGAATCATTTTGCGGCCTGCCGACTACGCGCGCACGCTCGATTTCTATCGCGACGGGCTCGGGCTGGCCATCGCGCGGGAGTATCCGGGCGGCACGGTCTTCTTCGCTGGACAGTCGCTGGTGGAGGTGGCCGCGCACGGCGGATCGGGCCGGCCGTCCGCGTTCGACGGGGCCATCTGGCTCCAGGTGCGCGACGCCGCGGACGCCGCGGCGGAGCTCGCGCTGAAGGGCGTCGCCATCGATCGGGCGCCCGTTCAGGAGCCGTGGGGACTGATCGAAATGTGGGTGCGCGACCCGGACGGGGTGCCGATCGTGCTGGTCGAGATACCGCCGGATCATCCGATCCGCCGCGATGAGCGCAGGTCAGCGGACTGACCTTACATTCGCACGTGCGATCGGCCGGTGGACCGAGTTGCCAAGGGCCGCCGCGACGAGGACGATTGCGCTCGGATGGCCCCCGACCGCCGATGTCCGGGCCGGCCGCCGTGCGTAACCCGTCCGACGAGTGAATCGCAGTCTCGATGCCTGGCGTACCTGAGCCCCATTTCCTGGGGGCGGCCACACATGTCTCCTGCCGCCCCAGCAAACCGACCACCCGTTCCGCGTTCGGCGACGCGGCCATGACACGATCGCTACCGTGAGCGAGCGCAGTGGGCGAGCCGTAGGCACAGTGCCTCTGGGAACGATGGGGCCGAGCGCCGGCGAGGTGGGGTCGTGAGTGAGCCCGGCGGGCATCCGAGCGTTGCCGGGGTGCGCGCATGAGCCGCACTCTTCGCACACTTCCTATGCCCACCGGGTCCGGTGCGGGCGAGGTCCTTCCCCATCTGCGAGAAGCGTTGGAGGGCAGCGGGCCCGCGTGGTTGCCGATCCCCACCAGCGACCGCCGCGAGGCCAGGCGACTCAGTGACGCGCTCGCTCCGGGCGAGACGATCGATGACGATGTCGCGCTCGTGGTGACCACGTCCGGCACCACCGGCGTGCCCAAGGGCGCGATGCTCAGTGCCGCCGCGCTGCGGGCCAGCGGCACCGCCACGCACGACCGGCTCGGCGGTCCGGGCAGCTGGCTGCTGGCCCTGCCGACGCATCACATCGCGGGCATTCAGGTCCTGCTGCGCAGCATCCTGGCGGGCACCCAGCCGACCATCCTCGACGTGTCGGGCGGGTTCCTGCCCGAGGCCCTGGCGGGTGCCGTGTCCGGTATGCGCGGCGACCGGCGCTACACCGCGCTGGTGCCGACCCAGCTGATCAAGGCGCTCGACGCACCGGTCGCCGCGGCGGCGCTCGCCCAATTGGACGGCGTCCTGGTCGGCGGCGCGGCCACCCCGCCTCCGGTGTACGAGCGCGCGAAAGCGGCCGGTATCAACGTCGTTCGCACCTACGGTATGAGCGAGACCTGCGGCGGCTGCGTGTACGACGGCATCCCGCTGGACGGCACGCAGGTACGCATCGAGGACGGCAGGGTGCTGCTCGGCGGCGCGATGATCGCCTCGGGCTACCGCGGCCAACCGGACAATCCGGCCTTCGCCGAGCCCGGCTGGTTCCGCACCGAGGACGCGGGCACCTTCGACAACGGCAGGCTGAGCATCACCGGCCGGCTCGACGAGGCGATCATGACCGGTGGCCTGCTGGTGATCCCGCAGGTCGTCGAGGCCGTGCTGATGAACCATCCGGCCATCCGCGAATGCGTGGTGCTCGGCCTGCCGGACGAACGCCTCGGCCAGCGGGTCGCGGTCGTGGTGGTACCCGCCCCCGGTGCGGTGCCGACCCTCGACGAACTACGCGAACACGTGGTGGCCGAACTGGATTCGATCGCCGCCCCGCGCGAGCTCACGCTGGTCGACGAGATCCCCATGCGCGGCCCGGGCAAGCCCGACCGCACCACGCTGCGCGAAAAGCTGCTCGCCGACGCGAGTCACTAGCGCCGTTCAGCGCTGTCCGTGCACGACTCGGTCCGGGAACGGATCGCGGACCGAGATGGCCGGATACCGCCGAAAGTCCCGATCCCGGGTATAGATCGTCGATACGCCGTGCTCGAGCATCAGTGCGGCAATCACCGCATCGGGCACGTCATTGCCGCGCCCACCACCGATCTGGGTATAGCAGCGCCAGAAGTTCGCGCCTTCCGCGACGACCCGAATCGACGGCGACGCCAGCACCGCCTCGACCGCCTGATGCGCCATCGCGATCGGCAGTGGCGACGAGCAGATCGCCGGATGCGTCACGATCCGCAGGTAGCTCTCCAGCACCGGCCAGAACACAGTCGTCAGTTCCGGGCCGCGCAGTAGCTCTTGCATGAGCGTGGACGCCTGCTGGTGGACCGGAGACCCGCTGTCCGAGGCGTAGACCAGGATGTTGGTGTCGACGGTTCGCGACATCAGACATCCGCATCCAGTGCGGCGTACAGCGCGTGCTTGTCCTCGATATCGACACGGACACCGAGGTTCTGACTCGGCCAGGCGATATCGGCAACGAGCTTCGGCTCGTCCCTCGCGAGTTCGCGGGCCAGCAGTTCGGAAACCAATTGCCCCAATGTCTTTCCCTCCCGTTTCTGTCGACGCCGAAGTTGTTCCAATACGACTGCGTCGATATCTATCGTCGTCCGCATGCATCAGATGCTACGCCTCTCTGCATCTGATGCAAGAGCCATGTCATAGTCGTGCAAGGGCCGTGCAAGAAGTCGGCCGCACCGTGTAGCCATGACTTCTTTCGCACCCACTTCAGCACTCGCCGTCGAGGCGGACGGGCTGGTCAAGGTGTTCGGGGAACAGCGCGCCGTCGACGGTGTGAGCTTGGCGGTTCCGCAAGGCTCGGTGTACGGCGTGCTCGGACCGAACGGGGCCGGCAAGACCACGACCATCAAGATGCTCGCCACGCTGCTCCGGCTCGACGGTGGCAGCGCCCGCATCTTCGGCCACGACGTGGTCGCCGAACCGACGGCCGTGCGGTCGCTGGTCGGCGTCACCGGGCAGTACGCGTCGGTCGACGAGGATCTGTCCGCCACCGAAAACCTGATCCTGTTCTCCCGCCTGCTCGGCCTCGGCCGGACCGACGCCCGGCGCAAGGCGGCCGACCTGCTCGAGGAGTTCGACCTCGTCGAGGCGGCGACCAAGCCGCTCAAGAACTTCTCCGGCGGCATGCGGCGCAGGCTCGACCTGGCCGCCAGCCTGATCGCGACCCCGCCGCTGCTGTTCCTGGACGAGCCGACCACCGGCCTCGACCCGCGCACCCGCGCCCAGATGTGGGAGACCATCCGCAGGCTGGTCCGCGAGGGCGCCACGGTGCTGCTCACCACGCAGTACCTGGACGAGGCCGATCAGCTGGCCGATCGCATCGCGGTGATCGACCACGGCAGGGTGATCGCCGACGGCACCGCCGACGAGCTCAAGGCCTCGGTCGGCGGCTCGTCACTGCACCTGACCCTGACCGACCGGGCTCAGCTCGGCGAGGCGCGTCGCATCGTCAGCGAGTTCCTCGGCGTCGATGCCGTGAGCACGCCGGAGGCCGGTCGGCTCACCGCACCGCTGCAGGATGCCGGGATGACCGCCGATCTGCTGATTCGCCTGCGCGAGTGGGAGATCGGCATCGACGAGATCACCGTCAGCAAGCCGAGCCTCGACGAGGTCTTCCTCACCATCACCGGCCGTCCGGCCGACGACGACACCGAACGGAGCGCGGCATGACGACGATCACCGCACCAGTTACGCCGCGGCGCGCGGCACCTGTCAACATTCCCGAGGTCAGCAACCACATCAGTGTGCGCAAGACCGTGGAGAACTCGTTCACCATGGCCTATCGCGGCCTGCTGAAGATCAAGCACAATCCGGAACAGCTGTTCGACGTGACGGTCCAGCCGATCCTGTTCACCGCGCTGTTCGCCTACATCTTCGGCGGGTCGATCGGCGGGTCGGTGCACGACTACCTGCCGACGCTCATTCCCGGCATCCTGGTGCAGACGGTGATCCTGACCTCGGTCGTCACCGGCACCCAGCTGCGCGAGGATATGGACAAGGGTGTCTTCGACCGGTTCAAATCCCTGCCCATCGCCCGCATTTCGGCCCTGGCCGGTGCGCTGATCGCCGACATGGTGCGCTACACCATCGCGACGGTGCTCACCGTGGTGGTCGGGCTGGCCCTCGGCTACCGGCCCGGCGGCGGCTTCGTCGGCGTGGTCGCGGCCGGACTGGTGATCATCGTGTGCTCGTTCGCGGTCAGCTGGATCTGGGCGCTCGTCGGCGTCACCGGCAAGAGCGCCTCTGGCGTGCAGGGCATTTCGATGATGATCATGTTCCCGCTGACGTTCATGTCCGGTGCGCTGGCACCGGTGAGCAAGATGCCGGGCTGGCTGCAGGGCCTGAACCACGCGAACCCGGTCTACTACATGGTCAACGCGGCCCAGGACCTGATGAACGGCAACATCTACGGCGCCAACCTGGCCTACTCGCTGATCGGCGCGGTGGTGGTGATCGTCGTCTTCGCCCCGCTGGCCGTCAAGGCGTACATGCGCCGGGCGTGACAACCGAAAACCGATGAGGGACAACGCAACGCCGGTCGACCATGGGTCGGCCGGCGTTGCGTCGTGTGCGGGCAGATCCGGTCGGCATCGACAGCCCGGCCCGATCGGTTTGCCGGACAAGCAGATTCGCCGCTCAGCGCGCGTTCTGCAACTCCGCGAAAATCTGCATGATCCGGTCGGACGAATCCCGCCGGCGCATCCGCGCCACCTTGGCCCTGGTCTCCGCCAACGGGCCGGGGCCGAGCAGCCGGTCGACCGATTCGGCGTGCGTGGACCAGCGCATCGACGGAAAGTCCTGGCGGCCGAAGACCTTCGGCGCCAGCGCGAGCAGTTCCAGCCCACGGTCCCGATCTCGCTCGGCGGCGATCAGATACGACCCGATCGCACAGGCGACCGCGCCGATCTGCGGCAGGTCCTGGAACTGCGCCATCGTCGGCAAGACGAGATCGACCAGATTGCCGACGAGTTCGCCGCAGGCCGCCACCGCGCCGTACAGCACGCGCGCGTCCAGTACGGCGGCGCCGAGCATGAGCCCGCTCGGCCCCGGATTCGCCTCGTTGCCCGGCCAGCCGGACAGCTCCAAGGCCCGTTGATAGCGGCTGAGCCCACCCTCGATATCGCCCTCGGCGAGCGCCACCTCGGCGGCGGTCTGCATCATCGTGGCCAGCAGATGATTCTTCCCGCCCACCGCGCCGTCGAGGTCCGAGGATCCGAGCGCGATCTCCAATTCGCGCCGGGCTTCCGGCAGGTAGCCGGCGCCGAGCAGCGATGCGACCAGCATCGCCCGGGTCTCGACGGTGTCCTCGTAGGCCCCCAACCGCTGCAGCATGCCGAGCCCGCGGCGGTAGTGCCCCACGGCCTTGTCGTACTCGGCGATCTGGCCGTACACCTGGCCGAGGTGCCTGCACACCATGGCCACACTCCAGACATTGTCCCGGCCGACGATGTCGAGCGCGCGGACCGCGTCGACCGTCGAACCTCGCACGTCGCCGAGGTTCTCCTTGATATTGGCGCGCAAAAGTAATGCGGTGGAACGAGTTTCGAGATCCTTCGACCGGATGGAATTCGCGATCAGCCTGGCCAGCCCGCGACCATCGGCGCGGGTCAACACGACGCTGCCGACGAAGCGGTTGGCGGCGCTGAGATCGGTTCGGCTGCGCAGCAATCGGCGGATCCGGGTGCGCAGCCGCACCAGCTCACGCGTGTCGGCCCGGCTGAAAGCCAAGTGCAGGAACATCGTCTGATAGCTCATCAACACCAGGTCGCCGGGTGGCGCGTCCGGTCCGGTATCGGCCGGGCGGAGTTCGGCGACCCTCGGCGCCCAGGCGACCACCTCCAGGTGCGAACCGCGCAGCACCCACAGCATGGAGATCACCGGGAACACCGTGTACGCGGTGGCGGCGTCACGTCGTTCGAGCGCATAGCGCAGTGCCGCAAGCAGATTGTCCAGCTCGGTGGCGACCGAGAGGGCGAGCTCCACCTGATCGCCGGTGAGGTAGCGGTCCGCCGCGGCGGCGGCATAGTCCTTGGCCCACAACATCAATCGATCGGCCATCAGGTCGGACTCGGCCGGGCAGGCGGCCAGCTGTTCGTCGCCGTACTCGCGCACTGTCTCCAGCATGCGGTAGCGGGTGCCGAGGACCTCGTCGTCGAGCATGGTGAGCAGCGACTGGTTCACCAATCCGTCGACCGCCGCCGCGACGTCGTCCACCTCCGGCCCGCCGACCACCGCCTCGGCCGCGGACAGCGTGAAACCCGCTGGGAATCGGCACAATCGGCGCAGCGCCACCTGCTGCGGGGCACCCAGCAGATTCCAACTCCAGTCGATCACCGCGTGCAGGGTGCGGTGGCGTTCGGGCGAACTGCGATCGCCGTGGCGCAGCAGCGCGAACCGATCCGCCAGCCGCAGATTGATCTCCTCGACACTCATCACCCGGACCCGCGCGGCGGCGAGTTCGATGGCCAAGGGCAGGCCGTCGAGGGTGTGGCACAGCTGCGCGACGATCTCGGGATCGAGCCGAACGCCGGGCCGCACCGACCTGGCGCGCGCCGCGAACAGTTCGGTCGCGGGCGAACCCGCCGCGTCGATGGTCAACGGCGGCAACGGATATACCGCCTCGGCGGTGATCATCAGCGGCGCTCGGCTGGTGGTCAGCACGGTCAGCAGATCGGCGACGCCGATCAGATCGGCGACCACCCGCGCGGTGGCGTCGATCAGATGCTCGCAGTTGTCCAGGATCAACATCATCGGACGCGCGGCGACCGCATTGCGCAGTCGCTGCCTGCTCGCCGCGACGACCTCACGGTTGTACAGCGCGGACGTGCCGAACGATGTATCGCTCAGGCCGAGCACCGCGCTGATCGCGGCCTCGATCTCGAGCACGACGTCGGTATCCTCCGCGCGGATCGAGGCTAGCTCCACCAGCACCACCGAGCGGGTGCGGGCTATCCGCGCGCCGACCTCGTTGGCGATCCGGGTCTTGCCGGACCCGCCGGGGCCGAGCACCGTGACCACCCGCGACGTGCGCAGCAGTGCGTCGAGCATGGTCAGATCGGCCTCTCGGCCGAGCAGTGGATTGGGTGCGGCGCGCAGGCCGATCGCGGCGGGCATGGCGAAGTCCGCGTCGGGGAGCGGCGCGGCGCCGTGTCCGGAAGGTGTTGCCGCGCCGTGAGTTTGCGGAGCCGTCGGGGTTGCGGCGGCGACGGGGCCGAGCGGGTCACCGCGCAGGATCGCGGTATTCAACTCGACCAGCGCCGGTCCGGGGTCCGCACCGAGCTCCTCGGCCAGCCGAGTCCGGAAGGCGGCGAACGATTCCAGCGCCTCGTTGGGGCGGCCCGCCACGGCGAGCAGCCGCATCAGGGTGAGCTGATCGGGCTCGTCCAGTGGGCTGAGGCGCGCCCGGAACCGGGCGATCCGCAGCGCGCCGTCGAGGTCGCCGGTCGACTCGCGCGCCGCCAGCTCGAGTGCGTCCAGTTCGGCGAGCCTGCTCGTCGCGAGGGCGTGCAGCGCGTCCGCGACCTCACCCGGCGGCAGATCCGCGCCCGGCTCGCCGCGCCACAGCGCCCGCGCCTGCGCGACCGCGTCGAGGCAGCCCGTGTCGTCACCGGCGGTCCGGCAATCGCGGGCCAGGCGCGCCAGTTCGGCGACCCGGGTCAGATCCACCTGATCCGCACGCAACGTCAGCCGATAACCGGCCGGGCCGATCTCCAGCGCGCCGTCGGGCAGCGCGGAACGCAGCCGGGACACCTGGGTGTGCAGCGCGTTCATCGGCGCACGCGGCGGCTGCTCGCCCCACACGTCATCGATCAAGGACTGAGCGCTGCGGCTACGGCCGGGGCGCAGGGCCAACGCGGCGAGCAACAGGCGGGAGCGAGCGCCGGGTAGCGCAGTCAGCGCGCCGTCCCGGCGCAGCGCGATCTCGCCCAGCAGGGCGACCACGACTGGTTCACCTGCGGGCGCCCGCAACGCTTGACCGCGGCCATTCGGGCCGCGTTGATCCGACAACATCCCGCGGTAATCGTATGCGAGTGAGGCGGTCCGAGCCGACATGGTTTTTTACCCCATTTCCAGTGGTCGGTCGCCTACGCTGTCCGCATGGCTGAGTTCGAAGTGGTCCGGCAGGCCGTGATCTCGGCCGAGCCGTCGCGTATTCACGGGTTGATCGACAACCTGCACGAGTGGACGAAATGGTCCCCCTGGGAGGATCTCGACCCGCAGTTGCAGCGCACCTACACCGGCCCGGACGCCGGTATCGGCGCCAAGTACGCCTGGGTCGGCAACCGTAAGGCCGGTGCGGGCAGCATGGAGGTGGTCGCCAGCGCCGACCGCGAGATCGGCATCCAGCTGGTCTTCGAGAAGCCGTGGCAGGCCACCAACCAGGTGCTGTTCGAGCTGAACCCGACCGAATCCGGCGCCACCGAGGTGGTCTGGCGGATGAGCGGGACGCAGCAGGGCCTGATGAAGGTGCTCTCCAAGATCCTGCCGACCGACAAGATCGTCGGCAAGGACTTCGAGAAGGGCCTCGCGCGGTTGAAGGCGGTCGCCGAGGCCAACGGGGCCTGAGCGCCTTGCCCGCGCACGGCTGGGCGCTGGCTCTGAACGACTAATGTCCGACCGCGACACTATGCTGCGGGGATGGCTACAGCAGCGCAATGGATCGAGGGCGCGCGTCCACGCACCCTGCCGAACGCAATCGCCCCGGTGCTGGCAGGCACCGGCGCCGCCGCCTCGCTCGACGGTGCCGTGTGGTGGAAAGCCGTTCTCGCGCTGCTGGTTTCGCTGGCCTTGATCGTCGGCGTCAACTTCGCCAACGACTACTCCGACGGCATTCGCGGCACCGACGACGTCCGGGTCGGCCCGGTGCGGCTGGTCGGGCAGAGACTGGCCTCGGCCGCCGCGGTGCGCAATGCGGCGATCCTGAGCCTCGGCATCGCCGCCGTGGTCGGCCTGATCCTGGCCGCGACCACGGCATGGTGGTTGTTGCTCGTCGGCGTGGCCTGCCTGGCGGGCGCCTGGTTCTATACCGGCGGCAGTAAGCCCTACGGCTACAGCGGCTTCGGTGAGATCGCGGTGTTCGTGTTCTTCGGCCTGGTCGGCGTGCTGGGCACCCAGTACGTGCAGGCGGAAAAGATCGACTGGGCGGGCGTGGTGCTCGCGGTCTCGGTCGGCGCGTTCTCCAGCGCCGTGCTGGTCGCGAACAACCTGCGCGATATCCCGACCGACTCGCAGTCCGGAAAGGTCACCCTGGCCGTCAAACTCGGCGACCCGCGGACCAGGACGCTGCAGCTCGCGCTGCTCGCCATCCCGTTCCTCGGCACGCTGCTCCTGGTGGCACGCACCCCGTTCGCGTTGGTCGGCCTGCTGGCCATTCCGCTCGCGGTGCGCGCCAACGCGCCGGTCCGGTCCGGCAAGGGCGGCCTGGAACTCATTCCGGCGCTGCGCGACTCCGGCCTCGCGATGCTCGCCTGGTCGGCGCTCACCGCGTTGGCCATCAGCTTTGTCTGACGGACCGAGCCGCGCTAGTCGTCGCCGTCCGGGACCAGGATGCCGAGCACCCAGTTGACGATCGAGACGATCAGGCCGCCGATCACCGCGGCCCAGAAGCCCTCGACGCGCAGGCCGTAGTCGGTGGTCTCGGTGATCTTCGCGGTCAGCCACAGCATGAGCGCGTTGATCACCAGCAGGAACAGGCCGAGCGTGACGATCACCAGCGGCAGCGACAGCAGCTTGACGATCGGTTTGACCAGCGCGTTCACCACCGTGAACACCGCGGCGACGGCCAGCACGACGAGCACCTTGCCGACATTGCCGTTGTCCGCCGGACTGATGATGTCGATCTTGTCGACCCAGGCGGCGGCCAGCCAGATGGCCACCCCGTTGATGATCAACCGAATCAGAAGCTGCATGCGCCCATGCTAAAACGACCGGGCGGACATGTGTCGTCTCAAAACGCAATTCACGGCGGCCACGCGGCGTGACCGCAGCGGTCTCCGCGAACGTGCTTGCTTCGCCGAGACGACACATGTCTCCCATCTCAAGCCGCGCGATCGAGCAGCGCGTGCACCTTGGGCCGCAGGTCGTGGATCGGCCCCGAGCCGCCGAACAGGCCCACGGTGGTCTGGTTCGGCGCGCGCAGGATGCCGAGCAGTACGTGCCCGGATTCGATGGTCTTGTCCTTGCGGGCCAGCGCCTCCCGCAGGGACAACTCGAGCACCTTCTTCGAGTCCCTCGTGAACGGGATGTGGCCGTAGGTGACGGCGCGGCCCCAACCGAACGGACCGCGCCGCCCCTCGGGTATCGGACGGTCGAGCGCGTCCTCGCCGAAATTGGCCTGCAGCGACTCCCGCACGGCGTCGAGGTCGATACCGATCGAGCGCAACGCCTCGGCGTCCTCTTCGCCCAGCGGTTCGCTCCCCAGCGGTTCGCCCTTGCGCTGCGCCGCCAGCGCGGTCATCACGCTCTCGTGCGTGACACCCGCCTCGGCCAACAGCGCCTTCAGGTCCTCCTCGCCCTGCGACAGCAGGCCGAGCAGCACGTGCTCGATCTCGATGCTCGGCGAGCGCAATTCGCGCGCGTCCTCCTGGGCCATCACGATGGCCGTCCTCGCCGACTTGGTGAACCGTTCGAACATCAGCGGTTCCTGCCTCTCTGATTGTGCTTCTGGTGGGCTGCCTGCTTGCTGACCTCGAGCGCCTCCGCGATCGCCTGCCAGGACCAGCCCTGTTCGCGGGCATTGGCCACCTGGATGGCTTCCAGACGTTCGAGCAGCCGCCGCAGTGCGAGCACCGCGCGCAACCCGACCTTGGGGTCGGGGCTGCCCGCGGCGGCCGCCAGAGTGGTTGCTTCTGTCATGTCGTCAATTTTGATTGACGCACCGGATGGATGTCAACAAAAATTGACGCGAAGATTGTTCACGGTCGGCGAACACCCGGCACAGCACGAAGGCCACCTTCGATCGGGTGTATGTCCCGAATGAAGGTGGCCTTCGGTTGATCAGGGCGGCTCGGAGCCGTCAGCCCGCCCACTCGCCGGTGGCGGCGAACTTGTCCAGGATGGCGGTCGGTTCGACCAGGCTCAGGCCCTGCGACTCCACCCAGGCGTCGTCGAAATACGTTCCGGCATAACGATCTCCGCCGTCACACAGCAGGGTGACCACGCTGCCACCGCGACCGGCGGCGAGCATCTCGGCGATGATCGCGAACACGCCCCACAGGTTGGTGCCGGTGGAACCGCCCACCCGGCGACCGAGCACCTTGCTCGCATACCGTGCTGCCGCAATGGATCCCGCGTCGGGCACGCCGATCATCCGATCGACCACCTGGCCGACGAACGACGGCTCCACCCGCGGGCGGCCGATTCCCTCGATGCGCGAAGACATTCCGGTCTCGTAGCCCGAGTCGGCGGTCTCGTAGCCGCCGTAGAACGCGGAGTTCTCCGGGTCGACCACGGCCAGTTTCGTTGCGTGCCTGCGGTATCGGATGTAGCGGCCGATGGTGGCGCTGGTGCCGCCGGTGCCCGCGCCGACCACCACCCAGTCCGGCACCGGATGCGACTCCAACGTCATTTGCTCGAAGATGGATTCGGCGATGTTGTTGTTGCCGCGCCAGTCGGTGGCGCGCTCGGCGTGGGTGAACTGATCCATGTAGTGGCCGCCGCATTCGGCGGCCAGCCGCGCCGCCTCGGTGTACATATCGGGCGGGCGCCGCACGAAATGGCAACGGCCACCCTGCGCTTCGATCAGCGCGATCTTCTGCGGCGAGGTGCTGGCCGGCATCACCGCGACGAAATCCAGGCCGAGCAGCTTCGCGAAGTACGCCTCGCTCACCGCGGTCGAGCCCGAGGAGGCCTCGACCACCGTGGTGCCCTCGGTAACCCAGCCGTTGCAGATCGCGTAGAGGAACAGCGATCGGGCCAGCCGATGCTTGAGGCTGCCGGTGATGTGGGTGGACTCGTCCTTCAGATACAGCTCGACGTTCCACGCGACGGGCAGCGGATACCGCAGCAGGTGGGTATCGGCGCTGCGCTGAGCGTCGGCGTCGATCAGCCGGACCGCGTTGTCCACCCAGTCGCGCGGGCTGCTGCGATCACAGGACTTCACGATGCCCCCTGATTGTCCTCAGGGCCATCGCCGCGCAACCGGGCCCGCAGTTGCGCCTTGTCGTGGCGGCGGCGCTCGTCCACCACCGCGATGTCCTCGTTGACTCGCACGCGCAGCCGTTTGAACAGCAGCAACGACAGCGGCATGGCGATGATCAGGGCGAACAGGGCGGCGACCACCAGTGGGATGTCCACCTTGACCAGCCGGGCCAGCCCCACGATCAGCAGCGTGATCACCACGACCAGGGCCAGCCTTGCCACCGTGTACAGACCGAGGTTGCGGGCAAGGCGCTGACCCGCGCCAGCGGTTTGCTGTCCTGGAGCACCATCCGGTGGAGTTGCGTCACTCACGTCGCTCAGCCTATGCGAAGCTGTTGCCCGCCCTCAGCGCGCGCCTGTCGCCGAGGTCGGCAGCATATCCGATTTGTCTATTACTTCCCCTTTACCAACAGTAGGTGGTTCGAGTACCTAGGGGTTTCAGTGCAACGATGACGCCATCTGATGAGGGAACTGTCGAGAACGGAGAGGTTTGCTATGAGTGCGATCACCGTCGGCGGCCAGGACACCCTGCTGACACCAGGGCAGGTTGCTGCCATGTTCCACGTCGACCCCAAGACGGTCACCCGATGGGCTCATGCCGGGCGTCTCGGGTCGTTGCGCACACCGGGCGGACATCGCCGGTTCCGCGAATCAGAGGTAATGCAGCTGCTCAAGTCGCTCACCACTGAGGCGACCGCACGCTGACTGCGGGCCGCGCGGGCCCATCGTGCCGGGGCCCGCGCCCACCCGGCGTATCTATTTCACGTCTGCGGTGTGCGAGAGCTACGCACGGGACTACCCTCGTAACCAGGAGGTGAGCGACGTGACGTACCTGTTGGCACTCATCGCGGTCGTGGCAGTCGCGGTGTTGTGCTGGAAAGCGTTCGGCCCCGAGAGAACTGCCGGACCGTCCGCAACCCACTCGCGTTCACCGCAACGCAAGCGCGTCGTCGGACCTGACGACGACGCCGAGTTTCTCTGGCGGCTATCCCGCCAGCACCGCAACGGAGACTCCGACTCCACCGAGCGCTGAGCACTCGGCCCGGATCCCCTCCCGTGCATTACATCTCACCATCGGCGTAGTTACGCGCGTGCAAGCCCTCGCTCGCCCGCAGTCGATTCGCGAGCATCGCCAGGTAGTGCTGCGCCTCCACGGAGAGCCCGGCCGCCGTCTGCACCAGCTTGCGCAATGCGCCGTCATTCAACTGCTCGACCAAACTCCCGTCCGCGTCGGCCACCGCGGCCGGGAGATAGGTGAAGTAATCGGAATCCAAGAGCCCGCTCCTCAACCGTCTGTGCGCCGGGTCAGCGCATCGCATGTAGACAGGACACGGCGTTTCGCGTAACGGCACGCCGGGCGGCACGTGATCTGCGCCACTTCCAGCAGACTGGCTATCGCCCGAGTAGCTCAGTGACCCCGGACACTTTTCTGAAACCGTACTCTTCGGCCGGACTATTTCCGGTGAAGCCGCGCTAACAATCCCCGCCGGCAGCCGACGATCGGCGCCTACGGATCAATCTGGTCCAGCCGCTCCAGCGCGTCATTCACGCGGGTCGTGGCGGCCACGACCGCCGCGGTGTCATCCACGGTATCCAGGTCGTCCGATTGCGCCTCGAGTGTGGCGCGCAGCGCCTCTCGCTGGGCCTGGTTCGTCTGAGCCGTCAACTGCTGGGCGCTGATCGGGTTGGCCGCCGTCCCGAGCACAGCGTCCGCAGCCTGATTCGCAGCAGCGACGATGGCGGCAATCGCCGCCGCTTCCTGGCCAGCATTATTGGGTTGCACGAGAGCCTCCACGCTTCGATCACTGGCTCCAGTATCAGCCGAATCGGCTCGGGCCGAAGGGAATCAAGGCGACGAGCCCGACTCGAACGGCGAGTCGGGCTCGGCAGGCAGTCCGGCGTTCAGTGCCCTTGTCGCGAATTCCCGCTCCGCTCAGTTCAATCCGGCGTAGGAGTGCAGGCCGCTGATGACCATGTTGATGATGAAGAGGTTGAAGAGCATGGCGACGAAGCCGGCGATGTTGATCCAGGCGGCCTTGGTGTCGCGCCAGCCGGAGGTGGCTCGGGCGTGCAGGTAGGCGGCGTAGAGGACCCAGGCGATGAAGGAGCAGGTTTCTTTGGGGTCCCAGCCCCAGAAGCGGCCCCAGGCGGCTTCGGCCCAGATGGCGCCGAGGATTACGCCTGCGCCGAAGAGGGGGAAGCCGATGATGGTGGCTTTGTAGGCGAGGCGGTCGAGGGTGCGGGCGTCGGGGAGGCGGCGGGCGATGGCGCCGAGGATGTTGTTCGACTCCTGGCCTTCGGGCTGGCGCAGGCGGTAGAGGAACAACATGCTGGAGACGCCGGCGAAGAGGAACACGCCGCTGCCGATGCTGACGATGGTGACGTGGATGGGCAGCCAATACGACTTCAGCGCGGGGACAACGGGAGCCGCGTCGGCGTAGAGGATGGTGCCCGCGAGGAACAGCAGGATGACGACCGGGATGAGCAGGAAGACCCACATCGACCGGTAGCGCTGTTCGCGCAGGAACAGCGCGCCCATCAGCACCGCGGCCGCGGTGGCCATGGTGACGAACTCGTACATGTTGCCGAGCGGGAACCGGTGCGTCGCGAAGCCGCGCAACACGATCGAGCCGATGTGCAGCGCGATGGCGACGACCAGCACCGAGAACGCCATGTTGCCGAGGCGCTCGGACATCGACTTCTCGGGCGGGCCGACGACGCGCCCCGGCAGCGCGGGATCGCTGGCCGGTCCGCCGACCGAGACGAGTTCGCGCTCCGCGACCTGACGGCTGCGCGCGGTGGCGTACTGCCAGATCAGCAGCACGAGCACCAGCGCGTAGACCACGATCGCGGTCTTGAACGAGAAATCGCTGTAGCGCGCGATGGTCTCGTTGATCGGCATCTTCACTCTCCCGTGGTCTTCGCGTCCGCCGCCGAATCGGGCGTGGCGTCCAGCAGGCGCGCGCGTAGTCGGTCGAACTCACTGCCCCAGCCCGCCTGATCGGTCCGAGCCAGCCCGCCCATTTCTACTACGGTGCGTCGTTTGCCCAAGGTACCGGCTGGCTCCTCGGCGGGGTAGACCCGCACCCAGATCCGGCGCCGCTTCACCAGCAGCGACACCAGCAGGCCGAGCATCATGGTCACCGCGCTCACCAGCACCCACTGCTGCGCCGGATCGTGCGACACCTGCAGGTTCGCGAATTCCTGTGCGCCGTCGAAGGTCACCTTGGTGCCGTTGGGCAGGCTGGTCGACTCGCCGGGGCGCAGGTTCACCCTGGCCTCCTTGGTCAGTCGACCCTGCTTGACCTGCTCGGGATCCAAAGCGAACAGCGACTGCGGCTTTCCGGTGTCCAGCCCGGTGTCGCCGCGATAGATGTCGACGGCGACGGCCGGATCGTTCATCGTGGGGAACGACGAGGTCATCAGGCTGCCATGGAAGAGCGCGGTCGGCGCGAACAGGCCCTCGATGGCGATCTGGTTCTTGCGCCGCTCCTCGTCGGTGGCGTACATGCCGCCGGGCGGGTCGATGCGCAGCACACCGCTGGACAGGAAGGTCCGCGCGTCGTCGGGCCGCCACTGCAGCGACTCGGTGCGGGTCTGCCCGTTCGGGAAGGTGACGGTGAAGGTCGGCGCGAAACCGTGGCCCTGCAGGTAGATTCGGTCGCCCGCCACCCGCAGCGGATGGTTCACCTGGATCGCCGTCGAGCGCCAGGTGTTGCTCTGCAGATCGGCGCCGGCCTGGTATTCGATGTTCGAGGTGAACATCTCGGCCTGACCGTTCTCCAGATAGTCGGCCTTGAAGTCCTTGACCCGCACGCAGATCGGCGCCATGCCGGTGCCGTCGTTGACGTTGCCCGCCTTGAACGAGTCGAAGACGGCGGGCGAGGTGGTGCAGAAGCCCGGTCCGTTGTTCGCGATGACGATGACGCTGCCCTCGTAGCCGAACAGCTTGCCGACCGCGATGGCGACCAGCAGGCAGACCAGCGCGAGATGGAAGACGAGGTTGCCGAGTTCGCGGGTGTACCCCTTCTCCGCAGCGAGGGTGATCTCCCCGTCGCGGGTGCCGGGCCTGACCTCGGTTCGCCAGCCGCGCAACTCTTTCCGAACGCGCGCGACCACTGCGTCGGGCGTCTCGTCGGCGCTGCCCGCGTAGTGGTGCGGCAACCGGCTGAGGTTGCGCGGTGCCCGCACGGGCGGGGTGCGCAGCGCGCGATAGTGGTCGAAGCAGCGCGGCAGGATGCAGCCGACCAGCGAAATGAACAGCAGCACATAGATGGCCGTGAACCAGAAGCTGCCGAACACGTCGAACAGCTCGAACCGGTCCATCCACGGACCGAGCGTCGGCCGGTTCGCGATGTACTGATCGACCTTCTGCTCGTTGAGGTTTCGCTGCGGCAGCAGTGCGCCGGGAATCGCGCCCAAGGCGAGCAGGAACAGCAGCACCAGCGCGGTGCGCATGCTGGTCAGTCCGCGCCAGGTGTTGCGGACGAAGGCCCACACCCGGCCTAGGGGTGATTGCCGAGGCACGGGTGCCGGTTCGGTCAGCGGTTTTTCCGTCACGGTCATATCGGCAGCACAACCTCGGAAACGAATGCGTCGCGCACCCAGCCGACGAACTGGTCCCACACCCCGGTGACCAGCGCGGCGCCGACCGCGACGAGCAGCATGCCGCCGATGATCTGGATGGTGCGCGAATTGCGGCGCAGCCAGCCGACGCCGCGCAGCGCGCTGGCCGACCCGAACGCGAGGATCACGAACGGCAGGCCGAGCCCGAGACAGTAGGCGACGATCAACGCCACCCCGCGCGCCGCGGTGGTCCCGTCGGTGCCCGCGGCCACCGCCATCACGCCGGACAGCGTCGGCCCGAGGCACGGCGTCCAGCCGAGCGCGAAGACGCCGCCGAGCAGCGGCGCGCCCGCGATGCTGGTCAGCCTGCGCGGTTCCATCCTGGTGTCGCGCTGCAGCGCGGGGATCAGGCCGATGAAGACCAGACCCATCAGGATGGTGACCACGCCGCCGATGCGTTGCAGCAGTTCACGATTCACGTTCAGCGTTTGAATGACACCGAAAACCGTTGCGGTGGCGAGCACGAACACCACGGTGAACCCGGCGACGAACAGTCCCGCCGCACCGGCCACCCGCATCCGGCCCGCCCGCGCGGCCTGCTTCGCCGACTCGACGGCCACCGAACTCGATTGCGCCCCGGCCGCTTGCGCGGGCGTGGCGGGCGGCGCCTCGGCGCCGACGAGTCCGGCGAGGTAGGACAGATAGCCGGGCACCAGCGGCACCACGCACGGCGAGGCGAAGGACACCAGCCCGGCGAGCAGGCAGGCGCCCAACGCGAGCAGCAACGGTCCGGTCGCGGCGGTCTGCTGGAACGAATCCCCGACGGCGGCGAGCACCATCAGCGCGCCACCGCTGTTACGCGGGGACTCAAGCGCCCTCCCCCTCCGGCGTCTCCTCGGCCGGGTCGGTGTCGCCACGCAACACAACGCGCTGTTCGGTGCTCTCGGCGTCGAACAGCACGCCGAAGTCGAGCAGCGAGTCCGCCGCTACGCTGCGCGGGACGGTGGCGATGCCCTTCCATCGGTCGTCCACGGCCCAGGCACCACCGATTCGGCGGGCGCCCTGCCGGTGGCGACAGGCACGCTGGGTACGGGTACGACGATCGCGATTCACTGTGCTTCCTCCGAGGCGAGTTTTTGAACAATCGGTTGCAGATCGTCGGCCAGCAGGGGGCGCAGGAACACCGCGGCGACGCGGTGCTGACGATCCAAGATCAGGGTGGTGGGAATGACACTGGTCGGGAAATTGCCACCGAGGGCGAGCAGGGTGCGCATGGACGGGTCGTAGATGGACGGGTAACCGACCTTGTTGTCGACGACGAAGTCCTGCGCCTTGTCCTGCTGCGGGTCACGGACGTTGATGCCGAGAAAGGCGACGCCGTTGTCTTTCGTTGCCGCATAGACCTTTTCGAGCGCGGGCGACTCCGCGCGGCAGGGTCCGCACCACTGGCCCCACAGATTGAGTACCACGATTTTGCCCGGGTAATCCTCCACCGAGCTGGTTTTGCCCGAGGTCATCAGGTCGGGTCCGGCCAGCTTGCCGATGGTGCCGCGCGAGCTCGGCGGGTCGTAGAAGATGTCGGTTCTGCCGCCGGGCGAGACGAATTCGAAGGTGCCGCCGGAGGCCACCGCGTCCTTACCGCCCGAGCAACCGGCCAGCGCCGCGACCAGGGCGACGCAGGCGAGCAGGACGGCAACGACCCGCCGTGCCGAGGCGGCAGGCGGAGCGACGGACGCGGTGCGCCAAATCATGCGCCGTGTACCGACGGGTCCGAGCCACCGGCGGGCTCGGAGTACACGATGTCGACGAGCGTGTCGCCCTGGTAGACCAGCGAGGTCAGCGACGCGAGCGAGCACTGGCGTTGCCGCGGGTCGTGCCAGAGCCGCTGGCCCTGCAGGAACCGGCGCAGCGTCCAGACCGGCAGCTGATGCGACACCAGCACCGCCTCGCGCCCGGCCGCCTCGACCCGCGCCTTGTTCACCGCGGCCAGCATGCGGTGCGCGATCTGCAGGTACGGCTCGCCCCAGGACGGGGTGAACGGGTCGCGCAGCTTCCACCAGTGCCGCGGCTTGCGCAGCGCGCCGTCGCCGACGGAGACCCGCAGGCCCTCGAAGGTGTTGCCCGCCTCGATCAGGTTCTCGTCGGTCCGCACGATCAGATGGTGTTGTGCCGCAATCGGTTCCGCGGTTTCCTGAGCGCGCTGCAGCGGCGAGGCGATGACCACGGCGATGTCGTGGTCGGCCAGCGCCCGCGCGACGGCACCGGCCTGCGAGCGGCCGGTGACCGACAGACTGAAGCCGGGCAGCCTGCCGTAGAGGATCCCGTTCGGGTTGTGCACCTCGCCGTGGCGCAGCACGTGCACGATCGTCTCCACCGGCGCGGTGCCACCGTCGTGGCTCCGCTGTTCCTTCGCGGCACTCGGCTTCGGCTCGGAATCCGTTGCGGCGCTGATACTTTCCGCTACCGCGGGATCGGCCGGACCCGATGCGGCGGCGGCGAACTGCGCGCCCGCGTCGATGACGGTCGAATCGGCGTCGGCGTCGACGACCGGCCCGGCGCCAAGGCCCGCGATCGACCCGGCGGCAGGCTCGGTACTCGGCTCGGCGGCAGCGGATTCGGCGACCGGAGCCGCGCCGAGCCCGGCGACCGATCCGGCAGTGTCGGCCGCGGATTCGGTGGCGGACTCGGCTAGGTCGCGCTTGTCGGCATCGGGCTGATCGTGATCGGAGCTCACGCGCGGGATCCTTCGGGAGTGGCGGCCGCGGCCGCGTGTGCGGCGGCGGGCAGGGCGGCGGCGATGCGGTCGAATGCGTCCTCGTCGAGTGCGGCGGAGACGAACCAGGTCTCGAACGCGCTCGGCGGCGCGTACACGCCACCGTCGAGCAGCGCGTGGAAGAAGGCGGGGTAGCGCCAGGTCTCGCTCGCCTTGGCGGCGGCGTAGTCGGTGACCGGGCGTTCGGCGAAGAACACGCTCACCATATTGCCTGCGAACTGCACCTGGTGCGCGACGCCTGCGGCACTGAGCGATTCGCCGAACAACGCACCTAGCCGTTGCGCGTTCCGCTCCAGCGCGGCGTACACCGCGTCGTCGGCGGCGCGCAGCGTGGCCAGGCCCGCGGCGACCGCGACCGGGTTACCGGAGAGCGTGCCTGCCTGGTAGACCGGGCCGAGCGGGGCCAGGTGGTTCATGATCTCGGTGCGGCCGCCGAACGCGGCGGCGGGCAGGCCACCGCTCATCACCTTGCCGAAGGTGTAGAGATCAGCGACCACGCCCTCGCGGCCGAACCAGCCCGCTCGGCTCACCCGGAACCCGGTCATCACCTCGTCCATGATGAGCAGCGCGCCGTGGTCGGCGGTCAGCTTGCGCAGGCCCGCGTTGAAGCCGGGCAGCGGCGCCACCGTGCCCATGTTGCCCGCGGCGGCCTCGGTGATCACGCACGCGATCTCGCCGGGATGCGCGGCGAACGCGGCGGCGACGGCGTCGAGGTCGTTGTAGGGCAGCACGATGGTGTCGGCCGCCTGCGCGCCGGTGACGCCGGGCGAGGTCGGTAGCCCGAGGGTGGCGACGCCGGAGCCCGCGTCGGCGAGCAGCGCGTCGACGTGGCCGTGGTAGCAGCCGGAAAACTTGATGATCTTGGCGCGGCCGGTGTAGCCGCGGGCCAGCCGCACCGCGCTCATGGTGGCCTCGGTGCCCGAGTTCACCAGGCGCACCCGATCCACCGGATCGACGCGCTCGATGATGGCCTCGGCCAGTTCGATCTCCGCCTCGGTGGGCGCGCCGAAGGACAGGCCGCCGACCGCGGCCCGCCGCACCGCCTCGACCACCGCGGGATGCGCGTGCCCGAGAATCATCGGACCCCACGAACACACCAGGTCGACGTACTCGTTGCCGTCGGCGTCGACGAGGGTGTAGCCGTGCGCGGACGCGATGAATCGCGGTGTGCCGCCGACGGAGTTGAAGGCACGCACCGGAGAGTTGACACCCCCGGGGATCACCGAGCACGCCCGGTCGAAGAGCTGAGCAGAAACCGGCACCGATGCGCTGGTCACGCGCGGAGAAGAACTCACGACCTCCAGTGTCTCAGCCCGATCGGAACGGGTCGACGACAGGGTGTAGTGGGCGTGACGTAGACCGCAACACGCCGGGGCACTGTTTACGCCGTATTCGATCGCCCCGAGATTGCTGATGCGTAATCTCGAGCGTCACCATTCATCTGCCCCGGAGGATTTCTATGCGGTTTGCCATGGTCAGTGCTGCTGTTTCCACCGCGCTCGTCGGTGCGGCCGTCGTGTTCGGCGCCGGTACGGCCGCCGCGGTGGAGCCGGTCGCGCAGCCCGATCGGATCGGCCTGCAACTGAGTCATGAGGAGACCAAGTCGATCGCCGACGGCCCGGTTCCGGCCATCGTCACCATGTTCGTGCCGCTCAACCGGATCGGCGTCGGCCTGAAGGCGGACACCGGGATCTACAAGGACGAGAACGGCGGCGTGCACGCGTCGCTGCGGCAGGCGATCATGGAGGCGGCCAATCATCCCGACGGGACGATCACCCTCTTCGTCAACGCCCCTGGCACCCGCAACGGCCGCGTGCTCGACATGTATCAGAACTGGAACTGAGCCACGCTCAGCTGTACATGCACGGCGCCTGGGCCGAAATGGTGTGCAGGTAACACATGAACGCGTTGTACGGGCCCGCGGAACCGGAATCCGGCACCAGCACCGGTGCGTCGACCTGACTCATCGACGTGTCGCCCGCGGGCTCGAGCGGAAGTCCGGGGTTCGCCCCCGCCGGCCCGGCACCGATCCCGATCGCGGCGGTAATCGCCAGTGCGGCACAGACTTTCACAGCAAGCCGATTCATCAAACCCAATCCTAGGTAGTTACACATTGACGGCCGAAATACTAACGGGCGCACACAGATTCTTGTCCGCCTCGCCTGATATGCAGGCCGGACTCGGGTGCCGCGACGCCGATGTTGCTGCGACTCTAAGTGATACCGATGCACCACAGGGCGAAGCCGGTGGTCACCAGGCAGGCCAGCGGGGCCGGTAGGGCATGTAGCAAGGGGGCGGGTGGGGTTTCGATGAGTACGGGCACCACTGCGGTCGGTGGGGCCGGGGAAACCTCGGCGGGGGCGGCGACCGCCGGGGCCACCGTTGCCGCGCCGATCATGCCGGCGGCCGCGGCACCGAGGAGAGTCCGCTTGACAGTGACTGTGGGCTTCATGGGTGCGATATTCCCGCGATCGGCGGGCCGAAACGGTGCTGGCGGCAGTGATCGTCAGCGGGACTGACGCGCACGCACCACGCGGGTCACCGCATCGATCGCGAACAGACCGGCGAGCGCGACCAGCACCGCGGCGAGCAGCAACCAGGGCGCGACGTAGCGGGTCGCGACGAACTCCGGCGCCTGGCCGATGGCGGCGAAGGTAGTGGTTTGAATGCCCTGCTGCCAGCTCAGCACCGCCGCGACGAGACCGAGCACAACCAGGCCGAGTTCGGTGGCGGCCACCGTGATCCAGGTCCTCAACGGTCCACTCCGTTCTCGCTGTGCTTGTCGTCGGTGTCGGGCGTCGGGTCGTCGGCGGGTTCGGGCGCTTGGCCGATGGCCGCGGTCAATGCCGCGCGCAGCGTTCGATGGTCTTTCGCCCAAGCCTGCACCAGGCTGCCGTCGGCCAGCCGTAACCCGATGCCGGTGCGTCGGCGTGGCACGCCGGTCAATTCGCCGAGCGCCCGCGCCTCTTCCCACTCCTCGTCGTCCCAGGCGTCTTCGTCGCGTTCGGGCAGCACCGCATCGATCGACGTGAGTGGCAGCGTCTCGGTGCCGTCGCGCAGCGTGGTCGCGGTGAGTTCGACGCTGACGTGACGCTGCCCCGCGATCACTTGCAGCACCACGAACATCGCGATCAACGAGCCGCAGAAGACGAGGGCGAACCAGTGCACCGAACTACCGGTCGCCATTTCGATGATCAGAATGATGACGCACAGAATGGGTCCATAGGCCACGGTGCGCCAGCGCGCACCCGGCTCGGCGAACAGCACGCCGGAGTCGGCGATTTCCTCGGTCACGCGACGCCCACAGCGTCGCGAATCGACAAGGGGGAAGACAGAATCAGCGAGTGAGGCCAGGCCACAGCAGGGCGACGACGGTCAGCACTCCGAACAGGACCAAGAGGCTCAGCACGGCCAATTCCCGCCGAATGCTCTGCGGCTGTTGGATCACCACTCGCATTGCTGCCTCCGATTCCCCGGAGCCATCTGACTGATTCTCTTACGCAATGCAAGACAACGTCTGACAAACAACTACCGGTTCCCATGTCCACTGTGACAACCCTCACGATACATGCCGACGGTGCCCCGACAAACTTGGGCGCCAACCGTTCACCGTCGGCTCATCTGGAAATAAGCGGTTGCTTCCGGACGATGCGACAAATAGATCGAACCGCCCGCCAGCACCGCCTGCACGATCGCCGCGCCGCCCGCCACCAGCGAGGCCGCCCCGGCCACCGCGCCGAACGCGAACAGTGCGCCGACCCCGATCACCACCAGCCACACGCCGACGATGGTCAGCATCGTGCGCGCCCAGAGCTTGCCGCGCGCGAATTGATGCACGATCAACAGCGCCAGCACGGCGACGCCGAGCCCGATGAACACCACCACGACGTAGACCAGCGCGACCATCAGTTCGGCGCTGGCCAGGGTGACCTGCGGGTCCTTCTCCCTGGCCTGGTCGAACACCTGCTTGGCGAAGGTGTGCCGCTGCGAGAGTGCGGCCACCACCGACGCGATCAGCTGGACCACGCCGAATCCGATGATCCCCCACCACAATTGCCGAGCGGTGCCGACATCCACCGGCATCGGCGCGGGCGAGGGCGCGGCGCCGGCCGGTCCCGGCAGATTCGTCACGACAACCAGTGAGCGGCCTCGGTCGCCCAGTAGGTGAGCACGATGTCCGCGCCCGCCCGCCGGATGCCCATCAGCGACTCGAGGATGGCGCCGCGGCGGTCGATCCAGCCGCGCTCGGCGGCGGCGGTGATCATCGCGTACTCGCCGGAGATCTGATAGGCCGCGACCGGGACGGTCGAGTGGTCGGCGACGTCGCGCAGGATGTCCAGGTAGGACATGGCCGGCTTGACCATGACGATGTCCGCGCCCTCGGCCAGGTCCAGCTCGAGTTCGCGGATCGCCTCCCGGCGGTTCGCCGGATCCTGCTGGTAGCTGCGCCGGTCGCCCTCCAGCGACGAGGCGACGGCCTCGCGGAACGGGCCGTAGAACGCCGAGGCGTACTTGGCGGCGTAGGCGAGGATGCCGGTGTCGGTGCGGCCGACCGCGTCCAGGCCGCGCCGGACCGCGCCGACCTGGCCGTCCATCATGCCGCTGGTGCCGAGCAGGTCGGCGCCCGAGGCGGCCTGGGCCAGCGCCATGTCGACGTAGCGGTGCAGGGTGGCGTCGTTGTCGACGGAACCGTCGGCGGCGAGCACGCCGCAGTGCCCGTGGTCGGTGAATTCGTCGAGACAGGTGTCGGCCATGATCACCGTCGACTCGCCGACCTCGTCGGCCAGCGCGCGCAGGCCGCGGTTGAGGATGCCGTCCGGGTCGCTGGCCTGGCTGCCGGTGGCGTCCTTGTCCTCGTGGCGCGGCACGCCGAACAACATCAGGCCGCCGACACCCGCGGTCACCGCCTCGACGGCCGCTTTGCGTAGCGAGTCCATCGAATGCTGCTGCACGCCGGGCATCGAGCTGATCTCGCGCGGCTCGTCCAGGCCGTCGGCCACGAACATCGGCAACACCAATTGCCGTGGCTCCAGGGTGGTTTCGGCCACGAGACGACGCAGCGCGGGGGTACGGCGCAACCGCCGTGGGCGGTCCAATCCGGTCATAACCGCACGATACGCCCGGCGCCGAGCGGTGTCGCGAGCACCCGTCGGCTCGCGCGGAGGGCGCTTCGGCGCCGACGCGGCAGAGCTGGGCGTTTCGCGACGACAGTAGCTCGATGTGATTGGACAGCATGCACAAAATGGGCCGATCGGCCCTGGATCGACGGTAACGGTGTGTGAAATCACACCTGCCGCGCAGGCCGATGGCGCATACTCCGACAGGAGGGCGAGACCCCCTGGGGGACAGCATGACCGAACCGCACACCGAAATTTCGCTGGCCAGAGCCGCCGACTTCGAGTCGTGGGTCGCGGTACTCCTTTCGGACTGGTGGCCGGTGCTCACCGGTGGACTCACACCACCGGAGACGACCCTGCGCGCGTGGCGGGCCGCCGGCGGCAGCGGGCAGATCTTTCGCGTCGAGTTCATCGCCCGGCAACTGGCCGAGCCCGAGCTGATGGCGGTGGCGCGGCGCGCCTTCGACGACCTCGGCATGGACCCGGACGAGCGCGAGATGACACAGAGCCTGGGCAGGCACCTGGTCGGCCACACCGAGGACGCCACCGTGCAGCTGCGTTTCTCCGATACCGCGCACACCATCTTCCTGCGTCTGCAAAGCAGGCCGTGTCAGGTTTCGGTGGCCGCCGGCCGGCAACTGAGCGCGATGCCCGACGCGACACTTCCGTTCCCGAACACCACGACCGGGCCGATGGACATCCGGGTCGCGCGCAACAGCGCCCGGCACCTGCTCACTCAGCACAGCGCGCGCTTCGCCATTCCGGTCGACCCGTTCCAGCTCGGGCCGCAGGGGCACGTCTCCGATGTGGGCTGGGCGTTCGTCTTCCCCTGGTCGACCACGTCCTGGTACTCCGACGGCACCTCCCCGGTATTGGCACCGGGCACCAAAGGGCCGATCGTGGTGGTGAAGGACACTGGTGACACCTGGTTGCTCGACAGCCTGAGCAGTTACGAATCCCAACTCGCCGCGTACGCCGACACGCACGGTTACCAGCACGGCACGCCCGACCCAGCCGGAAAGGTGCGCGATGACCCGCGCTGATGCCGCATGACCCAGCCCGCTTCGGGTGCCCGCCGGCTGGCCGACGGGCGGCTGCTGATTCCGTGGCAGGGCAAACAGCCGGACGGCACCATCGCCAACGGGATGGTCGAAATCGGGCCGGACGACGACCGATTCGCCGAGTGGAACGCGTCCATCGCCAGCCGGGAACGCGGCGAGCTGCCCGACGACGAGCACCCGGTGGACCCGTTCGGCCTGCAGTTGTTCCGCGACCCGCGCCCCGATCCGGCGCCGACCGCGCACCAGCGCAGGCTCGACACGCTGCGCGCCCTCGCCGAGCGCGGCGACCTCGGCGCCATGGAACAGCTCGCGCAGCTGCTGCGCGACGCGAACGAGCTGACCGAAACCGAGCACTGGTTCCGCCGGGCCGCCGAGCGCGGCAGCGCGACCGCGATGGCCGACCTCGGCCTTTTGCTCGGCACGCACGGCCGGATCGCCGAGGCGGTGCGCTGGCTGGAGTCGGCGATCGCCGCGGGCTGCGCGGGCGCGGACCTGCAACTCGGCCTGCTGCATCTGGAGCGCGGCAAGCTCGACGAGGCCGAGCGGTGGCTGCGGCCCGCGGCCGAGGCGGGCTCGCCGGAGGCGCTGTGCAACATGGGCGTTGTCGCCAATCGGCGCGGCAGCAACGACGAGGCCGAGGAGTGGTACGAGCGCGCGGCCCGCGCCGGAAACCCAACGGCCATGCGCACTTTGGGCCTCTATGTGGCCAGGCGCGGCGACATCCAGCGGGCCGTCGAGCTGCTCACCGAGGCGGTCCGGCGCGGCCGCACCGACGCCATGGCGATCCTCGGCTCGCTGCACCTCGACCACGACGACACCGCGGCGGGTGAGTATTGGCTGCGGCGCGGAGCCGAGGCGGGTGATCCCGACTCGATGTTCCATCTGGCCTTGTTCCTACGCGAGCAAGATGCCTATCCGCTCACCGGCGACCTGACCGAGCCCGGCGTGCTGCGCGCCGCCGCGGCGATCGCGACCGGCCGGACGCCGGCCCAGCAGGAAGCCAGGCACCTACTGGAACGCGCGGCCGCACTGGGCCATCCGCAGTCGCTGAAACTGTTGCACGACCTCTGAGTTCCGACGAGATCAGCGGCGGTCCAATGGCTTATCAACCGAGGGCGGCTTCGTCTCGCCAGCGTTCCGCATTCTCCCGCAGGAGTTGCATGGTCAGGGACGAATACTGGTAGTGATGCTCGGACACGCCGTCCCAATCGGCGACGGCCTTATCGAACGCAGCCGTGGCCATGGCGCACGCCTTCGAGGTGTCCCCGAGTACATCGTGGTAGAAGACAGCGTGATTCAGTGCGATGCCTAGTTTGATCGGATGTGTTGCATCTAGCGATTCGGCGACTTCGGTCGCATTCACGTACCAGTGCGACGCGACGCCCGATGCCTCCTCGCGGGCCGGACCGGTCAGCACCCCGGCTTTGTATCCGCAGTAGTCTCCCTTCATTTTCAGGACGAAAGCCTGCAGCACTTCATCGTCCCTGTAACTCTCCCTGCTGGTGAGGTAGCGATCGATGACCGCCAAGGATTCGTCGCACAGATCGATCAGCTCTCGGCCGATCACGCTGATTTTCTCCTCGATGATGGCAACTTTTTCCGGTGCACCGAGCTGCTTGTGCTTCTCGGCCAGCAGGGTCTGCCAGGAAGTGCGCCTGGCCGCCATCAGCTTGTCGTAGGCGAGCTGGAAAAGCCTTGGCAACTGGGCGTCCAGCGGGAGCCGGTCTTCGTACGCGATCCGTAGGGCGGCCGCCACTTCCGTCACCATGTCGTCGTACCGTTCCGCCCGCTCGCTCAGC
Source organism: Nocardia sp. NPDC060255 (assembly GCF_042727395.1). NCBI lineage: Bacteria > Bacillati > Actinomycetota > Actinomycetes > Mycobacteriales > Nocardiaceae > Nocardia > Nocardia sp. NPDC060255. The sequence continues at coordinate 51,512 of NZ_JBHXAU010000009.1, read as the reverse complement.
TGCGCCCGGTACAACGCATCCTGATACCCCTCGTCCGCCATGTCACTCTTCTCGTCGTGATTGCGGCGTTCCGAATACGAACAGCCACTTGTAACGCCGTCCAGACCCCAATGCCGTTCCGGGACTTGACTATCCAGTGTAGGACCGAGCCCGTGCGACGATCCTGGTTTCGGCGGTCGGGGCCAGCCCCACAGGTCTTATCTGTCACCAGCCGCAGCCACGGGCAGAATGTGTCGTTCGGTGAGTGGAGCGCGGGCTCGAGTCTCAGACTGTTCTATGGCGGATGGCTGTCGATCACCCACACCCAGGAGGACCGTATTATGCCCGAGTCACAAGCTGAGGCCAAAGACCCTGTGCCGGTGTCGATTCCGTCGACCACGCCGTCGGATGACGTCGCGACGCTCTCGATCCGATACACCGAGACCGGCCCCGTGCTGGTGGTGACCGGAGGTAGCCGTATCCCGCGCAGCCTCCCCCTCGTGAACGAAGCAGGGGCCCAGTTGACCCGTCGCGCCGGCCAGGTGTGGCGGTTCGAGGTCCTCGATTTCGACGTGCTGCCGAAGGACGACCCGGCAGGTTTCCTCGACGTCGACGTCGATAGCTTCGTGCTCAGATCTTCTCGGCAATTGCCCGCGGACACGCTGCCGGCACCTCGAGTAACCGTTGCACTCGACAAAGTACCCGCACGCTTGCATCGGGCAGCGGGGCTCATTGTGCGTATTCCCGGATACGTCCACAATCCCGAGGGCGACAACTTGACCTTGTCCTGGGCCGGCGGGACTGAGCAATTCCGAGTGACGTTCGACAGCACCAGGCTGGACGAGGGGGTGACTCTCGGCATTCCGGTCTGGCAGGCGCTTGCCGGGCCGATCGGCTACACCGTTCAGGACGTGGCGGGTGCACGTTCGCCGGCGTCGGCGACGATCGCCGTTCGGACCAAACGAGTCGAAGACCAGGTCGCAATCATCGTTTTCGATCTAGGCGGTGGAACCTTCGACGTCTCCACCCTCGACTTCGAGCACGGCGCATCAGACGGGTTGAACCCGTCCGATGTTGGAAGTTTCCTGGGCGGAGACGATTTCAGCGAAGTCTCCGTCGAATTGGGTCAGCGCTGATCGCGAGCGTCATCAAACCCCTTGCGGCCAGCGGTTTTTGTCGGTGCCCTGCGATATAATCGAAACAGTGTTCGAGGGGATTCGCCGAGTCCCCGATCGCAACGGGAGGGAAGCCTGTGCCCGCGACGAAGACCGTTCTCATCGACCGGCCCTACACACCGCTGGAGAAGCAGCGACTACCCGCGGGGCGTCCGCGGTCGTGGTATGTGCGCCACAATCGGAAACTCAAGGCGATGCGCCTGACCATCGCACTGCTCGACTCGGGGGTCTACAACCCGAGCTCGGCGAACAACAAGTGCATCCGGCACACCGCCGAGGTCATCGGCATTCACCCGCCGTCCGACCTCACCTGCACCATGGTGCGCACGCTGCTGCGTAAGCGGTACTGAGGCACCGCCTTAAACCGGATCGGTGGGGTATCGCATGCGGTACGCCACCGATCCGGAACTACTACTTGCGCTATACGGTGCAAATCTGGCCGGTACCGCCGGACAACGTCTTGAGTAGACAGGCGAAGCCGCGCGCGATCGCGGGCAACCCCTGTAGCGAACCGGTCGAGCTGCCCGTCGACGCGTCGATATCAGCGGGCGCGGCGGCAGGCAGCGCGGGCGCGGGCGCCGCCAATGCCGAAGCGCCGCCGGACAATACGATGACCACGGTGGCGAACGTTGCCGCGCCGATGTGCACTATCGATCGTTTCATCTAAACCAACTCTCTCTTGTGATCGCGCTAACACGCCAGGACAAACTAGCCCGATCCCAGGAGATGAGATGCCCATATTTCCACGGGCATCGCCCAGCAATGGCGTCGAATCCACTGCCGGACAACAGATATCGATACCGCCGGAAAACTACGAACGAAATGCACACTGCCCGTACCGAACTCGGCACGGGCAGTGGGTACAGCGTGGATCAGCGGCTGCGGCGACTCTTCTTGCGCGGCGGCGGCAGCAGGCCCTCGGCGCGCAGCCGGGCGGCGTGCTCGGCGAGCGCCTCGACCAACGGACCGACCTGAGCGACCTCGGGCTGCACATCGACGCGCAGACCGAATTCGATGGCGGTCTCGGCAGTCTTCGGGCCGATGCACGCGACGATGGTGCGCGCGTGCGGCTTGCCCGCGATGCCGACCAGGTTGCGCACCGTGGAGGACGAGGTGAACAGGACCGCGTCGAAACCGCCGGTCTTGATCATCTCGCGGGTCTCCGCGGGCGGCGGCGAGGCGCGCACCGTGCGGTAGGCGGTGACGTCGTCGATCTCCCAGCCACGATCGCGCAGGCCCTCGGCCAGCGTCTCGGTGGCAATGTCGGCGCGCGGCAACAGGACTCGGTTCACCGGGTCGAAAACGTCGTCGTAGGGCGGGAAGTCGGCGAGCAGGCCCTCGGAGGACTGTTCACCGCTGGGCACCAGCTCGGGGTTGATGCCGAACGAACGGACCCGGTCCGCCGTGGCCTCGCCGACGCAGGCGATCTTCACACCGGAGAAAGCCCGTGCGTCCAAACCGAATTCGGCGAACTTCTCCCACACCGCGCGCACCGCGTTGGTGGAGGTGAACACCACCCACTGGTAGCGGCCGTCGACCAGACCCTTGACCGCGCGCTCCATCTGCGCCGGGCTGCGCGGCGGCTCGACCGCGATCGTCGGCACCTCCATCGGAATGGCGCCGTGCGTGACCAGCCGCTCGCTCATCTCGCCCGCCTGATCCTTGGTGCGCGGCACCAGCACGGTCCAGCCGTACAACGCGCGCGACTCCCACCAGGACATCTTCGAGCGCGACGCGACCACCTTGCCGATGGTCACCACCAGCGGGCCGACCAGCTCGGAGGCGGCGCTGTTCAGCGTGGCCAGGGTGGCCTCGATGGTGCGCTGCTGGCGGGTGGTGCCGCGCACGGTCACCGCGACCGGGGTCTGCGGCGCCATGCCGTGTTCCACCAGGGCGCTTGCGGTTTCGGCCAGGTGACCCGAGGTCGCGTGCAGCACCAGCGGTCCGGGGGCGGCGGCCAGCGCGGCCCAGTCGACCTCGCCGCGCACGTCGGCCTCGGTGTGCCCGGAGCCGAGCGCGATGCCCGCGTAGCTGGGCACCGCCGAGCCGTTGGGCAGACCGGGCAGCACCTCGAACACCATGTGCGAGCGGGTCACCGCGTTGACCTCGGCGATCACCGAGTCGGTGGTCAGCGGGTCACCGGCGACGACGCGCACCACGTCGTGGCCGTTGCGGGCCTCGGCGATCAACGTCTTGGCCACCTCGGCGGGTTCACCGAGGGCGGGCCGCACGTCCACCGGACGCTCGCCGTCCTCGGCGGGCTCGACCGCGGTCCCGATCAGGGCGAGCACACCTTTGTCGACATCGGGATCGGTGAACGCGAGCGTCGCGCGACCGATCACCTCACGGGCGCGCACGGTGAGCAACGCCGGGTCGCCGGGTCCTGATCCGACGAAAAGGATCCGACCTGGCTGCTTCTTGGTAGCTCGACCGCTCATTGGTTGTTCTCCATTGGGCTGGGTTGGGTGAAGTCTGAGGCGGGCGCATTCACCGCCTGTGAATTCGAACCGTCGTCCGGTTCGGGGGCATGGGCCCCTGGTTCGGCGACGCTGAGCAATTCGCGCGCGCCCATGTCGAGGAGTTCGCGGGCCAGTGCCCGGCCGAGCTCATCCGCATTCGCCGGTGCTCCGACCACCGAGGCACGGACCACATCCGAACCGTCGACGGCCGCCGCGCAACCGCGCAGCGAGAGCTCGTCGAAGATCCGTCCGTCTTCATCGATGGACTCGACTACCTCCGCGAGCGCGCCGATCGGCGCGGTGCAGCCTGCCTCGAGTTCGGCGAGCAAGGCCCGCTCGGCGATGATCGACGCACGGGTCGCGGCGTCGTCCAGCGCGGTGAGCGCCTCGATGAGTTCGGTGTCGTCGCAGCGACATTCGACGGCCAGCGCACCCTGGCCCGGCGCGGGCAGCATCTGCACCGGCTCCAGGGCCTCGGTCACCGCGTCGAGTCTGCCGATTCGGGCCAGGCCCGCTCTGGCGACCACGACCGCGTCGAGGTGACCGTCGCTGACCTTGCGCAGCCGGGTGTCCAGGTTGCCGCGCAACGGCACGATGTCCAGGCCGAGGCCGAGCGCCCGCAGCTGCGAGGCCCGCCGCGGCGCGGAGGTACCGACCTTGGCGCCCGCGGGGAGTTCGCCGAGCACCAGACCGTCACGAGCGACGAGTGCGTCGCGCGGATCCTGCCGGGGCGGGATGGCGGCGATGGTGAAGCGCGGGTCCTGCGCGGTCGGCAGGTCCTTGTAGGAGTGCACCGCGATGTCGATATTGCCCGCGGCCAGCTCGTCACGCAGGGCGGAGGTGAACACGCCGACGCCGATCTGCTGCACCGGCTCGGACGAGAGATCACCGAGCGTCTTGACGACGACCAGCTCGGCCTCGTGTCCCGCGGCGACCAGCGCGTCGCGGATGGTGCCCGACTGGGTGAGGGCCAGCAGGCTGCCGCGCGTGCCGATCCGCCACGGCGCGCGCGTGCTTGCTGCCGTCACGTTGTCCTCTTCCTGCACGAGTGTCATGCCGGCACCTCGCGGGTGCGTGGCGCGGCCTTACCGATCCGGTGCGCCGTCATGCCGGCTGCCCCTGTTCGTCGCCGCGATGGCCGGTGGTGAAGTCGTCGGCGAGCGCGATGTCGGCGTCGGTGAGCAACATGCCCGCGCGCTCGCCGATCGCGGAGATCTCCATCGGCGCGGCAACCGCCTGCGCCGCACCTGGTTTCAGCTCGAACAGCTCGCGCAGCGCCTCGGCGTAGCTGTCGCCGCCCGGCGTGGAGGCCAGCTGCTTGACCCGCACCGTCGGCGCGTGCAGCAACTTGTCGACCACCCGGCGCACCGTGCGGGCCACCTCGTCACGCTCCGGATCGGCCAGGCTCGGCAGCCGCGAATCCAGCCGCAGCAGTTCGGCTTCCACCACCTCGGCGGCGCGCTGGCGCAGCGCGGCCACGGTCGGGGTGACCTCGGCCATCCGCTGGCCGGTCAGGTACTTGGCGAGCTCGTCGGCCACGATCGCGCGGGCCGCGGCGGTGTCGTCGGCGGCCGCGCCCGCCGCCGGATCGCGTTGCAGCGTCTCGATGTCGATGACCGTCACGCCGGGCAGTCCGGCGACCGCGTGCTCGACGTCGCGGGGCAGGCCGAGGTCGCAGAACACCAACGGCCGTTCCGTGGTGGCGAATTCGGTGCCGCGCTCGCGCTCGGTCAGCGCCCGGTGGGTGTCGGCCAGTGTCACCACGTTGCCGACCGCGCCGGTGCACGTGATGACCACATCGGCGACGGCCATCGCCTCGGTGAGCCGGGAAAGTTCCATCGCCTCGGCGGCGACCCCGTAGCCGCCCGCGGTCTCGGCCAGCCGCGCGGCCCGCCCGATGGTGCGGTTCACCACGATGATCCGGCCGATGCCCGCCCGCGAAAGGTGCGCCACCGCAAGGCTGCCCATCGCGCCGGCGCCCACCACAACCGCGGTCCGTCCGGTCAGCGAGCCGACGACATGCTGCGCCCGATCCAGCGCGACCGACACGACGGACGCGCCGGCCCGGTCGATTCCGGTCTCCGAATGCACCCGCTTGCCGACCCGCAGCGCGTGCTGGGCCAGCTCGTGCAGGGTGCGCCCGACCGCCTGCTGCGCGTCGGCGGAGGCGTAGGCGCCACGGATCTGGCTGAGCACCTGCTGCTCGCCGATCACCATCGAGTCCAGCCCGCTGGCCACCGCGAACAGGTGCTCGGCGGCGGCCTCGCTGTAGCGCACGTAGGCGTGCTTGGTCAGGTCGGGCAGCGGCAGCCCGGAATGCTTGGTGAGCAGGTCGCCCACCTCGGCGAGACCACCGTGGAACGCGTCGACTACGGCGTAGACCTCGACCCGGTTGCAGGTGGAGACGATCATCGCCTCGGAAACATGGCTCGAGGTGAGCATGCGGTCGATCAGCTTGGGACGGTCGGCGTCGGCGATGGCCACCTTCTCCAGCACCGAAACGGGCGCACTCCTGTGCGAAATCCCGACCAGAAGAACACTCATGGACTGACCACCGATCCCTTGCTGCTTGGCTCCGTTGCCGTGTGCGAGGACGCCGTGTGCGCGGCTGCCGAATGCTTGAGGGCCTGATGTACGGCCGAGGTATGTGCGGTGGGGGCGCGGTGGCTGATCCGGCTCGACGCGGGCCGCGGCGGCCCCATCGGCGCGGCCACGGCCGCAGTGGCGTTGTCCGCGTTGCGGACTCGCTCGAACGACAGCATCTGCAGTTCGACCGCGAGGTCGACCCGGCGCAGCTCGACGGTGGCCGGCGCGATCAGCGCACAGGGCGCGAAGCTCAGAATGGATTGCAGCCCGGCCGCGACCAGCCGGTCGCAGGCGTCCTGAGCCGCGTCGTCGGGCACGGTGATGACCGCGATGGTCGGCTCGAGCGCGGCGACCGCCTCGGCCAGCCCGGCGACATCGCACACCACCAGACCGGCGACCGGCAGGCCGATCACCTCGGGATGATTGTCGAAGATGCCGACCACGGTGAAGCCACGCCGCTGGAACCCGCCGTAGCCGACCAGGGCACGGCCGAGATTCCCGGCGCCGACGAGCACCACGCGGTGTCCCTGCGACAGGCCGAGCACATCCTCGATCCTCGTCCTCAGCCTGGCTACGTCATAGCCGACACCCCGTACGCCATTGGGTCCGAGGAAGGAAAGGTCCTTGCGCAATTTGGCCGAATTGACACCCGCCGCGACAGCGAGTTCCTCACTCGATACGATGGCAACACCCTCGTCGGCCAACGTGGCGAGGACCCGGAGATAGGTCGCCAAACGCGCGACGGTGGCCTGCGGGATGTCCTTCTGCAGAGCCCTGCCGGAGACGCCGCCCGGCGCCTCATGCTGCTCTGTCACGTCGTCGGCTCCTCGTTCCGGCCCGCATCGGGTACCGGTTCGTCGCTGGACCTCTGGCCCGGGACGGTCCGGTGCCATGGTCGAAGTGTCGGAATGCTGGGTGTCTTTACGCGGTGGGCCCGCAGCCTCGGCAAGCGGGTCCGCGTGCCACCACCGTAACTGCTTGTGCAGCCCTTCACAAAGTCGGTGAAATTGGCCTCATTTTCCGTTGCGACCAGCGCTGCGGCCGAGGAGAACTATCATCGCTACCCCTCAGCGGCTCAGGTCGGCCCGCAATCTGGCCTCGTCCACGTCGAAATAGCTGTGCTCACGACCGTTGAGCAGCACCACCGGCAACCGGTCGCCGAACTCCGCGCGCAGGCCGGGATCGGTGGCGGCGGCCTCGTCGACATCCAGCGTCGCGGGCTCGATGCCGAAATCGGCGCAGATCACTCGCAGCTGGTCCAGCGCGATTGCGCACATGCCGCAGCCGGATCTGGTCAACAGGGTCACCGAATGTGTGGGATTGGTCATGGCGGATATTAAATCCCCTCGCCACGCCCGAATCGGTCTGCCAGGTACTGCGATGACTGTCGGTCGGCCCAGTTACTGTGGACATGGTTCGCGCGACGGGCGGAGGTATCGGTGCCGGAACGATCGAAGGTGGCAAGGGCCGGATTCATCGCGGGACGATTCGGCGAGTTTCCGGCGCGGTGGAATCTGGGCGCGATCGGTGAGGGCCTGCAGGATCAGCTGGCCCGTATCCCGCGCAGCCCCTTCGGCCCCAGCGAGGAAGAGCTGCGGGCCAACCTGGCCGGCGAGGCAAGTGCGGATGCCGCATTGTCTTTGCACGACGCGGAATTGGCGCTCGCGCAGCGCGATCTCACCGGCCCCGAGGTGCCGCGCGACCTGACCGCGGCGGCGTTCTTCGACGTGGACAACACCATGGTGCAGGGCGCGTCGATCGTGCACTTCGCCCGAGGTCTGGCCGCGCGCAAGTACTTCAAGACCTCCGACCTGGTCGACGTGGCCTGGAAGCAGGTCAAGTTCCGGGTTACCGGGCGGGAGAACAGCTCCGACATGGCCAGCGGCAAGGAGAAGGCGCTGGAGTTCATCGCCGGACGCCCCACCGCCGAGCTGGCCGCGCTCGGCGAGGAGATCTACGACGAGATCATCGCCGACAAGATCTGGCCGGGCACAAGGGCTCTCGCGCAGATGCACCTGGACGCGGGCCAGCAGGTGTGGCTGGTCACCGCGACGCCGGTCGAGCTGGCCCAGGTGATCGCCAAGCGGCTCGGGCTCACCGGCGCGCTCGGCACGGTGGCCGAGAGCGTGGACGGCAAGTTCACCGGGCGGCTGGTCGGCGACATCCTGCACGGGCTCGGCAAGGCGCACGCGGTGCGCACGCTGGCGATCCGAGAAGGGTTGAACCTCAAGCGCTGTACCGCGTACTCGGACAGTCACAACGACGTGCCGATGCTGTCGCTGGTCGGCACCGCGGTCGCGATCAACCCGGATTCGGACCTGCGCGAGGTGGCGAAGAACCGGGGCTGGGAGATCCGCGACTTCCGCACCGGTCGCAAGGCCGCGAAGATCGGCGTGCCAACGGCGCTGGCGCTGGGGGCCGCGGGCGGCGCGGTCGCCGCGGCGGTGACCCGCAAGCGCGATCACTGAGCCGCGACGCGGTCCAGGGAACGATACGAGCACCCGTCGGTCCGGCGAACGCCGGAAACCAGTGCGGCCGAGGGGTTTACCGACTGGTGCCCGGCGTTCGCCGGGTCGACGGGCAGCTGCGGGCGGTACGGCTCAGCCCGTAATTGGTGCGACTCAGCCCGTAAAAGGGTTGCGGCGCTTGGTGAGCAGCTTGTAGAGCGTCGACTGAATGGTTTCGCGGACCTGGTCGGTCACCTCGAACATGGTCATCGGATCGTCGGCCGCCTCCGGCTCGTAACCGGTGGTCGGGATCGGCGCACCGAATTCGATGTACCACTTCGACGGCAGCGGCAGCGCGCCCAGCGGACCGAGCAGCGGGAACAGCGGCGTCACCGGGAAGTACGGCAGGCCGAGCAGTCGCGCGAGCGGCTGCAGGTCGGCGAGCTTCGGGTAGATCTCCTCGGAGCCGACGATGGAGCACGGGATGATCGGCACGCCGGCCCGCACCGCCGCGGCCACGAAACCGCCGCGGCCGAACCGCTGCAGCTTGTAGCGATCGGCGTACTGCTTGCCGACGCCCTTGAAGCCTTCCGGGAAGACACCGGTGAGTTCGCCTGCGCGCAGCAACCGTTCGGCGTCCTCGCGGCAGGCGAGGGTGTGCCCGGCCTTCCGCGCGAGCGCGCCGAGCAGTGGCGTTTCGAAGATCAGGTCGGCGGCCAGCAGGCGCAGCGCCCGCTGCTTCGGGTGCCGGTCGTGCACGGCCAGCTGCAGCATCAGCCCGTCCAGCGGAATGGTGCCCGCGTGGTTGGCCACGATCAGCGCGCCACCCGCCTCCGGGATGTTCTCCATCCCGCTGACCTGTACCCGGAACCACAGTTCCGACATCGGGCGCAGCGCGGGCAGGAGCACCGACTCGAGCAGGTGCTCGTCGAAACCGAACTCGTCCACCTGGTAGTCGCCGGTTATCCGGCGGCGGGCGAAGTCGGCGGTCTTGCCGATCTGCTTGCCGAGCGCGCCGCGCACCAGCTCCGAGAGCGACTGCGGCGCAGGCGGTTCGGTGGCCGCCAGGCGTTCGGTCAGCGAGGTCACCGGGCTGGGCGCTTCGCCCTGCGCATGCTCCGGCCAGCGCCGGGCGGTCGGGCGCGAGCGCGCCTCGTCCTGCATATCGTGGAGTTGAATGACTTTCGCTACGTCGTTCATTGCTGTGCTCCCGTACCGGCCCCGAGCAGGCCGAGCAGTTTGTTTTCTGCGGCATCGATCCACGCGGGATCGATTACGGGCCGCAACGCTGCGCCCCCGATGAAGTCGTCGAAGGCCTGCATGGTCGTCCAGCGCGGCACGAAGCCGAGTTCGGCACGCATCCGGGTGGTATCGAGGCCACAGCCGAAATGGAAATAGTCGAGCTGTTCGCCGGAGAATTCGCGCATCACCGGGCCCATCAGCACCCGGCCCGCGGTCCGGAACAGCGCGAACGGCACCGGCAGTTCGATCCGGCCCGCGCGCCGCACCGCCTGTGACAGCGCGAGCGCGCCGTCACCGGCGATGTTGTAGGTGCCCGCACGGGCGGTCAGCGCGGCGTGCGCGAGCGCGGCGACCGCGTCCTCCTCGTGCAGCAGCTGCAGCCGCGCGTCGCGGCCGAACACCGTCGGCGTGATCGGTGAACGGAGATACTGCATGCCCCGGCTCGCCAGCCGCGGTCCGACAATCGGTGCGAAACGCAGAATAGAGGTGGCGATATCCGGCCGCCGTCGCGCGAGTCCGCGCACAAAACCTTCGATGTCGATCACGTCGCGGGCGAACTCACCGCGCGGCGGCGTGCGCGCGCTCATTTCCTCGGTGAATTTCGCGGGGTCCTTCGCGCTGCAGCCGTACACCGCCGAGGAGGACCGCACGACGACCCGGCGCACCGTCGGCGCCTTCTGACACACCGCGAGCAACTGCATCGCGCCGAGCACGTTGAGGTCCTTCATCACCGCGCGCCCGGCCCCGGCGGGTGACCTGGCCAGCACCGCGGCGTGCACCACGGTATCCACCGCGCCACCATCGATCACCTTACGGATCAACGGATTTCGGATATCGGCGCGCACGAATTCGGCACGGCCCATGCGCCGCTGCAATTCCCGGCTCGGGGTCATCGTGTCGACGGCGATGATGCGGTCGATGTCGGGGTCCTGCGCGAGACGCGCGACCACGTTGCCGCCGAAGAAGCGACTCGCACCGGTCACCAACACGACTTTCGGGGTGTGTCCGTCTCGAGCGTCAGAAGCCACCGCATCCCACCTTGGCAAGCCCCCGTTTCACTTATTCCCCGGTTCCTAGGGTAGCCGCTGCGTTCACGGGTTCTGTTGGTATTTACCAGGTTCTAACGATGACTTCAGTCACCTGAAACACGCCGTGGTTTCAAAATTCGGTATTTCAAACAAAAAGGCCCGTCACCTGAGGGTGACGGGCCTTCGAGCTGACGCGCAGCGCTTACTTGCCGAGTTTGCGCCGCTGCACACGTGTGCGGCGAAGCAGCTTGCGGTGCTTCTTCTTCGACATGCGCTTGCGGCGCTTCTTGATCACAGAACCCATAGGGTTGTTCCTCGCGTTCTCTCTACTCGGCGCGCACGCTACACACGTACGCCAACTGACCGGTCGTTCGGCAAGCCTCACGTCCAGTGTCCGCGCCGCCGGGTACCACCGGACACCACAAGTGATGCCACCGGCGGGCGAACACGAACCGAGGGTCCATCGTACCGGCACGTCCGGTCAGCCTCGAAACCGCCTGATCCAACGCCGCCGGACCAGGTCCGTCGGCGTCCCGCGCTCGGCTGAGCGCGGACGGATCAGGCGTTCATCCGGCGTCGAAGTAGGACGTTTCCAGATAGTCGTGCACCGCTTTGGCGTGCACCCGGAACGAACGACCCACCCGCACCGCGGGCAGCTCACCGGAATGCACCAGCCGGTACACCGTCATCTTGGACACTCGCATCAGGCTCGCCACCTCGGCGACCGTGAGGAACTGAGTGCCGCCGAGCATGGGTTGCCCCTGCGACCCGGAACCACCTTGCGTCCGGGAACCAGCCCGGGCGCCTGAGGGACCTGGGCCACTCGAACTTCCTGAGCTACTTGCAGACATCTTGTTAGACATCATTGCACCATTGACCTCCGGCACGCCCGCGCCGCCGGCTTCCCCACCGGCGGAACAGACACGCACGTGCTGCTTGAAGCTTAGCGGGACCAGTGGTGTTACTGCGACGGGAGTGAGAAATCAGCTTTTCCCATTCGGAACCGACCGGTTGCGTGCTTCCGAACGGCAAGTGTCCGGGAAGCGCATCGGGGCCCCCGAACGCCGAATGCCGGTGACCGCGGTGGTCACATCGCGCTGCCGGCTCCGGAGCCGTCGCTGATGCCGCCCTGCTCGGCGGAGCGTTGCTTCGCGGCATGCAAGGCCTCAAGGAAGGCCGAGCGGACCCCGCCGCGCTCGAGCTCACGCACCGCGGCGGCCGTGGTGCCCGCCGGCGAGGTGACCGCGGCGCGCAGTTCCACCGCGCTCTGATCGGACTCGACGAGCAGGGCCGCCGAGCCGACCATGGTCTGCACCACCAGCTCGGTGGCCACCTCGCGGGTCAGCCCGAGGCCGACGCCCGCGTCCACCATGGCCTCGACGATCAGGAAGAAGTAGGCGGGCCCGGAGCCGGAGACCGCGGTGACCGCGTCCATCTGCGCCTCCGCGACGGTCACCACCTTGCCGACCGCGCCGAGCACCTCGGTCACCAGCTCCAACTGCGGCGGACGCGCGTGCCTGCCCGGCGCGAGCACGCTCATGCCCTGGCCGACCAGCATCGGGGTATTCGGCATCACCCGCACCACCGGGAAACCGGCGGGCAGTTTCGCCTCCAGCCGCGCGGTCGGCACGCCCGCGGCCAGCGAAACCAGGATCTGGTCGCGATCGTTGCCGACGCTCGCGTTGTCGCTGAGCGCGGCCTTGCCGAGCGCGGTCATCACCGCGTCGACGTCGGCGGGCTTGACCGCGACCACCAGCAGATCCGCGCCGACCGCGGCATCGGCCACCGAATCGGTGACCCGCACGCCGAACCGCTCGGCCAGCTGCGCGCCCCGCTCCGGAAAGTTTTCGACGACAACCAGGTCCTTCGCCAGCCGCCCGGACTCGAGCAAGCCCGCGATCAACGCCTCCCCGATGCGTCCGCCACCGATAACCGCAATTCTCGTCATGGGGGAAAAGCCTAGACGGCGGTCATCCCTGCGGAATCAGCGCCAGCTGGCGGCTCTGCGCGACGACCGCGCCGGTGGAATCGAGGATGAGCTGGTCCTCGTCGAACAGGCGGGCGCCGACCTCGTGTGTGGTCGCGATGATGCGCAGCCAGCCGGGAGCGGGCTTGCGGCGCAGGAAGGTGGTCATCTGGACGGTGGGCGACCAGCCGAAATGGCCCAGGTTGTACGGCACCGGCGGGCTCATGTCCGCGCTCATCATCGCGAAGAACATGGCGACCTCCGGGTCCTGCCGGTCGGCGGGGCGCGGCCGCATCCACAGGCGCAGGCGTGGCTCGGCGGTTTCGCCGTCGAGGAAGCGGGCCCACTCCCGATCGAGGTAGAGCTCGGCGGACTGGCCGACGTGCACGACCCGGCCCATCGGCGAGCCCGGCTCATAACCGACCGCGTCGGCGGGTGGTTCGACGGGCATGTCGTCGTGCTCGCGCGCGAAACGCGGCGCGGCGTCGTCGAGGTGGCCGAAGGTCAGCGCGGTGCGCACCAGGGTGCGGCCGTGCTGGATCAGGTTCGCGTCGGCCAGGCAGATCTGGCGGCCGATCTTGCGGATGTGCACCTCGTATTCGACGTCGCCGGGATCGGGCGCGCCGAGGAAGTCGGAGCTCGCGGCGATCGGCGCCATGTCGACCAGGGCCGGGTCGGCGGCGCGCAGCCACTTCAGACCGGCCGCGGCGCTGGCCGCGACCATGGTGCCGCCGTGCACCTTCGTGCCGATCGTCCAGGACTTGCCGATATGGCCGAGGTAGCGACCGGTGTCGGGGGTGGTCGCGGGCAGCTCGGTCAACGCGAGCACCCGGCTGAACGGTGCCTCGGTCTCGCTCAGCTGTCCTAGATCCAGCTCCGTCGTCATCGTCACTCCTGTCGTCCACCGGCCGCGTCGGCGATCAGGGTTGCTGGTACGCGGCGTTCGTACAGCGTAGAACGAGGCCGTTGACCAGGCACATTCCCACCGTTCGGGCAGGCGCGAGATACATCACACCTGCGCGAGGGCCCGGCGCGGCGAAGTAGCCGTCAGGCGTGGTTGGCCGGGGTCGGCGCGGGCGCGGTCTGGCCGTTCAGGTGCAGCCGGGCGAACGCGAGGGTGCGGTGCAGCATGGCCGCGCGGTCCAGGGTGGTCCGGGCATTCTGAGTGTTGATCTCGGCGACGGCCTGACCGGCAAAACCGTTGCGGACCAAGGTCTCACATACCTCGACACACGGCTGGGTGCCCTCACCGGGGACGAGATGCTCGTCGTGCGCGGCACCGCGGCCGTCGGCCAGGTGCAGATGGGCCAGGCCCTGCCCCATCCGGGCGGCCAGCGCCAACGGGTCCGCGCCCGCGGTCGCGGTATGCGACAGATCGAGGGTGTAATGCTCGAAACCGGTGTCGGTCGGGTCGTAGGACGGGCTGAACGCGGTGAGCCCGATGCCCGGCCCGCCGCGGCGCTCGAGCCGTTTCACCGCGCGTTCGCCGCGACCGAACAGGGTGTCGGCGCGCATCGGGAACATGTTCTCCACCGCGACGACGACCGGGCTGTGCTCCTCGAGCTCGGCGACCTGGTCGGCGAAGTTCTCGGCATAGCGGCGCTGCCAGCGGAACGGCGGATGCACCACCACCGTTCGCGCGCCGAGCGCCTCGGCGGTGCGCACGCTGCGCTCCAGCTTGGCGGCCGGATCCGCGCCCCACACCCGCTGCGAGATCAGCAGGCACGGCGCGTGGATCGCGATCACCGGCACGTCGTACTTGCGGGCGTAGCCCTGCACGGTGGCGATGCTCTGGCTGGCCGGCTCGGCCCAGACCATCAATTCGATGCCGTCGTAACCGAGTTCGGCCGCATACCGGAACGCCGCCTCGGTGTTCTGCGGATACACCGACGCCGTGGAGAGTCCGACGAGGATCTGTCCGTTTTTCCCCACTGCCGCTCCCTGCCTCAGTTCGTGCTGAGAAGAAAGGCTAGCGGTCCGAGCGTGACGAAGACGCCAACGACGACCGCGATCACTGTGCTGAGTACGTCGTCGGTCCGGCGCAGAATCCGCACCAGCGCGACCAGGCCGAGAATCACGATCATCGCCAGGGCCAGCGCCACCCAGGGGAGCATCTCCCACATGCGCTCGAAACCCTTGAACAGCAACATGCCCGCGACGGCCGCGCCGGTGCTCTGACCGCCGAGGATCATCCACTGGCGGCGGTTGGCGTCGTACTCGGCCTTCTTGGCCGCCCGGGCCGAGCGGCGCGGCGATACCGTGCGGTCGGACTGCTCGTCCTCGTCGAAGTCGTCGAGCTGGTCGTGCTCGTCGTCGAGGTCGACGGGCTCGAAGAAATCGGTCTTGCCGTCGTACATCTCCAGCTCGTCGACCGCGCCGCGGCCCGAATCACGTTTCCCGCGACCGCGTTTGCCCCGGCCGCCCGCCGCGCGTTCGGCATCGGCGCGTTCCGCCCGCTCGACACCGTCCCGGAGCAGATCGCCCGCCACCGTCTGGCCGGAGACGAGCTGCTGGTCCTGACTGGCCAGCGACCATGCGGCGGTGGAGATGCCCTCGGCTTCGGGGGGCGGATCGTTGCGTTGTGGCGCATCGGGTTTGCGTCTTCGCGCCGACCAGGCGGGCAGGCCACCTTCGGCGGCGCCGTTGCGCTGCGGGGATCTCGGCGGTGGTTCGGGCGTCGGCGCCCAGGGCGCCGTGGCTCTGGATTCCGGTAGCGGCGCCGGTTCGTCGTAGTCCGCGGCGGACGGCGACCAGGCCGCGGTCGACGGCGCGATCTCGTCCGCTTCGGCCTCGGCCGCGCGCCGCCGGGCGGCGCGGCCGCCGGTGGCGCCGTTGCGGTCGGGCGGCACGGCGCCCGCTCCCCCGCGCCCGCCCGGCTCGCGCAGTGGGCGTACCTCGGTGGTGGCGTCGTCGTGCTCGTCGTGCCTGCGGCGTCGTCCGGAACGCGGGGCCTCGTCGGGCACCGGGTCGTTGGCGTACGGATTGGGCGACGGGGCATAGGGATTCGGCGACGGCGCATACGGGTTCGGTGATGGGGCGTACAGGTCGGCGACCGGAGTGCGCGCGGATAGCGGGTCGGCGGGCGGGCTGTACCGCGAGTCCGGCATCTCCCGGCCGGGCATCACCCGGTTCGATCGGCCGGGCAGCGGATCGGCCTGCGGCTCGGGCTGGGCGTACGCGGCGAGCGGGTCGTACATCGAGATCGGGCCGGACATCGGCGAGTACACCGCGGGGTCCGGCGCGGGTGGCGCGTATGAGACAGGTTCCGGTGCGGGCGGTTCGTAGGCCGGTGGTTCGTAGACCGGCTCGTCGGCCACCGCGTCGGGTGCGGCGTGCGAGGACTGACCGCTGCCGATGGCGGGCATGTCGCCGGTCAGCTCGGCCACCGAGATCCCGCGACCGCCGCGGCGGCGTCGGCCACCGCCCGCGGCGGACGCGCCCTGCTGGCCGTTGCGGGCCAGCAGCTCGGCGACCGACAGCTGTTTGGAGTCGTCGCTCATAACCGCACCTCACCGGCGCTGTGTTCCGTCACGCGCGAAACCCGCGGTGACACGATTCGCTCACTCATGACGACACCGTTCCTATCGGCCCCGGTAGCGCGGCCGCGTCGCCGGGCGCCTGGCGGCCACTGCTGGCCGCCGGGCCCGGTAAGCGTGTCGCTCGGGGTCCGCCATTCATGTCGGTATCCAGTTTGCGCAGGATCAGTCCTTCTCGCAGCGCCCACGGACAAATCTCCAGGGATTCCAGCGATAGTGCCCGCATACTCGCCTCCGCGACCAATGCGCCAGCCACCAATTGCTGTGACCGATCGGAACTTACGCCTTCTAATTCTGCACGGTCGGCCGCCGTCATCCGCGAGATGAACGCAATCAGTTGGCGCAGACCTGAGCTGGTGAGTGTACGACGCACCCGAGGGCCCGCCGCCGAGGGTGCCGCTCCGGTCAGCCTGGCCAGCGAGCGGAAGGTCTTCGACGTCCCGACGGCCAGATCCGGTTTACCGGTGTCGAGCAGCTGTTTCGCGGGCAGCGCGAGCTCCGCGTCGAGCCAGTCGCGCAGCACGTTGACGCGGCGCTTGCCCGGCGGATCCTCCTTCAGCCACTCCCTGGTCAACCGTCCGGCACCGAGTTGCAGCGACAGCGCCAGATCGGGTTCCTCGTCGCCGCCGTTGGTCATTTCCAGCGAACCGCCGCCGATGTCGAGATTGAGGATGCGGCCCGCGCTCCAGCCGAACCAGCGGCGCACCGCGAGGAAGGTCAGCCGGGCCTCGTCGACCCCGGACAGCACCTGCAGCGCAACGCCGGTCTGCGCGCGAACACGCGCGAGCACGTCCTCGGAGTTGGTCGCCTCGCGCAGCGCGGAGGTGGCGAACGGCATCAGCTCGACGCACTTGGAAGTCTCGGCGATGCTGGCGAATTCGGCGACGGTGGCGATCAGCCGCTGCGCGCCCGCCTCGGTGATCCTGCCCTCGTCATCGATGTTTTCCGACAGCCGTAAAGTGGCCTTGGTCGAGCTCATCGGCATGGGGTGACCACCCCGATGCGCGTCCACCACCAGCAGGTGGACGGTATTGCTTCCGACATCGAGTACCCCAAGCCGCACATGAACACGGTACTGGGTGATCCGGTCCTATAGGTTAAGCGACCGAACTGTTAGCGTTCCGAGGTGTGACGGTAGGCGCATCAACCAGCGGCCAGACCCGGCCCCGACCAGCGGGGAAGATCGATCCGAGTCCCGAGGTCGATATGGATTTCCCCCGCGAATGGATCGAGTTCGTCGATCCAGCAAACGACGAGCATCTAATCGTCGCCGATCTGACCTGGCTACTGTCGAGCTGGACGTGCGTCTTCGGCACTCCGGCATGCCAGGGCATCATCGCCGAACGACCCGACGACGGCTGCTGCTCGCACGGCGCTTTCCTCTCCGACAAGGACGATCGCAAGCGGCTACAGAACGCTGTGAAAATGCTCACACCCGAGGACTGGCAGCTCATGGGTGAGGCGCAGGACGCGGCGGGCAAGGTGACCAAGAAGGGCTACCTCGAGCTCGACGAGCTGGAGGACGAACCCGCGCTGCGCACCCGCCGCTTCGACGGCGCCTGCATCTTCCTGAACCGGCCCGGCTTCGCGGGCGGCGTCGGCTGTTCGCTGCACAGCATGGCGCTGCGGCGCGGCATCGAGCCCCTAGAGGTGAAGCCGGATGTGTGCTGGCAGTTGCCGATTCGGCGCACCCAGGAGTGGGTGGACCGACCGGACGGCGTGCAGATCCTGCGCACCACGGTCACCGAATACGACCGCCGGGGTTGGGGTCCCGGCGGCGAGGACCTGGACTGGTACTGCTCCGGCTCGCCGGACGCCCACGTCGGCACCCGGCCGGTCTGGCAGTCCTACGGCCCGGAGCTGAAGGAACTGCTCGGCGCACCCGCGTACGAGGAACTCGCCAGGCACTGCAAGCGGCGACAAGGGCTCGGGCTCATCGCGATTCACCCCGCGACGGTGCACGCGGAGCGGATGCGCGACAGCGCCGATCACGCCAGCGCATGAGGCCCTCGGAATGCGTGCTTGCACCTCGTTCACCTCGAAGGCATGCGATCTTCACCTATTTGCGGTTTGATGTGCGGTCATGTCCAAGAAAGTTTTGACCATGGCCGCCGTCGCGCTCGGCGCCGCGCTCTGTCTCCCCGCGATCGCCCATGCCGAGCCGAACGGTGATCCGGCCAAGTACTTCGACTTCACCGCAGACTTCTTGCCCGCCAACACCCCCGACGCCGTCGGCGCCGCGGCGGCAGGAAAGAACCTGATCATGAGCCCGTACGGCACCTCGCGCACCATCGCGTGCCGCGGCACCAACGCTGCGGACGTCTACGACTGCATGCAGGAAGACGACCTGGGCTGGATCTCGTTGCGCAAGATCGACGTTCCGGGCGTCGGTCCGACGTGGACCTACCTCCCGTAAGACGCAGACAACTGAGTTACGGCCGAGGGCATCGCAGCGCCCTCGGCCGTTTCTTTTGTACGACAACGGAAGTCAGGTGAGCGGGCAGCACTCGACTACCGACCAGGTCGGTAGTCGATGACGCGTGGAGAGCTCTAGCTCACGCTTCCAGCTTGTAGCCGAGTCCGCGGACCGTGACGAGATGTTCCGGCTTGGCCGGGTCCGCCTCGATCTTCGAGCGCAGCCGCTTCACGTGCACGTCAAGGGTTTTCGTGTCGCCGACGTAGTCGGCGCCCCAGACGCGATCGATCAGCTGGCCGCGGGTGAGGACCCGGCCGGAGTTGCGCAGCAGGTATTCGAGCAGGTCGAATTCCTTGAGCGGCAACGTCACCGGCTTGCCGTTCACCAGCACGGTGTGCCGGTCCACGTCCATCCGGACGGGGCCCGCTTCCAGCACGCCACTCTCGTTTGTGCCGTCCAACTCGTCGCCCGCGCCGCGGCGCAGCACGGCCCGGATGCGCGCGATCAGCTCGCGCGCCGAGTATGGCTTCGTCACGTAGTCGTCGGCGCCGAGCTCCAGCCCGACCACCTTGTCGATCTCGCTGTCCCTTGCCGTCACCATGATCACCGGCACGCCGCTGCGGGTGCGCAACTGCTTGCACACGTCCGTGCCGCTCATGCCCGGCAGCATGAGATCGAGCAGCACGATGTCCGCACCGGACCGATCGAACTCGGCGAGCGCGGATGGCCCGTCACCGACAACGGTGACTTCGAAACCCTCCTTGCGCAGCAGGAACGCGAGCGGATCGGCCAGCGACTCCTCATCCTCGACGATCAACACACTCGTCATCTGCGTGCCTCCACACCATTGGGTCGGCCCGGCCCCGAGGGGCGCGGGCTTGTTTCTCTCATGCTCACCGTCGGGCCTGCGGAATCCTCTTCTCCGTCGGCCTCGTGGTGGGCAGGTATTCGCAGGGTGAACGTCGAACCGGTGCCCAACTTGCTCCACAGGGTGATCTCACCGTTGTGGTTGGCTGCCACGTGCTTGACGATAGCCAGGCCGAGGCCGGTACCGCCGGTGGCGCGCGAGCGGGCCTTGTCCGATCGGAAGAAGCGTTCGAACACCCGCTCTTGGTCTTCTTTCGCGATGCCGATGCCTCGATCGGTCACGGCCATCGCGACATGGTCGCCACGTAATGACCGGCTGACCGACACATGGGAGCCGGCCGGTGAGTACGCTATCGCGTTCTCCACCAGATTTGATAGGGCTGTGACCAGCAACGTTTCGTCGCCGAGCACTTCGAGCCCGCTTGGCCGGTCGGTACTGACGGTGATTCCGGCGGCCTCGGCGGCGGTGCGCGAACGGTCCACCGCCTGCATGACGACGGTGTCTACGTCGACCACCTCGAGCTCGGGCAGCTTCTCCGCGCCCTGCAACCGGGACAGCGCAATGAGTTCGGTCACCATTTTGCCGAGCCGCCGGGATTCGCCGAGGACGCGCTGTCCGAAATGCCGGACTGCCTCGGGATCTTCGGCGGATTCGAGCATCGCCTCGGCCAGCAGGCTCATCGCGCCGACCGGGGTTTTGAGCTCGTGGCTGACGTTGGCGACGAAGTCGCGCCGGGTGGCCTCCATCCGGGCCTGCTCGGAATCGTCGTCGGCGAAGAGCACGGTGAAGTTGGTGTCTTCGCGCGATAGCTGGCGGGCCACCCCGCGCACCGCGATCCGGCCGCGGCCGGGCACCGGGTTCTTCGCGGTGAGGTCGAACTCGGCGGACTCGCCGGTGGCCAGCACCTTCTCCACCGCGGCCCAGGCGCGCTCGTCGAGCAGCCGGTTGCGGACCAGGCCGAGTTCCTCGGCGCGCGGGTTGACCAGCACCACGTCGCGGTATTCGTCGACCACCGCGATGCCGCTCTCGGAGGCGAGCACGATCAGGTCGAGCACCTGCGACATGGTCAGGCCGGAATCAGCCTGCCTGCGGGCCTGCTGCCTGGCGTTCATATAGGGGATAAGTAGCCCGCCGACTGCCAGACCTACGACAGCCGCAAGGACTGCCAGTAGCACGGCTTGCGGAACACTCACACCTGAATCGTACGGTCGCGTAGGACGTATCCAACTCCGGGTACACGATGTTTCGCGCAGGTCATGGCCACTTCTGGCACTGTTAGCCAGCCGTTTACGCGCTGTTGGGTATGTCTAAGCCGCATCGTTGTGTGTGCTGGTCGAGGCCAGATTTCCGTCGTCTTCGGTGTCGTGGCCCGCCAGGCCCGCGCCCACGGCGCGACCGTGCTTGCCGACCCAGTCGCCGAGCGCATAGATAGGGACGAGCAAATCACGGCCCGCTTCGGTCAGCTCGTATTCGACGCGCGGCGGGGCTTCGGCGTAGCGGTGCCGAGCGATCAGGGTCATCTGTTCCATCCGGCGCAGGGTCTGCGTCAGCATCTTCTGGCTGATGCCGCCGATCGCGGCGCGCAGGTCGCTCGGGCGCATCGGGCCGTCGCGCAACAGATAGACGACGACCGGTAGCCAGGAGTTTCCGAAGACGTCGACGCCGATCCGGGCGGGACAGTCGGATTCGAAAGCGCCGTAGGGCGCGAACTCGACCTGTTCGGCGGTGCTCGGCTCGGGCACGGCGGTCATGTCGTCCAGCATGCCAGCGTCGTTGCGCACCCGCAGGTGCCTATCGATCTTCCTAGCGTTTGTACCGAAGACCTTTCGAGCTAGGAGTCGATATGCGAATCGGAATCATCGGGGCGGGCGCGATGGCGCGGGCACTGGGCGGCGGGTGGGTCGCGGCGGGGCACGAGGTCCTCGTCGGGGCCAGATCGGCCACCGCGGCAGGTGCATTAGCGGCGGTGATCGGGGCCAGGTCCGGAAGTGTCCGGGACGCCGCCGGTTTCGGTGACGTGGTGTTGCTCGCGCTACCGGTGGGTGCCCTCGAGGAGGTGTTGCGGACAACCGGCGGGTTACTCGCCGGGCGGGCGGTGATCGACTGCACCAACGCCTTTGCGCCGGATGACGCGGCGCCCGCAGGCGCGACGGCGTTCGTGCTCTCGGAAGACGCTGTCGCCGAACGCATTGCGGCGGGGGCGCCAGGAGCTCACGTGGTGAAGGCGTTCAACGTGTGCGCTGCCGAGGTGTGGGAGTCGCACACTCGCGTATTCGAGGGACGCAGGCTGGCGGTGCCGCTGTGTGGTGACGACTCGGATGCGCTCCGACAGGTGGCCACACTGGTGGAGGACCTGAAGCTGCAACCGCTTTCCGCTGGCGGGCTGCACCGGGCGAAGTATCTGGAGGCGGTGTCGGTGTTCACCGTCGGGCTGTGGTTCGCCGGACAGGACGCGCGCGCCGTCTTCCCGCCGTTGGCGGCGGCGTTCGCCGTCGCCGACTGACGATGAAAACCGGCCTGAGCATGCACTATTCGCTCATACCCCGCGAGTTCTAGCTTTGATGCGCGATAAGTGCACGCTCAGACCGGGTTACGGTTTACCAGCCCGGGTTCCCGCGTAGCGGGATATTCACGAAACTTGGCTGGTTCTGGTCGAGCAGCAGGTGCTGCGGACGCAGCCCGCTGTCGACGAGCAGCGGCATCGGCGGCAGGCCTCGCGGGAAGTTGCCTGCGTAGACGTCTACGCGCAGCCGGTGTCCCGGTTGCAGCACCGCTTCGATCCCCGGCACCGAAATGTCCAGCGCCGTCGGCTGTCCCGGCACGATGGGCTGCCTGGTGTCCAGCGACAGGTCCGGCACCGGTTCGGTGTAATCACCGTTCGGCAGGCGGGTGCTCCGGCCCTCGTCGATGGCGCGCAGCGAGGAGACCAGCTGGCCGGAGGACAGCACCGACGACTGTCCGTCGGGGGCAACGTCATTCACCGTGACGGTCCAGTAGCCGTCGGTCGCGTCGTGCATCGTGTTGAGCCGCACCGCGATCGGGCCGGAAATGCTGGTCGGCTCGGCGACCGGTGCGCTGGTGAAGGTGAGCCCGCCGAGTTCCTGGATCCGTGCGTCCTTGCTGCAGCCGTCGATGATCGACGTCGCGCCCGCCGATTCCTGCGCCATGTCCCGCGAGCACACCCCGGTCAGGCCGGGCGCGACGGTGAGCTGGTCGAGGGCCGGGCTGGGCGCGCCGAACAGCGAACCGTCGTGCACGCTGGTCGCGGTCCCGCTGGGCGCCGCGGACAGATACATCCGCCGGTAGTCGACGCCGGGCTGCGGGAACGACGGCGAGGTGATCCAGCCGCCGCCCTGCTGGCGCACCGTCACCGGACCGTACTCATCGATGCCGTTGTCGATTCCCTTGAGCCACTTGTCGAACCAGGCGCGCTGCAGCACGTCCATCCGCGGCGGCAGGCCGGGGCGGCCGGACTCGTTGCCGTTGCTGATGTGGTAACCGTCGCCGACGAAGAGCTGTTTCTGGCCGGGCGGCAACGGAATCTGCCGATACACGTCGGCCTGCGAGTTGACGAACACGTCGTGCCAGCCGCCGGTCACGAAGGTGGGCACGGTGATTCGGCTCGGATCGGTCTCCCACGACTGCCGGAACGGGCTGTCCGCCTGCAGCAGCGACTGCACCTTCGGATCGAGCTGGTCGATCTCCGGCGTGACCAGAACATTCAGCAGCGCGTCGACGAAGGTGAACGGATCGGCCAGCCGATCCTTCAGCCACTGCAGGTCGAACTGACCGCGAGCCGCCGACGCGAGGTCCGGCAGCAGCTTGGCGCCGTTGACCGCGAGCAACCAGGCGGGCATGAAGGTGACGCCGATCGCGCCGCCCGGTGCGACCAAGTCGCGGAACGGATTTCGGCTGGGCACCACCGGGAAGATCGCCTTCAGCGCGGGCGGGTTCTTCGCGGCGACCTGTAGTTGATTCAGGCCCGAATAGGAGACGCCGTTCATCCCGATGTTCCCGGTGGACCACGGCTGGTGCGCAGTCCAGTCGATCACCTCGACCGTGTCCTGCTGTTCCCGATAACGCAGCAGATCCCAATCACCTTGGGAGAAGCCGGTTCCCCGGACATCGACGACGACCTGGGTGTACCCGCTCTTGATCAGCTGACGATCCACGGTGAAGTTGCGCAGCAGGCCACCGCCGAGCGCCTTGGTCAGATCGGTGATGCCGGAGAACGGGGTGCCCGACAGGTCCACGTCGCGCGCCACCTGCATCACCGCGTCGGACAGCCACGGGATCGAGATCATGCTGTCGGCGATCATCGAGCCCAATTTGGTGTAGGGCGTCATATTGACGATGGTCGGCGTCGGGGTCGAAATCGGCTGTCCCGCAGCATCGGCCGGGTGATAGACGTTCCCCTTGAGCACGGTGCCGTCGCTCATGGTGATCGGCACGTCCCATTCGATGAAGACGTTCGGATATTGCTGCGGGCCGTCCTCGGCGGCGGCCCATGCGGCACCGGTCGCGCCGCCGTCCGGGCCGACCGGCGTCGCGGCGGCCGAGGGTGAAAGGAAGGGGGACAAGGCCACCGCCGCGACGAGCAACGCCGCGGTTCGGAGCGCATACCTCATTGGATCCACTCTCTTCGGGAACAGATGCTCTCTAACCGTAGGAAGGGAACCAGAAACTGTCTCAGATTGATGGCAGAACAGCGAAAAATCGTGCAGGTTCACAAACATCCAGGTGCGGAACTGAGACAACGCCAGAAACGCGAAAGGGCGCCTTCGCTCGGATCTCTCGAAACGAAGGCGCCCACTCGGGTATTCAGGCTGAAATCACCAACCGGGATTACCGCGCACCGGCACGTTCACGAAGCTCGGCCGGTCCGGATCCAGTTGCACGTGCTGCGGTTTCAGCCCGGTATCGAGCAGCATCGGCAGAATCGGCAGGCCCTTCGGGAAGTTGCCCGCGTAGACGTCGACGCGCAGGCGATGCCCCGGCTGCAGGATCGCCTCGGTGGCAGGCAGGGCGATGTCCAGGGTCGTCGCCTCCCCCGGCACCGTCGGCTGCCGGTGCTCGAGCGAGGTGAACGCCCGCGGATCGGTGTAGTCGCCATTGGCGGACCTGCTGCTGTTGGCCTCGTCGACCTCGCGCAGCGACGCCATCACCTGCCCGGAGGACAGCACGGTGGACTGCCCGTCCGGCGCGACGTCGTTGACCGTGGTCACCCAGTAGCCGTCCGCCGCGTCCTGAACTGTGTTGAGCCGCACCGCGATCCGGCCGGAGACGGTGGTCGGCTCGGTGACCGGGTTACTGGTGAAGGTCAGCCCGTTCGACTCCTCGATCCGCGAGTCCTTCGCGCAGCCGTCGATGATCGACAGGATGCCCGCGCTGCCCTGTGCCGCGTCGTTGGAGCACAGGCTGGTCAGGCCGGGCGCGACGGTGAGCCGCGCGGTGTCGCCGTTGGCGGCCGCGGTCAACGATCCGTCGTACACACTGTTCGCGGTGCCACTGCGGTTGGCGGACAGGTACATTCGCCGATGCGCCGGCTCCTGTGCGCCGGAGTTCTCGGTCGGCTCGGCGAACGAGTCGGTGGTGATCCAGCCACCGCCCTGCTGGCGCAACGTGATCGGGCCGTACTGATCGATGCCGTTGTCGATGCCCTTGAGCCACTTGTCGAACCACGCGCGCTGCAGCACGTCGAGCCGCGGCGGCAGGCCGGGCTTGGCGTACTCGTTGCCGGAATTGACGTGGTAGGTGTTGCCCATCAGCAGCTGCTTCTTACCGGCGGGCAGCGGAATCTCGTTGTAGATCTTCGATTCCGAGTAGGTGAACAGGTCGTGCCAGCCGCCGGTCACGAAAGTCGGCACCTGGATCTTGGACGGATCGCTCAGCCAGCCCGCGCGCGGCGTCGAGCTGCCGGTGAGCAGTTCCTTGGCACGCGGGTCCAGGTCATCGATGCGGGCGGTGGTGTAGACGTTGAGTAGCACGTCCATGAACGTCAACGGATCTCGCACCCGATCGGCCAGCCACTGGGTGTCGAACTGCCCGTTCAGCACCGACGCCAGGTCGGGCACCAGCTTGAGCCCGTTGATCGCGGTCAGCCAGAGCGGGATGAAGTTGAAGCCGAAGCCGCCGCCGGGCGCGAGCACGTCGTTCATCAGGTCGCTGCCCGGCACCACGGGGAAGATCGCCTGCAGCGCGGCCGGATGCTTCTCGGCGGCCTGCACCTGGTTGATGCCGGAGTAGGAGATGCCGTTCATGCCGATGCGGCCGTTGGACCACGGCTGCGCGGCGGCCCAGTCGATCACCTCGACGGTGTCCTGCTGCTCGCGCTGGCGCAGCATGTCCCAGACGCCCTGGGAGAAGCCGGTGCCGCGCACGTCGACGACCACCTGCGAGTAGCCGCTCTTGATGAGCTGGCGGTCCACGGTGAAGTTGCGTAGCTCGCCGCCGGCGAAACCCTTGGTCAGGTCGGTGACGCCGGACAGCGGGGTGCCGCTCATGTCGATCTGGCGGAGCAGGCCGAACAGGGCGTCGGACAGGCCGGGGATGGCCTGCGCGTGATCGGCCAGGTTCGACACCAGCTTGGTGTACGGCGTGAGGTTGACGACCGTCGGCGTCGGCGTATCGATCGGCCTGCCGGAGGCGTCCGCGGGGCGATAGACGTTGCCCTTCAAGACAGTTCCGTCACTCATCGTGATGGGGACGTCCCATTGGATGTTGATGTTCGGGTACTGCTGCGGACCATCCTGGGTTGCTTGCCAGGCGGCGCCCGCGGCGCCGCCGTCGGGGCCGGTCGGTGCGGGCGCGGCGGAAGCGCCGCTGGTGAGGAAGGGGACGAGCATCGCGGCGGCAACTGCCGCGACTGTTGCGCGCAACACGTGCTTCATCAGGCGTGATCTACCTCTCTGACTGGTCGAACGACCAAAGTGTACATACCTACTTGTCGGTAATGACAAGGGGTAACACGTACTGAATTCGAATAGAGGTTCACATACAGCAACCTGAGCGATGATGCCACACCCAAAGCGCTGGTAACGGGCGTTTCGCCGGGAGGCCATCGCGAGAACCAACGCTTACTGTGCAGTCAGCCGAACGCGCCATCGACCACTGGCACTCAGCCCGCTGTTGTGTCGGAGAACACCTCTGACCAGCACGGATTCCACCCGGGCCAGGAAGCATCAGCAAATGTGCAGCGAGACCGCTCGCGCCGGCCGGGCAACTCGCCGAGCGGCGACCGGCACCTGCGTGACGGCGAATCGCGAGAGGAGGCCGCCGCAATTCGCCGCTCGTCGCAGCCGGGCGGCGCGACCGGGAATGCGGTGTACCCGACGCGGTAGCACTGAAATAGCAACGCGCCGCGCCCAATTCAGGACGCAGCGCGTTGGTGGTCGAGAGGTGTTACTTGCCGCCCTGATTGGCGACAGCGGCGGCGCCCGCGGCGGCCGCTTCCGGATCCAGGTACTCGCGGGGACGAACCGGGCGCAGGTTCTCGTCGAGTTCGTACCGCAGCGGGATGCCGGTCGGAATGTTCAGACCGGCGATGTCCTCATCGGAGATCTGATCGAGGTGCTTGACCAGTGCGCGCAGCGAGTTGCCATGTGCGGCGACCAAAACCGTCTTACCGGTGAGCAGGTCCTTGGAGATGGTGTCCTCCCAGTACGGGACCATCCGCTTGACCACATCGAGCAGGCACTCGGACTTCGGGACCTCGATACCGGCGTAGCGCGGGTCGCCCTCCTGGCTGTATTCGTCGCCCGGGTCGATCGCCGGCGGCGGGGTGTCGTAGCTGCGGCGCCAGAGCATGAACTGGTCGTCGCCGTACTTGTCCCGCACCTGGGCCTTGTTCTTGCCCTGCAGCGCGCCGTAGTGCCGCTCGTTGAGCCGCCAGTCCCGCACCACCGGGATCCAGTGCCGATCGGCCGCGTCCAGCGCGAGGTTGGCGGTGCTGATCGCGCGGCGCAGCAGCGAGGTGTAGACGACGTCGGGCAGGATGCCGTGCTCGGCCAGCAACTCCCCCGCGCGCTTGCCCTCGGCGATGCCCTTGTCGGTCAGGTGCACGTCCACCCAGCCGGTGAACAGGTTGAGGGCATTCCATTCGCTCTCGCCGTGGCGCAGCAGCACGAGGGTGTAGGTCATGCGGGCCATCCTTCCATGTGCCGAAAATCGGGTCGCAGTGTTCCCCGCGAGGTCAGGGCCTCGGGTCGATCTCGGCGGCGGCCCCCGCGGCGAGCGCACCCGCGCCGACGAGGGTGGCGCCGTTGGTGATCTGCGAGAGGACCACGCGCAGATCACGGGTGAAGTCGAGGGCGGCGTGCTTGGCCAGCGCCGCGCGCATCGGATCCCACAGCGGCGCACCGGATTGCGCGAAGCCGCCGCCGATGACGCAGATGTCGACGTCGAGCAGCGCGGCGGCCGAGGCGATCGCCTGACCGAGGGCGGTGCCCGCCCGGTGCAGCGCGGCGAGGGCGATCTCGTCGCCCGCGTGCGCG
Organism: Nocardia sp. NPDC060255; assembly: GCF_042727395.1. Lineage (NCBI taxonomy): Bacteria > Bacillati > Actinomycetota > Actinomycetes > Mycobacteriales > Nocardiaceae > Nocardia > Nocardia sp. NPDC060255. Next base: position 23,318 of record NZ_JBHXAU010000009.1, on the reverse strand, counting down.
GCCTCGGACAGCTGCTTGCCGGTCGTACCTTGCCAACCCTGCTGCGTCGCCCACCGCACCGAGGACATGCCGCTGGCGACCGCCTCGACACAGCCGACGCCACCGCACAGGCAGGGCGTATCCCAGCCGGGCACCACGATATGACCGATGTGCCCGGCATTGCCGGTGCGTCCGACGACCACCCGGCCGTCCGCGATGATCCCGCCGCCGATCCCGGACGAGACGGTCATCGCCAACCCGTTCGGGATGCCGCGCAGCGCGCCGACGTGCTGCTCGGCCAACGCCAAGCAGGCGCCGTCGATGGCGAAACTGATTGTCGCCGTGGGGAACAGCTTCTGCACGGCGGCGACGATCTCGAAGCCGGACTTCCATTCGGGGATGTTCAGCGGAGCGGTGACGCCGGTGCGGACATCGACCGGTCCGGCCGAGCCGATGCCGACCGCGGTGATGGGTGCGTCCCCGGCGACCTCGAGCACCAGGGCGCGGCAGGCTTCCCAGACCGCCTCGGGCGGCACGGCGATCTGCCGCACGTCGTGCACCGTCGTGCCGTCGTGCACGAGACCAGCCGCGAACTTCGACGCGCCGATGTCCAGCGCAAGAACTGTCATCGCAGTGAATTTACGGCTTGTCGGCCGCGTCTACCAGGTGTTCGAAGGCGCGCAGGTTCTTCAGCGATTCACCGCGCGAGACCCGCCACTTCCACTCCTTGCGAATGGATTCGGCGAAGCCTAATTCGAGCAGCACGTTGAAATCCGCGTCGACGGCCTCGAGGATCTGACCGAAGAGCCGGTCGAGTTCGTCGGCGGTGACGGCATGCGTGGCGGTCTGGCCGACCAGATAGATGTCGCCGACCCGGTCCAGCGTGTAGGCGACGCCGTAAAGCCTGCGGTTGCGCCGCAGCAGGAATTTGTAGACGCCCTCGAAGTTTTCGTCCGGCTTGCGGCAGACGAACGATTCGATGCGCACGCCGTGCTTGCCGACGGTGAGCATCACCGTGGTCTTGAGCTTGCGCTCTCCGGGCAGGATGACGACGAAGATTTCCTCGCCGGAACGGTCGTACTCGATCTCCCGGTCACGCAAAGTCTCATCGATCAGCTGAGCGGTAGCCTGCACTTCGTTCACCGATGTGCTCCCATCCGACGCCGCCACAGCGCCCGCGACCTGGCCTGACTGGATTCCAGGCTAATGCGTTCACCGGGTACCCGATCACGCACGTCGTCACGCAACGCACCGGTGCTCGCGGCCACCCGGCCCGCACCGATCCCGGCCCGCTCGGCCCGGAAATCTTCGAGTGCGGCGGAGTAGCTGGCGAGCAGTCCGTCGGCGGTGTGCTCCCAGGAGAAGTTGGCGGCGTGCTCGACCGCGCGCCCGCTCATCCGGCGCAGGCGGTCGGGGTCGTCGAGCAGATAGCCGAGGGCGCCCGCCCAATCCGGCGTGCGATGACCGGGGACCAGCAGGCCGGTTTCGCCGTGCCGGACGGCGGTGCCGAGGCCGCCGACGTCGGCGGCGAGCACCGGGGTGCCGCTGGCCTGGGCCTCGATCGCGACCAGTCCGAAGGATTCGTTGTAGCTCGGCACCGCGACCAGATCGGCGGCGCGATAAACCAGCACCAGGCGGTCCGGCGGCTGCGGCGGCAAGAAGGTGACGCGGTCGGCGATGCCGAGCGCGGCGGCCAGCTCGATCAGCGCGTCCGGGCGTTCCAGGCCGGTGCCGGACGGGCCACCGACGATCAGCACGCGCAGCTTGTGCGTGGGATCGGTACGCAGCACCTCGGCCGCGGCACGCACCAGCACGTCCGGCGCCTTCAACGGCTGGATCCGCCCGACGAACGCGACGACCTGTTCGTCGGCGGCCAAACCGAGTGCCGCGCGGGCCGCCGCCTTGTCGCCCGGCTGATACCGGGTCAGGTCCGCGCCCGGCGGGACCACGTCGATGCGTTCGGGCTCCGCGCTGTACAACTCCACGAGCTGGCGGGCCTCGTCGGCGGTGTTGGCGACAAGTCGATCCGCTTCGCCGATGACCTGCTTCTCGCCGATCTCGCGGGTCATCGGCTCCGGACAGTCGCCCTCGGCGAGCGCGGCGTTCTTCACCGCGGCCAGCGTGTGCGCGGTGTGCACCAGCGGCACCCGCCAGCGGTCCCTGGCCAGCCAGCCGACCTGGCCGGACAGCCAGTAGTGCGAGTGCACGAGGTCGTAGTAGCCGGGCAGGTGGCGCGCCTCCTGGCGCAGCACTTCCGCGGTGAACGGGCAGAGCTGGGTGGGCAGGTCGTGCTTGTCGAGTCCCTCGAACGGGCCGGCCACCACGTTGCGGACCAGCACGCCGGGGCCCGCTTCTTGCACGGGCGGCAGATTGGAGGCGGTGGCCCTGGTGAAGATCTCCACCTCGGTGCCGCGACGGGCCAGCTGGAGCGCGGTTTGCAGCACATAGACGTTCATGCCGCCCGCGTCGCCGGTGCCCGGTTGAGCCAGTGGTGAGGTGTGCACCGATAGCACGGCGACACGGTTCGGCCGTAGGTCCGGGCGTTGACTCACACTATCCATAGTGCACGTTGGATTCCCGGCCTCCATACCGTCACGCCCCCAAGTGAGAGCTATCACAGGGGTTCGGTGAAACCGATCACATCCTCGCGGCACGCCGACCTGGGACGACGCCGATGGTCGAGGTATTTACAAGCTATCGGCGAACATGCTGATCTCGCCGACGAAGCGGGCCCGATCCTCGATGAACAGACCGTGCTTGGCGCCCTCCCAAAACGACGCGCGCGCGTCCGGCGCGGCCTCGAAGACGTAGCGGCCGTTGTCGATCGGCACCACCGGGTCGTCGGTGCCGTGCAGCACGAGCACCGGAATGTCCAGTGTGCGAAGGGTTTCCGTGTTGTCGACGGTCCGATAGAACAGCGCCTTGCGGACCGAGGGCGCGGTGGCGAGGCTGGCGCCGAACAGCCGCTGGGCGTCGGCGCCCTTGTCCGCGCCGGGGCCGGTGTTGGCGTTGCCGAAAGCGCCGAACGCGCGCACCGCGCGACCCGCGCTCTCCTCGAAGACACCGGGCATCGCGGCAGCCATGGCGGCCCCGGTGGCCGCGCCGGGGACGTCGCGGCCGATATTCGCTTGCGAACTGGTGAAGACAATGCCTGCGATCGCGCCGGTGCCGTAGGCGGTCAGGTAGTCGCTGAGCACGATGCCGCCGTAGGACCAGCCGAGCAGGATCGCCCCGGTCTCGATGCCCTCCGCCGCCAGCACGGCCGCGACGTCGGCGGCCCAGTTCTTCGGGTCGTCGTAGCCCGCGGCGGGCGCGTCGGAGTAGCCGTGGCCGCGCAGATCGACCGCGAGGACCAGGAAGCGCGCCGCGAGGTCGTCGGCCGCCTTACCCCAGCAGCGCAGATTCGCCGACCACCCGTGCAACAACATCAGCGGACGCGCGTCGGCGGGGCCGCTCACTCGGTAGACGATGTTCGTTCCGTCCGCGCTCATCGCGTCCCGAATAGCCATACCGATCAGGCTAACGGTGATCCCCACAACAGCGCCCCTGCCCGCAAACGGCCTGCACCCTAGGATCGGTTTTATGAGCACTCGTACCGCTGTTGTCACCGGAGCCAGCTCCGGCATCGGGGAGGCCACCGCCCGGGAACTGGCCAAACAGGGCTATCACGTCTACGTCGGCGCCCGCAGGCTCGATCGCCTGCAGCGCGTCGCCGACGAAATCGGCGGCACCGCACTGGAACTCGATGTGACCTCGGACGAATCGGTGCGCGCCTTCGCCGACGCGATCGAGCGCGCCGACATCCTGGTCAACAACGCGGGCGGCGCGAAGGGCCTGGCCTCGGTCGCCGAGGCCGACCTGGACGACTGGCGCTGGATGTGGGAGACCAACGTGCTCGGCACGCTGCGGCTCACAAAAGCGTTGCTGCCCAAGCTGATCGCCTCCGGCGACGGCCTCATCGTCACCATCACCTCGGTCGCCGCGTTCGTCGCCTACGACAACGGCGCCGGCTACACCTCGGCCAAGCACGCGCAGGCCGTGCTGCACCGCACGCTGCGCGGCGAGCTGCTCGGCCAGCCGGTGCGCCTCACCGAAATCGCGCCGGGCGCAGTGGAAACCGAGTTCTCGCTGGTCCGGTTCGACGGTGACGAGGAGCGCGCCGCCAAGGTCTACGAGGGCATCGATCCGTTGGTCGCGCAGGACATCGCGGAGATCATCGGCTTCGTCGCGTCGCGGCCGTCGCATGTGAATCTCGACCAGATCATCGTCAAGCCCCGTGACCAGGCCGACGCGGGACGCTTCGCGCGACGTCCCTAAACTGTCGTCAAGTTGTCCCACCGACACGACAACTTATCTCGCGAGTACATGGGTAACTCGCCGGGAACGTCCAAAATCATCAATCACCAGACCGCCGGTCCGGGAGAAAACTCACCACCCTCCTGACGACCGGCAAAAGGCGCGGAGAGGCGGGCTAGCCGACTCATGTTCAAAGGCTTCAAAGAGTTCCTTATGCGCGGGAACGTCATCGACCTGGCGGTTGCTGTCGTGATGGGCACCGCGTTCACCGCAGTGGTCACCTCGGTGACCAAAGGTGTCGTGAATCCTTTGCTCGCGGTGTTCGGCAACCAGAACGAGCTCGGCCTCGGCGTCCAGCTGATCGCGGACAAGCCGGCGACCTTCATCCAGATCGGCCCGATCATCACCGCGTTCATCAACTTCTTCGTGGTCGCCGCCGTGCTGTATTTCGTGCTGATGCTGCCGATGAAGACGATCAAGAACCGCTTCGGCACCACCAAGGCGGCCGAGCCCACCGAGACCGAACTGCTCATCGAGATCCGCGACCTGCTGGCCGAGCGGCACGACGCCGTGCGCGCCGAGCGGGCGGCCGATCGCGAAGTCGAGAACGACCCCGACCTCGATTCGTCGCTGCGGCGCTAGTCACTGCCAGACTGCGCGCACCTCGTCGGCCGCGGCCCTGCCCTGGCGCAGGCCCGCCGCGAACACCGCTGGCCAGCTGGATCGGTCGTCGAGATCCGGGCCGAAGGTTTCGATCGCGAGGGGGTCCGGGACGATCCGGGCGACTCGCCGCACACTCGACGGCACCGTCGTCGGGAAGACATGGGCCAGTGGTTCGATCAGGATCAGCGTCGACATGCCTTCGGCCAGATCGGCATTCGAGCCATTGCGGAGCGCGCCGTCGATGTAGCGGTGCGCGCCGATGGTGACCGGTGCGGCCAACCCCGGCATCGCCGTGCTCGCGGTGACCACCTGGTGCACCGGCACACCGTCGGTGCCGCGCCAGATCTTCGGCTCGCCGGAATCGATGTCGACGGTCGGGATGAGCAGGTTCGGATGCGGCCAATGGCCCACGCCCACCAGGGTTTTCATTCGATCGAGGCGGGCCTGCTCCGGGCTGGTCGTCGCGCTCAACGCGAGTTTGCCGACGCGATGCAGCGCGGCCGATCTGTTCGTGCCCGCGCCGCGAAGCACCTCGAACACCTCCGCTGTCACCGCGGGATCCACGATCAGCGCGGGGGCGGCGTCGGCGGGCAGTTCGGCGTAGGCATTCAGGTCTCGACCGTCGGCCAGACCCGCCGCGGCGATGGCGCCCGCCGAGGTGCCGACCAGGAGGTCGGCGTCGGCCAGCTCGATCCTGTTGCGGCGCAAGCCCTCCACTACGCCGAGTAACCATGCGGTGCCGACGACGCCACCCGGACCGAGTACTACCGCACGACCATTCACCACGTCACCCTCCGAACCTCGATCCAGCTGAGATCGAGACTAGCGGGGCGGGCCGGGCGCGACCGGGGTCGCGGAGACGACCGAGGTGGAACCGTCCTCGGCCGACATGGTCTTCCAGGTGGCCCAGTCGATGGTCCAGTCGTAGAGGTCGCCGTCGGCGGCCGACAGCGGGATGGAGGTACCGGTGACCTCCACCGGGTCGCCGTAGAGCGCGGTCGGGAAGTACGCCTGGGCATCGCCCGGCGACAGGTTGATACAGCCGTTGGTGACGTTCGAAGATCCTTGGGCGGACACCGATTCCGGGTTGGCGTGGATGAATTCGCCGTTGTTGGAGATGCGTACGGCCCAGCGCTCGCGAACGTTGGTGTAGAACGGCGGATTCGACATCATGAAGTCTTCGTACTTCTCGGTGACCACGTGCAGCCCGGAGCGGGTGACGTTGCGCGGCTCGTTGCCCTCGCCGTAGCTCACCGCGAAATCGAAGATCGTCTTGCCGTTCTGGACCACCTGCATGCGGTGGCTCGGCGCGTTGGCCTTCACGATCTGGCTGCGGCCGATGCGGAAATCCGTTGTCAGATCGGTGTATCCGTAGTTACCGCCGCCGAGATCGAGCCCGTAGAGCTTGGCCGAGACGTGCACGGTGGTGCCGGGTACCCAGTAATCCTTGGGGCGCCAATGCAATCGGGAGCCGTTGTCGTCGGGGAACCAGGCCCACGCGCCCTCGGTGGGCGGGTCGGTTGTGAGAGTGAGCGCCTTCTCCACCTGCGCCTTGTTCTGCACGGAAGCCTTGAACTGCAGGATGATCGGCGCGGCGATGCCGACCTCCTGGTTGTCGGCGATATTGATGGTCGCCGGGACGGTGTTCTTCGGCGCGAGCGTGCTGAACTTGCCCTCGATCGGGACGGGCTTGTGATCGGTGCCGATCGCGGTGCCCGACCAGGTGTAGGTGGCGTCGTAACCGAGCGGCTCGGTGATCTTGTAACTGCGCTTGTCCGGGGCGAATTCGCCCGCCACCTGTTTGCCGGCGGCGTTCGTCAGCGCGACCTGATCGATGGTGCCGTCGGCGACGGTGACCGAGGCGGCGGCGGTCGGGTTGACCTTCTTCGCATCGTTGTCCGGTGCCAAGGTGACCTTGGCGACGGGGCCCGGATCGCGGGCCGGGTTGGCGTTGCCGCCACTGCCGCTGCTACATCCGGCCACCAAGGCGACCACGACGAACAGCACGGCCGACACGGCGGCAACCGGTCTACGGATCCCTGGACGGTTGCTCACCTCATCGAATTTACGCGGGCAAAATCGTTCGGTCGGCTAGCGAACGGTGTGGTGTCCGTTTCACCCGGTTAGAGCGAGACATCAACCGTGACGGGTTCGGGCTCGAGCCGGATGCCGAATCGCTCGGCCACCCCATCGCGCACCGTCCTGGCCAGATCCACCAGATCCGCGGCGGTCGCGCCACCGCGATTCGTCAGCGCAAGCGTGTGTTTCGTGGACAAACGGGCCGGGGCATCCGGGCCGGGGAAACCCTTGGCGAACCCGGCCCGTTCGATGAGCCAGCCCGCGGAGAATTTGACGCCGTCCGGCGCCGGATAGGTCGGCACCGTGACATCACCCACATGCGCCGAGATCGCGGCGCGCACCTCCGGCACCCGATCCTCGGGTACCACCGGGTTGGTGAAGAAGGAACCGGCGCTCCAGGTGTCGTGATCGGCCGGGTCGAGGACCATGCCCTTGCCCGCGCGCAGCCGCAGCACGGCATCGCGCACCTCTGCGGCCGGGCGGGATTCGCCGTTATCGGCACCGAGCGTCGTGGCGAGCTCGCCGTAGCGCAGCGGTGCGCTCGCGCCGCTCGGGTCGAGGGCGAAGTCGACGGCGAGCACCAGGGCGTCATCACGGTGCTTGAGCACGCTGGTGCGGTAGCCGAAACCGAGCTCGCCGGGCTCGACCCAGCGGATCGCACCGCTGCGCCGATCGAACAGCCGCACCCGGCGCAACAGGTTCGCCACCTCCGCGCCGTACGCGCCGACGTTCTGCACCGGCGTCGCCCCGGCCGAACCCGGAATTCCGGACAGGCATTCGAGGCCGCCGAGCCCCGCCGCGACGGTTGCGGCGACCACCGCGTCCCAGTTCGCGCCCGCCTCGGCCAGCACACCGTCCGCGCTCAGCTCGACGCCCTCGTTCCGCACCCGGACCACCACGCCGTCGAAACCGTCGTCGCTGATCAACAGGTTGGAACCGCCCGCGATGAGCAGCACCGGAATGCCCGCGGCGTCCAGCGCGCGCACCGTCGCGACCAGCGTTTCGGTGGTGTCACATTCGGCGACCGTGGCGGGACCGCCGACCCGCAGCGTGGTCAGCTCGGCCAGCGGCACCGATTCGCGGATCCGGGCGCCGGTGGCGGCCAGCACATCCGACGGCACCACACGTGAAGTTCGCACAGGCAGACGGTAGCGTGTCCGACCATGGCTACACCGCTGGCGTACACGGCCCGCTACTCGCATCCCGCTGCCGCCGTGCGCGCGGCGTTCGCGAACGACCAGTACTGGAAAGACCGCGTTGCCGAGGTCGGTGGGCCGAACGCCCGGCTCGACTCGGTGAGCGTCAACGGCAACCAGATCCGGGTGCAGCTGGTGCAGGCCATCGCCGCCGACCTGCTGCCCGCCGCGATCACCGCGGTGCGCCCCGGCGACCTGATCATCCCCCGCGTCGAGAACTGGGACGGCGATTCGGCCACCTTCCAGGCGACCGTGGAGGGCGCGCCCGCCGAGGTGCGCGGCACCATCACGCTGAAGGAAGACGGCGCGGGCTCGACCGGCGCCGCCAACGGCACCATCGAGGTGAAGATCCCGCTGTTCGGCGGCAAGATCGAAGCCGCGATCGCCGAGCACCTGACCGAGGTGCTGAAGAACGAGGAAGAGTTCACCAACACCTGGCTCGACACGCACTGACATTTCCCGCCGGGCGGGAAGTTGTTGCGGCAGCACACTTCCCGCTCTCACTTTTTGTGGACCGCACCGCCAAGCGCGGCCGGGGCGACACCACCCAGTAATCTCTCGACTCATGGCCCGTCGACTTGATTACTCCGCGCGCTACCCGCTGCACACCACCAAAGAGCTGTACGCGGCGCTGTCGAACCGCGACTATTGGGACGCGCGGATGGCCGAGATGCGGAAGTACTCGCCGGGGAACGAAGTGGCGCACTTAGAGGCTGGGGACGGCGGCATCGAGGTCGAGCTGCACCATGTCCTGCCGCGCGAGATGCTGCCGGAGATCGCACAGGCCGTGATGCGCAAGGACATGATCATCACCCGCAAGGAGACCTACGGGCCGTTCGGCGCCGAGGAGGTCACCGGCAAGTACTCGGCCGCGATCCCGGCCGGGCCGGGCAGCCTGGGCGGCACCATCCGCCTGTTCCCCACCGACACCGGTTGCACCATGCGCTTCTCCTCGGAGGCCAAGGTGTTCATCCCGATGGTCGGCCCGCGGCTGGAGCAGCTGATGCTGGTGAACCTGGTCGACCTGTTCCGGGCCGAAGCGGAATTCACGGTGCAGTGGCTCGACGAACACCACCCGACCAACTGACCAAGCCGGTCGGCAGCATCACCCGCGGCACCACCGGGGTCAATCGACTACGGCGCAGTGACCGCTGGCTGATGCACGACGACCTGGTGGCCGGGCGGTTGCGGGCGGCGGGCGACCCGCTGGTCGTCGACCTCGGGTACGGGGCGAGTCCGTGGACGACGCTGGAGTTGGCGGCGCGGCTGCGCACGGTGCGATCGGACGTACGCGTCGTCGGGTTGGAGATCGATCCGGAACGCGTGGTGCCCGGCCGTGACGGGGTCACCTTCGCCCGTGGCGGGTTCGAATTGGCCGGTCTCCGACCGGTTTTGGTGCGTGCCTTCAACGTCCTGCGCCAGTACCCGGAGTCGGCGGTGCCCGCGGCGTGGTCGACCATCCGGTCCGGGCTCGCGCCGGACGGCCTGCTGATCGACGGCACCTGCGACGAGCTCGGCCGCCGCTGCGCCTGGGTCCTGCTGGACCGCTCCGGCCCGCGATCGCTCACCCTCGCCTGGGACCCGTTCACCGTCGGCCAACCCTCCGACATCGCCGAGCGACTACCGAAAGCCCTGATCCACCGCAACATTCCGGGCGAGCCGATCCACGCGCTGCTCACCGCCGCCGACCGGGCCTGGGCCCGCGCCGCGCCACTGGCCCCCTACGGCCCCCGCATCCGCTGGCGCGCCGCCGCCGAATCCCTACGCCTGGAAGGCTTCCCGCTCCGCGCCTACCGGCGGCGGATGCGCGACTGCGTGCTGTCGGTGCCGTGGGACACCGTCGCGCCGAATCCCGAACTGCCCCGCACGGATTGAGCCGGCGACGACTTTTCCTGCGGTGCTTCGATATTCGCCCCGGCTACGCGCCGGTCAATGCCCGATACACCCGGGACGCCCCGCGCGGCGTCAGACTGCCACCGGCCGAACGGATTTCGTCGCTGGTACAGCGGTTGATGGCGATCGCGTCGGCGACCACCTCGTCCAAAGCGGACTGGCCGATGTCCGCCTCGGCCAGGTCGAGCACCGTGCGCAGCGGGGTGGTCACCAGGAACGGCCCGGCCGACTCGATCTCGGTGCCGATCAGCGAGCGCCGCAGCACCACTAGTCGCGGCGTGACCGGCGGACGGCCCGAACCCACCGATAGGTGCAGGAAGCGAGGACGTAGCCGCCCGATGCCGTGTAGTTCCGCCGCGCTGTGATGCGAAACCGCCGCGGCGCCGTCGAACCAGGCCGCCCACATGGCGTATTCGTCGAGCGGACCGGCGGGCCACTCGGATAGTCGCAGCAGGCCGACCCCGGCCCTGGTCACCGAGCCGTCGCCGAGCGCGATGCGGACCCTGACCTCACATCGGGTGCGCAAGACCTGACGGGTGGTGAAGAAACCCGCGTGGCGACCGGCCAATCGGCGCAGCACCCGCCATCCGTGGTCCGCGGAACCGAGTGCGCGGCCCGCCGCATCGCCAGCCATGTGCATCAGGCTACGCCCGATTCTTGTGTCACATGTCACATTCGATCCCCTCAATGCCCCCTCAGAGACGGCACAGAAACGTGGGGAAGAATCAGCCGCATGAGTACGAAGCCACCGTCCACCATGACGATCAACCGGCGGGCCCTGCTGATCGCCCTGATCGTGGTAGCGATATTGCTCGCCACGGCTCTGGTCGGCGGCGAGGCGTATTACCGGCACACCGTGTCTCGCTGCATCAGTACGCAATTCGAGAAGGAAATGGGTTCGAAGATCGATGTGAGCTTCGGCGTCAGGCCGATCCTGATCACCGCGATCGACGGCAAGGTGCCGACGGTGAAGGTGGACAGCGACGACACCAAGTTCGGCCCCGCGGTCGGCATGGTGGTGCACGCCGAGTTCCACGATGTCGAGATCACCGACCGCGGCCGCGGCGGCGGGGTGATCGGCAGTTCCTCGGCGAATGTCACCTGGAACAACGACGGCATCCGGCAGACGCTCGGCGGTCTGGTCAGCGGCGTGAAATCGTCCGCGAGCTCGAACATGCTGACCCTGGACGTGCTCGGCGGGCTGGCCCAGCTACAGGTGCAGCCGGTCATCAAGGGCGGCGTGATCGAGGTGGACACGATGTCGGCGCAGCTGCTCGGCGTTGGCCTGCCCACCGACCTGGTGCAGGGCATCGTCGAGGTGTTCACCAAGAGCCTGCAGAGCTACCCGTACAACATGCGGCCGACCGAGGTGAAGGTCACCGACGACGGCCTCGCCGTCAAGCTCGCGGGCACCCGCGCCGAGCTGCCCGCCGCCGAGAGCAACGCCAGCGCCACCTGCTCCTGACCCGCCCGCGACCGCCTGGCGAATTCGCCAGGCGGCCAGGGTGGTTCGCCGATCATCCGAGAGCCCTTGCGGCCCAACCGGTCAGGCCGGGAATCCGTCGAGTACTTCGCGCGACTTGGACAACCCGAGCCGCGTCGCGCCCGCCGCGATCAGCTCCGCTGCGGCCTCGGCGGTGCGGATGCCACCGCTCGCCTTGACGCCGAGCCGGCCGCCGACGGTCGCGGCCATCAGCTGCACCGCGTGCACGCTGGCCCCACCCGCGGGATGAAAACCGGTGGAGGTCTTCACGAAATTCGCGCCCGCCCGTTCGGCGACCCGGCAGACCTCGACGATCGCCTCGTCCGGTAGCGCGGCCGCCTCGATGATCACCTTGAGCACCGCCCGATCGCCGATCGCCTCGCGCACCGTCACGATGTCGGCGAGCAGCGCGTTGTAGTCGCCGGCCAGTGCCGCGCCGACGTCGATGACCATGTCCACCTCGGCCGCGCCCTGGTCGACCGCGAGCCGCGCCTCGGCGCCCTTGACGAGCGAATGATGTTTGCCGGACGGGAATCCGGCGACGGTCGCGACCACGAGGCCGGGCGCGCGCACCGGCAGCATGGACGGTGATACGCAGATCGCCAGCACCCCCAGTTCGCGGGCTTCGTAGATCAACTTGGCGACGTCGTCGGGGGTCGCCCCCGGCGCCAGCAGTGTGTGATCGATCATGGCGGCCACTTCGGCCCTGGTCGGTGACGCGGAACTTGCCATGAGCTGAGAGTCTGGCATACCTGTGGCGAATTCCGTTGCGCGCCTGGTGACACTTCCCGCACACTCGTACCGGGTGACAGGTCGCCGGTAGTGACTCAGCGGTCGACTGGTTAACGTGTGCGGATGGGCCCCTACTTGGTTCGGGAGGAGACGACACCGTGCTGATCCGTCGCGAACGCGCCGACGACATCGCCGGGATCGCTGCCGTACATCGCAGCGCGTTCGGCCCGCACCACGCGGATGGCGACCTGACCGAACTCACCGGCGAACCGCCCGACGACGACGGCGCCGATCCGCCCGAGGTCGATCTGGTCGCCCGGCTGCGCAGCGACCCCGGCTGGATCCCGACCCTGTCGATGGTGGCGGTGGAGTACCAGACGGTGATCGGTCACGTGTGCCTGACCAGGGCCAGCATCGGCCCGTTCCCGGTACTGGCGCTCGGCCCGATCGGCGTGCTCGGCGAGCATCAGGGCACCGGTGTCGGCTCGGCCCTCATGCACGCGGTACTCGGCGCGGCCGACGCCCTCGACGAGCCGCTGGTCTGCCTGCTCGGTCATCTCGACTACTACCCGCAATTCGGCTTCGTCCCCGCCGCTCGCCTCGGCATCACACCCGACGACCCGTCCTGGGTATCGCACTTCCAGGTCCGGGCGCTCAGCGCCTACGACTCCCGGATCGCCGGCGAATTCCGTTACCCCGAACCGTTTTACGAGCTGTAAACGCGCACTAGGTCATACACGTAGGAGCGATCGGCCTTGCGGCTCACCCATGTCCCCTCGGGCGGCCGGTCGCCGTGGCCCGCGTCATCGAACGGCCGGCTCGACACCGTCCCTGATTCGGTGACAACGCACCAACCGAAGTCCGGCAGCCGCCGACACCACAGGTCGAGATCGACGCGTTTGAAGGACGGGTAGCCGTGGGCTGAACCGTCCGGCACGAATTCGTATGTCAGTCCGTCGATCTGCCGCACGAACTTCAGACCATCCACAGCTCCGCCTCTCCGGGACTTCAGGCCAGACTCGGGTAGCACGATAGTTAGCGTTGGCGGCCGACGGCGCCGCTCGGGTATGAGTTAGCCGGTACCCGACGAGTTACCCATGTGCTTACGAAATCAGTCGTCCGGCGACCTGCGAAGATGTGCGTATGAGTTCCGCTCTACCCGCCCCGGACGACCGCCGCTTCGTGCTGGCGCTCGGCTGTCCCGACCGTCCGGGCATCATCGCCAGGATCACCTCGTTCATCGCCGACTTCGGCGGCTCGATCGTGGAGGCGGGTTACCACTCCGACGCCGACAGCGGCTGGTTCTTCACCCGCCAGGCGATCAAGACCTCGACGGTCCCGTTCGGGCTCGCGGAACTGCGCGACCGATTCGCCGAGGTGGCCGCCGAGCTGGGTCCGGAGACGGAATGGCAGTTGCTCGATTCCGGCGCACGCCGCAAGGCGGTGCTGCTGGTCAGCAAGGACGGGCACTGCCTGCACGATCTGCTCGGGCGGGCCGCCGGCGGCGAGTTGCCCGCGACCATCGAGGCGGTGATCGGCAATCACCCGGACCTGGCCGAGATGACCGAGGCGCACGGCGTGAAGTTCCATCACGTGCGGTTCCCGAAGGATCCGGCCGAGCGCGGGCCCGCCTTCGCCGAGGTCCGCTCGCTGGTCGACTCGCACAACCCGGATGCGGTGGTGCTCGCCCGATTCATGCAGGTGCTGCCACCGGAGCTGTGCGCGCACTGGACCGGCCGGGCGATCAACATCCACCACAGCTTCCTGCCGTCGTTCGTCGGCGCCCGCCCGTATCACCAGGCCTTCGCGCGCGGCGTGAAACTGATCGGCGCCACCTGCCACTACGTCACGGCGGAACTGGACGCCGGCCCGATCATCGAGCAGGACGTGAGCCGCATCGACCACGCCGACGACGTACGCGACATGGTCCGCCAGGGCCGCGACATCGAACGCGTAGTCCTCGCCCGCGGCCTCCGCTGGCACCTGGAAGGCCGCGTCCTCGTACACGGCCGCCGCACCGTCGTGTTCAGCTGACCCAATCGAGTCGAGTCATATGGATGCTAGTTGATCTTCAACAGCGACCATCTGACTCGACTCGATGACGCTTCAGCCTGCGATTTCGGCGCGCAGGCGTACCGATTCGAGGACGTGGGCTAGTTCCTCGTTGAACTGCTCGTATGCCTCGGTGTTGCCGAGGTGGCCGGTCGGCAGCTTGACGAAGCGTGCCAGACTGCCTGTCTCTCTGAGCATCTCCACGATCCGTTCGGAATGCACCACGGGGGTCATGTCATCGAACGATCCGGCGATGACCGTGGTGGGTACCACCAGGTTTCGTGCCGCCTCGCCGACGTTCATGTCGGCTAGCAGCCTGCCGAACCTGGCTCGCACCACCGCCGGACACGACCGCACGATGGCCATGCTGAAGTCGAGCAGGTCGCCCTTGGCCTTGGTGGTCATGATCGAGCGCGCGAACAGCCAACGCATCGGCGTGACGGGCGGGAAGACCAGCGGCGCGCCAAGTCCGAGGCGGCCGAACAGGAACGGTAGCGGGACCTTCAGCTCCAACAGGCGCATCGGCCGGTTCAGCAGCGGCACCACGGTGGTCTCGAAGACCAGTCGATCGGGCGCGGTGTTGGTCAGCAGCACCGCGCGGGCCTGCTGGGCGACCCGGTCGGGGTAGCGGCCGGCCCAGGCCTGCAAGGTCATGCCGCCGAGGCTGTGGCCGACGAGGACGGCCCGCTGGCGGGGACGCAGTGCCGCGTCGAGCACGGCGGCCAGATCGTCGGCGAGCAGATCCATGCTCAGCGGGCTGTCGCCACGCTCGCTCTCGCCGTGGCCGCGCTGGTCGTAAGCGACCACGCGATACTCGCCGGCGAAGGCGTTGATCTGGGCGTTCCAGTATTCGATGCAACAGCTCCAGCCGTGCACCAGCACGATCACCGGCCGGTCGGCGGGTCCGTAGGCGTGCACGCGGAGCCGGGCGCCGTCGCGGGTGACCACCGGGATCACCTCGGGCACGAGGGTGGGCGGGTTGAATGCCGCGGTCGCGTAGGTACGGGACCGCAGGTTCGCGCGGTGTGCGTCGAGCAACCCCCGAACCTGACCCGGGACGTTCACCAACGCAGTCGGCAGCATGGCACGCATCGGACACTCCTTTGTGTTACTGCTCGATACAGTAACTCCGATACACCCCGCTAGCTAGTGCTAGCACTCGAAAAGTTATCGAGTATTCGTCATCCGAATTCTACCGCCGGACCGCGACCGCACCCGGCCGCAACGCTTCTACCAGCGCGGACCGCGCTGAACCTCGTCCACCTTCGGCCGCACATCGGCCAGATAAATTCCCGTCGCGATGATGGCGGCGAACGAGAGCAGTCCGAGACCCGCGGGCGAGAGCAGCAGCAGGAGCACCGCGACGCCGAGGATCGCCAGCCAGATCGGCTTGGTCAGCTTGTCCACCGCGGTGAACGCGTCCGGACGCTGCCGCACGGCATGGATCAACGCGAAGATCGTCGCGCCGAGCGCAGCCAGCCACAGCACGAGCAGGATCATCCCGGTCAATCCGTGCACCATATTCACCTGTCCCATCATACGAGCAACGCCCCCGCACACCAGAGTGTGCGGGGGCGTTACCTCGACTGGCTCCAATAGCCGTGCGGCCCTTATGAATCAGCGCTCAGGACCGGCGGCGAATCGGTCGAATCAGGCCTTCTTCGGCGCGGCCTTCTTGGCGGGCGCCTTCTTGGCCGGAGCCTTCTTGGCGACGGGCTCGACTGCCTCGACAGGCGCGCCGTTGGCCTCGGGGGCCGGGGTGGTCTCGGTGGTCACCGTGACGACCTCGGCGTCGACGACCGGCTCGGCCGCCTCGTCCTCGACCTTGGCCGGACGACCGAGCAGGCCGTTGACCCGGCCCAGCACGTCCTCGGCGCGGGTGGCGGCGTCCTTGTACAGCGACTCGACGCGCTCGAGCTGCCCCTCAACCAGGTGGTTGGCGCGCAGCCGCTCCACGGTCTCCTCGCCGCGCACGGCGAGATCGGCGTAGATGTCGAGCACCTGGTGGTAGTACTTGTCGGCCAGCGTGCGCAGTTCCTCGGGGGTGAACTTCTCGCGCAGCTCGGCGAGGTCCTCCGGCAGTTCCGAGGGCAGTCCGGCGAGCCGCTCGCGCAGCGTCTCGAACTGGGCCTGCACGTCGGCGGGCACGTTGGCGAAGCGCTCACGGGCCTCTTCGACGCGGGCGGAGACGTCGGTCGCGGCGGCGCGCTCACGCACCTGGGTGACCACATCGGTCACGGCGGCGTAGATGGCGTCGCCCGCACCGACGGTCGCGAGGATCGGCTTGGTCACGGTCGGGGTTGTCTTCTCGGTCATGGTATTTCGTTCTCCTGGCGTGGCGGAGTTTCGGTTGTTGTGCGCGGAACGACGCTGTCCCCATCCCCCCCTGGCTCGTTCCCTCCGTTTTCCCGGCGAAACGATTCATAGATTTCGAGCAGCACCTGCTTCTGCCGTTCGCTGACAGACGTATCGGCAAGCAGGGCATCCCGGACCGGGCTGTGTGGCCGCTGTTCGAGATAACCGGCCCGGACGTACAACACCTCCGACGACACCCGCAGCGCCTTGGCGATCTGCGCGAGTACCTCGGCGGATGGATTGCGCAATCCGCGCTCGATCTGGCTGAGGTACGGATTGCTCACTCCCGCAAGGGTGGCGAGTTGACGCAGCGAGACTTGCGCGGCCTCTCGCTGTGCCCTGATGAAGCCGCCGATGTCGTGCGCCGCGTTTACCACGCGGGCCGCTTTTTCTCCGACGCCGGCCGATTGCTCGGCCGAACTTTCGGTGTACTCGGCGGAAACCTCGGGCTGGTCTGCCATCACTCACCTTCTGGCGGTTGTACGAGTTCAATTCTAGGGCAGGGTGCTAACTATTGCAAGCAGTCTGCTAGCACCCTCTCGGCAAACATCCGGCGCGCTATGTCTCAGCCACCGAACATCAGCTGCGAAACTGTGTAAATCGCCAGGCCCGCAAGCGAACCGACGACCGTGCCATTGATGCGGATGAATTGCAGATCACGCCCAACCTGCAATTCGATCTTCTTGCTCGCCTCGTCCGCATCCCACCTGGCAACCGTATCGGTGACCAGCGTGCTGATCTCCCCGGCGTAGTTGCCGACGAGATACCTTGCCCCCCGGTCGATCCAGCCGTCCACCTTCGCGCGCATATCGGCGTCGTCGCGCAACCGCTCACCGAGTTGCTGCACGTTCTCGCCGACCTTACGCCGCAATGTGCTGTTCGGATCGTCCGCCGATTCCAGGATCAATCGCTTGGCCGCCCGCCAGGTCGCCTCGGCCATCCCGGTGATTTCGTCGCGGCCCATGATCTGGGCCTTGATCCGCTCGGCCTTCTTGATCATCGCGTCGTCGTGCTGCAGATCGTCGGCGAATTCCTCCAGAAAGCGATTCGCGGCCAGCCGCACCTCGTGCTCGGGGTTGGACCGCACCTTCCAGGTGAACTCGACCAGCTCGCGATAGATCCGTTCGGAAAGCAAAATGTTGACGAATTTCGGGGCCCATTGCGGTGCATCACGCAAGACGATTCGGTCGATCGTCTCCTGCGAACCCAACGCCCACTGATGCGCTCGCTCGGCGAGCAGGTCCAGCAGCACGAGTTGCCGGTTGTCGGCGAGCAGTTCCGAGAGCACCCGGCCGATCGGCGGACCCCAGAGCGGTTCGGCGATCCGCTTGACGATCGTCTGGTCGATGATCTGCTCGACGTCCTCGTCGCGCAGCACGTCGACCACCGCGCGCAGCAGCGTCGAACTCTCCTCGGCCACCCGCGCGGCATGACCGGGATCGGCCATCCACTTACCGACCCGCCAGGAGATCTGCGCCGACGTCACCTTCGCCGAAACCACCTCGGGAGCAAGGAAGTTGGTGCCGACGAAGGTGCCGAGACTCTCGCCGAGCTGATCTTTCTTCTTGCGGATGATCGCGGTGTGCGGAATGGGCAGGCCGAGCGGATGCCGGAACAGCGCGGTGACGGCGAACCAGTCGGCCAGCGCGCCGACCATGCCCGCCTCCGACGCCGCGCGCACATAGTCCACCCAGCCGCCGCCGCTGCCGCGCGATTCCAGCCAGCGACAGAACAGATAGATCGCCGTTGCCACCGCGAGCAGCCCGGTGGCCAGCGCCTTCATCCGCCAGAGGTCGCGTCGCTTGCTCTCCTCGTCGAGGACGGCGGCGAAGCCGAACGGCGCGGCCGCACCGGGCGCCGGGGGCGTTTCCAGGACCGCGATGGTGCCGGGGGCTTTCTCCATGTCTCCCATTCTGCTGTGCCGGGCGCTCGGTCCGCCGCAGGGCGGCCTCGCGCCTTCGCGCTCGCAAGCGCTCCAGCGGAAGATGTGCAACCCGTCGCATCCCTGCCCAAACGCGCATATCACCAGTGGCAGGGACCTAAGCTGGGGGTCCGAGGAGAAACCGACGAACAAGGGAGCCCACGCTGTCCACCGATGACCTTGTCGATGTCGGCGAACTCGCCGACCGACCGGCGGCGGTGCGCACCGGCCGACAGGATGGCCGCAAACGCCGTTGGCGCCAGCACAAGATCGACCGCCGCGAGGAACTCGTCGACGGCACTCTTGCCGCTGTCCGAGTCCGCGGCTCCAACGCCGGGATGGATGAGATCGCCGCCGAGATCGGCGTCTCCAAAACCGTCCTCTACCGGTACTTCTCCGATAAGAACGACCTGGTCCACGCGACCATGCAGCGGTTCATCGAGACCACCCTGATGCCGCGGGTCTACGGCGCGATCAGCCTGGACGCGGACGAGTATCAGCTGGTCCGTTCCGCGCTCGCCGAGTATGTCGGCACGGTCGACGAGGACCCCGAGGTCTATCGCTTCATCATGGGCAACGGCTCGGCCGATCAGTCCTCGCTCGCCGAATTCGAGAAGCTCTTCGCCGAGGTGGTGGCCGCGGTCATCATCGACCGCGCGACGGCGAAGGGCATCCAGACCGACGGCGCGATGCTGTGGTCTTACGTCCTGGTCGGCGGCATCCAGCTCGCCACGCACTGGTGGACCACCAACAAGACGATGTCGCGCGAAGAAGTCATCGACTACCTGACCATGATGACCTGGAGCGCGATCGACGGGATGGCGCGTGCAAACGGCTCCGCCGAGGTGTTCAACGCACAGCCGCACGTGCTGCCGTCACCCGGTGCGAACTCGGCGAACTGATCAATCGCCCGACTCCAAGGGTGCTAGCTGGGGTGCTAGCAAAAGTGTGATGAGGGGCTCGACTTTGCCGCGAGGTTGGCTACTCTGAACCCGAGCGGTGCGCCCAGTGGGCTGCGTCACCGCCCCGCGCACTGGCACCAATGGAGGTACCTCGATGGCGAAGCAAGTACCGACCTCTCGGCTTGCTCGTGGCACCAAGCTCGGTGCCGTCGCAGCCGGCTCGGTTATCCGCACGCAACGCGCCCGGCTGTCGATGCGGGGCCGCTCCGAGGCCGTCCGCGCGAAAATGGCCGAGGAGTCCATGATTCGCACCACCGAGCAGGTGGTGATGGTGCTCGGCACCATGAAGGGCGTGGCCATGAAGCTCGGGCAGATGATGTCCGTGCTGGACATGGACCTGGTGCCGGAGGCCCATCGGGAACGCTTCCAGAAGCGACTCGCCGTGTTGCGCAACGCCGCACCGTCGGTGTCGTTCGAGTCGATGCGCCAGGTGATCGAGGACGATTTCGGCCAGCCGCTCAGCGCGATCTTCGCCGAGTTCGAGGCCGAGCCGATCGCGGCCGCCTCCATCGGGCAGGTCTATCGGGCCACGCTGCACGACGGCAGGCGGGTCGCGGTCAAGGTGCAGTACCCGGGCATCGACGCCGCGGTACGCGCGGACCTGAAGAACCTGGCCATGTTTCGCCGGGTGCTGCAATCGGCGATGCCGTGGGTGACGCCCGCCGTGCTCGACGAACTGCGGCTCAATATGGAAAGCGAACTCGACTACCAGGCCGAGGCGAACACCCAGCTACAGATCGCCGAGCTCTACGCCGGGCACCCGTTCATCGTGGTGCCGCGGTCGATGCCGGAGCTCAGCACCACCCGGGTGCTCGTCAGCGAATACGTGGCGGGCAAGGGATTCGAGGAAATCCGGCAGCTGCCCGATGCCGAGCGTGACCGGATCGGCGAAATCATCTACCGCTTCTACGTCGGTTCGCTGTTCACCTTCAACGAATTCTGCGGCGACCCGCATCCGGGAAATGTGCTGCTGGCCGACGACGGCAAGGTCGCCTTCCTCGACTTCGGACTGTTCAACCGGATGGATCCCGACCACGTCCAGTTCGAGCTGACCTGCCTGCGCGCGGCCGCCGAGGACCGGGCCGAGGACCTGCGGGACTTGATGATCCAGCGCGGCGTGATCGACTCGCCGGAGGAGATCGGCGCCGAGGAATGCCTGGAATACGTGCTCGCCGCGTCCGAATGGTGTTTGATCGACGAGGATTTGACGATCACCCCGGAGCTGGCCAGCGGCGCGTTCCTGCTCGCGGTGGACCCGAGGGCCAGCGAGTTCGCCGGCATGAAACAGCAGAATCTGCCGCCGGAGCACCTGTTCTCCCGCCGCGCCGACTTCCTCACCTTCGGCATGCTCGGTCAGCTCGGCTGCACCGCGAACTGGCATCAGATCTCCCGCGAATGGCTCTACAGCGAGCCGCCCGTCACCGGACTCGGTAAAACGCACCACGCGTGGCTGGCCGAGCATCCGCCGGTCGCGCCGAAGAAGCCGCGCACCCGGGCCAAGAAAGTCCCCAGATCAAGCCCCGATGCATAATCGCAGAAACGGAAGACCATGGCAGACAATCGCGAATTCGACCTCATACTTTTCGGCGCAACGGGTTTCGTCGGCAAGCTGACCGCGCAGTACCTGCTCACCGCCGCCCCGGAGTCGGCGCGGATCGCGCTGGCCGGGCGCTCGCTGGACAAGCTCACCGCGGTGCGCGCCGAGCTCGGTCCGGCGGCCGCGAAGTGGGGACTGGTGGTGGCCGATTCCACCGACGATGCCGCGCTCGCCGCGCTGGCCGCGCGGACCAAGGTCGTGGTCACCACGGTCGGCCCGTACCTGCGCTACGGGTTGCCGCTGGTCGCCGCCTGTGCGAAGGCGGGTACGCACTACGCCGACCTCACCGGTGAGCCGCTGTTCATCCGCGACGCGATCGACCAGTACCACGAGCAGGCCGTGGCGACCGGCGCCAAGATCGTGAATTCCGCTGGGTACGACTCGATTCCGTCGGATCTGAGCGTGTACCAGCTGTACAAGCGTTCGCTCGAGGACAACACCGGCGAGCTGGAGGAGACCACGCTGGTCGCGTCGCTCAAGGGCGGCGTCAGCGGCGGCACCATCGACTCGGGCCGGGCGATGATGGAGGCGATCGCCGCCGATCCGAGCCGGGGATCGGTGCTGTCGCACCCGTATTCGCTGAGCCCGGACCGGTCGATGGACCCGGACGTCGGCAGGCAGTCGGATCAGGCGTTGTCGCGCGCCAACACCATCGACCCGAGCCTGGACGGCTGGGTGAGCACGTTCGTCATGGCGCAGCACAACACCAAGATCGTGCGCCGGACCAACGGCCTGCTCGGCTGGGTGTACGGCAAGAACTTCCGCTACCGCGAGGTGATGAGCGCGGGCAAGTCGCCCGCCGCGCCGCTGGTGGCCGCGGGTATCGCGGGCGGTCTCGTCGCGGGGATGGCGACGGGTGCGGTGCTGTCCCGGGTGGCTGTCGGCCGCAAGCTGCTCGACCGGGTACTGCCGAAGCCGGGTACCGGACCGAGCGAAAAGGCCCGCGACAGTGGGTGGTTCGCCATGAAGACGTTCACCCGCACCTCGTCGGGCGCCAAGTACGTGGCGACCTTCTCGGGCCAGGGCGACCCCGGCTACAAGGCGACCGCGGTGCTGCTCGGCGAGAGCGGGCTGTCGCTGGCCTTCGATACCGACAAGCAGCCCGAGCTGGCCGGCATCCTCACACCCGGCGCGGCGATGGGCGATGCGCTCACCGACCGGCTGCGGGCGGCCGGGATGACCATCGAGGTCGCGCGGGCCTGAAAGACGATGCGGCGAGCGGGTTTCGGGGTGAGTCACCGAACCCGCCCGCTCGCGGTGAACGACGAGGAGCCTCGATGAACCTGGCGCGACGCACCATGAACCATCCCGCGCTGGCCGCAGTATACGAGCGGGCGTGGCGGCCCGCGCTGTTCTACCTCGCCAGCGGGCGCACCACGGAGTCGGATCGCCGCGACGCCGTCCGCACGCTGCACCTCGGCGGCGCCCAGAAGGTGCTCGACATCGCTTGCGGCCCCGGCAATTTCACCCGCCACCTGAGCACCGCACTGACCGGCGACGGCTTCGCCATCGGCCTCGACTACTCCGAACCGATGCTCGCCCGCGCCGTCGCCGACAACGCGGGCCCGCGCGTCGGCTACCTGCGCGGCGACGCCCGCGTCCTCCCGTTCGCCGACGCCACCTTCGACGCCGTCTGCTGCTTCGGCGCCCTCTACCTAATCCCCGACCCCCTGGCCGCCACCCGCGAAATGCTCCGAGTACTCGCCCCCGGCGGCCGCATCGCAATAACCACCAGCCACCGCGCCGCCACCCCCTTCGGCGACCTCAGCCGAGTCGTCGCCAGCTGGAGCGGCCTACGAGTCTTCGACACCACCACCTTCCCCACCCTCTTCACCGAAGCAGGCCTGATCAACATCGAACAAAACGTCCACCGCCTACTCCAATACATCAGCGCCACCCGCCCGGAATAGGCTCACCCACCTCCCCGGCCCCCAACATCGAGTCGAGAGTCATATGGTCGCTAAACGATCTTCACCAGCAACCATATGACTCTGCTCGATGACGCCAACAACCATTGACTCTGCTCGATCACGCCAACAACCATTTGACTCTGCTCGACTCGATGACGCCAGCACCCACCTGACTCGCCTCGCTTTTCCCGAGCATCTTT
>NZ_JBHXAU010000008.1:170804-310233 GCF_042727395.1 Nocardia sp. NPDC060255 | reverse complement strand
GTCCGAAAACCTAGCAAAACAAAACGCCAGCAAAAAGATTTGCTGACTAAATGTCCGACCTCGTCAACCGGGGGGTATGAGAGGCCGGAACCAATAAATATATTGGCACTGACATTCATCGACACACTATTGAGTTCTCAAAGAACACACGCACACACTTCATCCCCGGCGCTAACCGGTTCGTCCGTGAGGCAACTGTTCCAGCCTAAACGGCATCTCGCGCAGAGTCAAGTCCGCATGATCACCTTAGGTTTCTAACTGATGGCCAGGCGCTCTCGTACTACCTCGTTTCCCGGTCCATCCGCTCAGCGTTTCCGCTGGGCTTCTCGGCTCCGGGTCGGTGTCCGTGTCGCTCTGACTCGAACTAAGTTACGCGGCGGATAACGCAGAGTCAAATCCATCGTTCTGGCCGGTGTTTCCCCAGATCAGAGCCCTGGCTTCGACCCGACCGGGGGCTTGAATCACACGGATGTGACTCAAGCCACCGCGATCTTCATGCACCTGCCCGCAGTACCCCGGCGAGGTTCTTCTTGCCGCGCCGCAAAACCAGCCAGCGGCCGTGCAGGTAGTCGCTGTCGGCGGGCGTCCATTCCAGATCCGAGACCCGCTCGTTGTTCACCGACGCCCCGCCTTCGTTCACCGCACGCCGGGCCGCACCGCGACTTTCGCTCAGCCCGGTGGCGACGAGCAGATCCACGATCGTGCTCGGCTCCCCCGCGGCCAGCTCGGCGACGGCGGCTTCCCGCAGCGCGGCACCCAACGTCGGCTCATCCAGTTCGCGCAGCTCGCCGCGACCGAACAACGCCTGACTCGCCAACTGCACCGCGCGGGTGTTCGCCTCGCCGTGCACCAGCGTCGTCATCTCGGCCGCCAGCCTGCGCTGTGCTTCCCGCGCGTGCGGCCGCTCGGCGGTGGCCTGCTCGAGTTCGTCCAGTTCTTCCCGCGAGAGGAAGGTGAACCACCGCAGGTTCCGGATCACGTCGGCGTCGGCCGTATTCACGAAGTACTGGTACCAGGCGTAGGGGCTGGTCATCTCCGGGTCGAGCCACAGGCTGCCGCCGCCGGTGGACTTGCCGAACTTCTTGCCGTCGGCCGAAGTCACCAGCGGAACAGTGAGCGCATGCACAGAAGCGCCGTCGACCCGCCGGTTCAACTCGACGCCCGCGATGATGTTGCCCCACTGATCGGAGCCGCCGACCTGCAACGTGCAGTCGTACTGCCGCCGCAGCTGCAAGTAGTCGTTGGCCTGCAGCAGCATGTAGCTGAACTCGGTGTAGGAGATGCCCTCGCCGTCGAGGCGCCGCTTGATGGTGTCGCGCGCCAGCATGACGTTCACCGAGAAGTGCTTGCCGATATCGCGCAGGAAGTCGACGGTGGACAGCTGTCCGGTCCAGTCCATGTTGTTCGCGATCACCGCGCCGGTGGTCGGGTCGTCCAGGTCGACGAACCGTTCCAGCTGCGAACGGATGCGTCCGGCCCACTCCTCGACGGTGTCGGTGGAGTTCATGGTGCGCTCGCCGACGTCGCGTGGATCGCCGATGAGCCCGGTGGCGCCGCCGGCCAGCACGATCGGCCGGTTGCCCGCGCGCTGGAACCGCTTCAGCGCGAGGAGCGGCACCAGGTGTCCGGCGTGCAGGCTGGGCCCGGTGGGATCGAAACCGGCATAGACGGTCAACCGTCCCGCGTCCAGGGCCGCGCGCAGCGCGTCCAGGTCGGTGGATTGCGCGATCAGTCCGCGCCAGGTCAATTCGTCGATGATGTCGCCGCTCACGGTGTCCCATCTTTCCGCACGGGTAGTTGGTGGCTGGAGTGCACCTCAGTGTGTCGGTGTTATCCGGCGCGGGTCGAGCGAATTGCCTGGTCTCGGCGAAGCCGCGGACGAGGATGTCCACGCCCATGGCCGCGCCGAGTTTGCGGGTCGACAGGGCGGTCGACGACCCCCGCGAGCTGTTCGCCCTCGCCCTCATCGAGCACGCCGAGGCCGTCGATATCCCGGCCTGGATGGAGCGCCGCACGCCGATCGAGGAACGCCGCCACGAACGCATCGAGCACCTGGTGGGCGAACCGACCTTGAACGCCGTGTACCAGGTGGTCGCGGAAGATGATCTCTCCCAGCCGATTACCGAGTGAGCCTGCCCCGCAACGCGGCGTGACGCTCGACGGACCGAAGTCCGCCGAGCGTCCGCGTTATCGAATTGTTCAGCGGGACAGCATTTCCCGCACCGCAACGATGCTGTCGCGCCGCTCGTAGGCGATCCAGGCGAAGAGGACGGCCAGCACCAGCGGGAAGGGCGCGAGTTGGGGCGCGTCCAGCAGGAAGGCCTGGGTGGCGGCGGCGAGCACCGTGGTGATCGACAGGCCTGCGGCGGCCAGGCCGCTCAGCCGCGGCACCAGCAGGCCGATGCCGCCGGAAACTTCGACGATGCCGGTGAAGTAGCGGAACCAGTCGCCCCAGCCGATGTCCTTGAAGGCCTGCACGGCGTCTTCCTGGCCGAACAGCTTCGGCAGGCCCGAGGCGATGATGAAGAAGAGGCCGAGCAGGATCTGCAGGGTCCACAGGACCACGTTCAGCTTCTTGCCGGGGCGGGCGTCGGAGGAGGCGGCGGGGGCAGGGATGGCGGTCATGATGTCGTTCCTTCAGGTCGGTCGCGCCGGGTGTTAGCGCGTTCACCTGATAGGACGTGGCCCCTCGAAAGAACTCATCGGCCGCCGCGAAAAAACTTTCAGGACACCTCGGCGCGCGGGGCCCGTGGGCTGCGCCGGTAGGTGGAGACCGCGGGCGAGGACGGCAACCAGAACCGCCACGGCAGGTCCGCCGCGGTGCTCACGCCGACGCGCGGACCGCTGGCGATCTGCTTCGCGGCGATGGCACGGCCGAGTTCCAGCCGAATCGTCTCGGACGGATCGAATAGCGCAATTCCGTAGTCGCTCAACGTGATTCCCAGCGCGCTGCCGAGATTGCCCGGCCCCCTTGCCAAGTCGGCGTCGGTCCGCGCCGTACGGCGGCGCGCGCGAGCCTCGTCCAGCCCGGCCACCACCTCACCGGATCTGATCAGCGCGGCGCTGGCGATCCCGTCGGGACCGCTCGTCACGTTGATGCAGGTGTGCATGCCGTAGCTGAGATACACGTACAGCACTCCGGCCGGGCCGAACATCACCATGTTGCGTTTGGTCCGCCCGCGCCCGGAATGCGACGCGGTATCCGGCCACGGCCCGGCCGGATCTCCCCCGTAGGCCTCGACCTCGACGATCCGCACGCCGACCGCGCCGGACCAGAGGGTGGCTCCCAGCAGTCGGCGGGCGGCGACGGGCGGTTCGACGGCTAGCTCATCGGCAGACACAGCCGCCATTGTCCAAGACAGCGACTACGGCAGCTGCACCAGCCACTGCGCGACGCCCTTGTGCCCGGAGCAGGTGCCGCTGCGGTGCTGACTCAGGCTGTAGGTGCCGTCCTTGCACAGCGCGGTCGCCCCCGACGGCGGGGTCGCGGCCTGTTGCGGACGCGGCACGCACCGGTTATCGACGTTCTCGTACTGACTCGCCGGGCATGCGGTGTGCAGCGCCGGGGTGGCCGCCGCAGGGGCCGAGACGAGTGCGGCGATACCGGCGACGGCCGCGAACAGCCCGAGCAGAGATTTCGTTTTCATTGCGAAAGTCCTTGCGACCGAATGATATTCGGCGAGACAAAGCATTTCTCGCCGGTCGCAACAACCTACCGCGCGCCGGAGGTGCCCCGGTATCAGTCGTACGACCTACAGATACGAGCTGTGCTGGCCGCTGCGCAAGGTGATCAGATCGTCGATGATGACGGCCGCGTAGCCCACCGCGACGAGCGCGGCCAGCTGCCCCCAGGACACCCACACCACCCCGATCGGCGTGGTGGCCGCGACCGCGGCGGCGGCGATCAGCCGACTCCACGCGCGCGGCAGCCCCAGCGAGAGGCGGAAGAAGAACTGACCGAGGAAATACACCGCGACACCGCCGGACAACGCGGCGGCGGTCGCGACGGAGGCCGGCTCGTTGCCGTGCGCGATGCTCATCGCAATGCCCGCCGCGGTCACGATGATTCCGATGAGCAGGACGTACAGCGAATATCCGTAGGCGAGCACCGCGGGCCGGGAACGTTCGCGTTCCGGCACCGCCGCGAGCGCGTGCTCGCCGCGCTCGTCATCGATGCCGAAGTACGCCCACCAGAGCACGTACGCGAGGCACAGGCCCAGTGCCACCGTCGCGATGAGCGGCACCGTGATCTTCTCCTCCGCCAGCCCTACGCCGATGGCGACGATCGACTCACCGATCGCGACGATGATCACCAGCCCGTGCCGCTCACAGAAATGACTGGCCCGGATCCGGAAGTCACCGGTATCGACCAGATACGGGCTCAGCACCTGCACCGCGAGCGCCGCACCCCAGAGGGCGTATTGCGGCCGGCCGTGCGCGAATCCGCCGGCCAGCACCAGCCCGGCGGCGAGGGTATTGAGCGGCGCGATCCGCTTGATCGCGAGGACAGCGGACTCGCCGCCGTTGCTGTAGAACAGCGCCGTGTGCACCGCGGTGATCACGAAGTAGCCGACACCGAAGGCAATGCCGGTGCCGTGGAAGGCATCCGGAATGGCCAGCGACACCACGAAGAAACCGAACATGCCGATCAGCAGCCAGGTGCGCCGGGCCGAGCTGCTCGGCGCCACCTCGTTGGTGAGGAAGACGAATCCGCTGTACATCCACCAGATCACGCCGAACAGCAGCGCTACCTGACCCAGCGCCTGCCAGCCGGGGTGGTGGCTGAAGACATGGGTGAGCTGGGTGATGGTGAAGACGAAGACGAGATCGAAGAAAAGTTCCAGCGTCGAAGCTCGTAGCTGGCCGCCGTCGCTGGACGACGCGGTGTTCAGGTTGTTCACGGCAGGAGCCTAAAACGCCAGGACACTCCGCGCTCGGTCATTTCTGGCCGGGCGCGTCGACTCATCCGAGAGTGTCGGGGCTCAGGTACAGACCTTTCAACTTTCCGGGATTCACTTGAAACCGCAGGTGCTGGATGCGACCGTCGACGATGTCGTAGGTGAACGCGCCACCCGGATTTCCGCCCATGCAGGCCAGCGTGCCGAGTTCGCCGTTGATGTAGGCGGATTCGAGTTCGAATCCCGCGGACACCGGTTTGGCGAACACGCCGAGCAGCCAGCGGGCCACGTGGTCCGAGCCGTGCAGCGGGCGACGGGCGGCCGTGACCACGCCGCCGCCGTCGTTCCACAGGGTGACGTCGGGGGCGAGCAGATCCATCAGCGCGTTGAGGTCGCCGCCGGAGCACGCGGCCATGAACTGTGCGGTGATGTGGTCGCGTTCGGCCTTGTCGGTGTCGAAGCGGGGGCGGCGGGCTTGCACGTGGGTGCGGGCGCGATGCGCGATCTGCCGGATGGTCGGTTCGGGGCGGTCCAGGGTGTCGGCGATCTCGGCGTGCGTGTAGCCGAAGACCTCGCGCAGCAGGAAAACAGCGCGTTCGACAGGGCTCAGGGTTTCCAGCACAACCAGCATCGCGGTGGAGACGGTGTCGGCCAATTCGGTCTCCTCGGCGATGTTCGGCGTGGTGAGCAGGGGTTCGGGCAGCCAAGGGCCGACGTAGTTTTCGCGGGTTGCCCGGGCGGAGGTGAGCCGATTCAGGGAGAGGTTGGTGACGGTGCGGACCAGGTAGGACTTCGGGTGCCGCACCGTCGCCTGATCGGTGTCGTGCCATTTGAGCCAGGTGTCCTGGAGGATGTCCTCCGCGTCAGTGACGGTGCCCAGCATCCGGTACGCGGTGGCGAACAGGAGTCGCCGGTGTTCGAGGAAGGGATCTTGCTGGGTTGTCACGTCGACCATCCGGTCATGCTCCCAAATCCGTTTTCGATGGAACACCGCAGGTGAGAGCGGGGCGGCCGGGCTTCAGTTTGATCGGGACGTGCATCCGACGGCTGAACCGGAAGACCGGGACCGGGCTGGCGCTGACCGACTCCTTGTAGGCGGCGGCCAGGCGACCGGTCAGGTAGCACCGGCCCGGTGTGTCGTCCGACTTGGTGAATTGGACGACACCGTCGCGGCGGCCGAGGCTGACCGGCTGGTGGAAGTAGCCGAAACGGAAGGGGCGCACCGTCTTTCCGCGCAGCCGCCGGGCAATGGTGTCGGCGGTGTACGCGGCGGTCGGCATGCCGCTCTGGCAGGTGCCGTGGATCTGGCCCCACGGCATGCGCACCGCGGCCGCGTCGCCGATCGCGTGGATGTTCGGGTGCGAGAGCGAGCGCAGGGTCTCGTCGACCACGATCAGCCCGCGGGCGTCGGTCTCGATGCCCGCCCGCGTGGCCAGCGGCGCGACGCGCACGCCGGCGGTCCAGAGGGTGATATCGGTGGGAACCAGTGTGCCGTCGGCCAATTCGACCGCGTCGGGCAAGACCTTGGTGACGGCCTGGCCGGTTGCGCGGGTGACGCCGAGGCGGTCCAGCGTGCGGTGCAGGTAGGCGCGGGCTTTGTCGCCCATCATCGCGCCGGGTTCGCCGGTGCTGATCAGCGTGACGCGCAAACCCGGGTGACCGTCGGCGATTTCGGCCGCGGCCTCGATGCCGGTCAGTCCGCCGCCGCAGACCGCGACCGTACCGCCGTGCGCCGCAAGGGCATTCAGCTGCCCGGCGAAAAGGTGCGCGGTGTGTGGGTCGTTGAGGGTCCAGGCGTGATCGGCGGCGCCGGGGACGAGGGCGGTGTCGGTGCTGCTGCCGAGGGCGTAGACAAGTTCGTCGTAGGGCAGGGGCACCGCGTCGTCGACTACTACCCGCTGGGCGGTTGGATCGATGGAAGTGGCCCAGCCCTGGACGAATTCGACGCCGGTGCCGGTCAGGATGTCGGTGATGCGGTGGTCGGCCAGTTCTTGGCCCGCGGCGATCTGGTGCATGCGCAGGCGTTCGGTGAATCGCGGCGACGGGTTGACCAGCGTGATCCGGACGTTCAGCGTGCGGGTACGCCGGGCCAGCCGCACGGCGGTCAGCAGGCCGGTGTACCCGGCGCCCAGGATGACGATCCGATGATCGGTATTCATGGCGTTGCTCCGATGGTCCGGTCACCGGGGTTGGTGACGACCATGGGACAAACAGCCCTGGGCTGACGTGACAGTGCGATGTTGTGATCCGGGTCACCTGGTTCGATCGCACGAAGCTGTCGCCCGACGCCCATGGGCGCGATTCCGGGCGGACACGCCGAGGTCAACCAGCCAACTCTTGCCTCTGCGGCATGCTCGCGCTAAATTCATCACACAGTGAATTCAACGCTCGATGAATTGAGGCGACCATGTCGCGAAACACCTCATCAACTGCTGTCGAGGTGCAGAACCTGACCGTGCGACGCGGCGGACGGGAGGTCCTGCACGACGTGTCGCTGACGATTCCGCGCGGCTCGATCACCGGATTGCTCGGCCCGTCCGGCTGCGGCAAGACGACGCTGATGCGCAGCATCGTCGGCACCCAGATCGTCGAGTCCGGAGCTATCTCGGCGCTCGGCCTGCCCGCCGGGTCGGCGGAGCTGCGGCGGCGGATCGGTTACGTCACGCAGGCGCCGAGCATCTACTCCGACATCAGCGTGCACGAGAACGTCGCGTACTTCGCCGCGCTCTACGGTCGCGAACGTGGCGCCGTCGACGACGCGATCAACGCGGTCGGCCTCGCCGAGCACGCATTCCAGCGCGGTGACCAGCTCTCCGGTGGGCAGAAGACCCGCGCCTCCCTGGCCTGCGCGCTGGTCGCCCAGCCGGAGCTGTTGATCCTCGACGAACCGACGGTCGGCCTGGATCCGGTACTGCGCGTGGACCTTTGGCAGCAGTTCCGCGAATTGGCGTCGAATGGCACCACATTGGTGGTGTCCAGCCACGTGATGGACGAGGCCGAGCACTGTGATCGGCTGCTGCTCATGCGCGATGGCCATCTGCTCGCCCAGCTGAGTCCCGACGAATTGCGCGCCGAAACCGGCGAGCAGAACCTCGAACGGGCCTTCCTCACCCTCATCACCACCGCGCATGCGGCATGATCACCCACGCGCACAACGAATCCCAGGCAGGAAACATGACCACCATCGTCGAGTCCGCACCGCGGCGGACTCCCACCCTCCGCCCCTACGTCGCGACGACCACGCGCATCCTGCGCCAACTGCGCAACGACCATCGCACCGTCGCGATGATCCTGGTGGTGCCCGCGCTGCTGATGACGTTGCTGTACTTCATCTATCGGGACACACCGACCAATCCGTTCAACCCGGTGTCGCTGTTCGACCGGGTCGGCATCAGCATGCTCGGCATCCTGCCGTTCATCGTGATGTTCCTCATCACGGCCATCGCCATGCAGCGCGAGCGGACCTCGGGCACGCTGGAGCGGCTGCTCACCACGCCGCTGGCGAAACTCGATCTGCTCGGCGGTTACGGCACGGCGTTCTCGCTGGCCGCGGCGGCGCAGGCGGTGGTGGCGTGCCTGGTGTCGTTCGGGCTGCTCGGACTCGACTCGGCGGGCAACCCCGGCTGGGTGGTGCTGATCGCGGTGGTCGACGCGGTCTGCGGTGTCGCCCTGGGCCTGCTGGCAAGTGCCTTCGCGCGCACCGAGTTCCAGGCGGTGCAGTTCATGCCGGTGGTGGTGGCGCCGCAGATCTTCCTGTGCGGCTTGCTCGTTCCGCGCGGGGAACTACCTGGCTGGCTGGAAGCGATCAGCAATGTGCTGCCGTTGAGCTACGCCGTCGATGCGCTGCAACAGGTTTCGACGCATCCGAACGCCACCGGGGCGATGTGGCGCGACCTCGCGGTGGTCGCCGGGTTCGCGGTGGTCGCCCTCTGCCTCGGTGCGGCGACATTGAGGCGGCGCACTCCGTGACGGCGAACGGATCCGATACCGGAGATCGCCCCCGCTCCGGGCGCAGGCCGGGACAATCCGGTGCGCGCGAGGCGATCCTGGCCGCGGCCCGAATAAGGTTCTCGGAGGTGGGTTTCGACAAGACGTCCATCCGGGCGGTGGCCTCGGACGCGGGTGTCGATCCCGCGCTGGTGCATCACTATTTCGGCACCAAGCAGCAACTGTTCGGCGCGGTCGTGCAACTGCCGGTGAATCCGGAAGTCACGCTCACCGTCGTCGACACCGCCCCGCTCGATCGGCTCGGTGAAACGATCCTGCGCGCGGTGCTCGGCGTCTGGGACTCCCCCGCCGGCCCCGGCATCGTCGCGATGGTCCGCAGCATCATCGGCGGCGGCGACAATCCGCTGGCGCGCGCGTTCATCCTGGAGGTCGTCATGGAACGAGTCCGCCTGCGCATCGCCACCCCCGAAGACGACGGCCGCCTACGCGTAGCCCTGATCGGCTCCCAAATGATCGGCCTGCTGATGGCCCGCAAGGTAATCGGCATCGAACCCATGGCATCGGCCGAGGCCGAACCCCTCATCACCGCAATAGCCCCCACCCTCCAGCGCTACCTGACCGGCGAGATCGGGGCCTGACGGCAGCCGCGCGCCTGGGGTGGGTCAGGCTTCTACTGGTTGCTCGATGAAGTCGGTGTGTTCGGCGTCGGTGACGTCGCGGGCCTCGTCGATGAGCAGCACGGGGATGCCGTTGTCGATGGGGTAGGCGCGGCGCAGGCGCGGGTTGTAGAGGACGGTGCCCTCGGTCGCGCGGACCAGCAGTAGCGGGCCCTTGTCCTGGGGGCAGGCCAACAGGCTCAGCAGCGTGGCGTCCAAGGTGTGCTCCGGCATGAGCAAAACCTACCCGACGCCGCCGTCCGCCTCGACCGGCGGTCGGCGCCGGAACGAGATGTGGCGGTGGCCGAAGTAGCTGGCGACGGCGACCAGCGCCATCACCACCACCGCGGCGGGCTTGTCCGGGAAATGCCAGACCGAGACGGCGAGCTCGAGCAGCGCCATATTCAACAGCAGCCCACCGGAATTCACCGCGACGAACCGCAGGAAGTCGCGCAGCAGATGCCCGCGCACCCGGAACACCAGCGTGCGATGCAACACGAACGCGATGACGATGCTGACGGCGTAAGACGCGGCCACCGCCACCGACGGCGGCACGTTGTCCCCGAGCACCGCCAGCCACACCACGGTCAGCCCGATCCCCAACGCGGTGTTGAACCCACCGACCGCCGCGAACGCAACCTCCTGCCGCTGCACGAGCCGCAGCAGCGGACCGGGCTTCGCCTGCTCGGCACTGAGGTCGCCCGATGAGTCGATCGCTTCCGCCGCAGGGCCAATCGGTTCTGACTTGGGGCTGAGCGCCACGCCGGACACCGACGAACCGACCTCGTCACTCATCAAATCATCCCGACTCGCAGCACGCGCATCCTCGTCGATCAACGAATGCGGCCCCCGCGACACCTTCGGCACCACCCCGTCAACGCCCGCAGACGCCGCCCGTCGCTCACCGTTGAATTCCATCAGACGCCCACCTCCAGTCGCGCCAGGCACTCTATCGCCCCACCCCTCCAGCCGATCGACGGGCGCACCGATCACTCACCCACCAAGCCGCAAATCCGCACCTTGTCTCGGGATCCGCACCGACTCCGGGCCCCTAGAGCCAGTGCCGATCCCGAGAAACAGTGCAGACCACACCTCCCCCAACCCCACCCGCCCTGCCCCCGGACCCGCACCCCGCTCAGGAGGTCCGCACTCCCCTGTCGGAGGCCGCACCCGCTGTGGGACACCCGGTCGGCCAGTACAGATGGCCAGTGCGAACTCGACGAACGAGCACACCCGCCCAGCCCGCGCCCCAAGCCGAAATTCGCACCCTCACTCGGGATTTGCACCCGGACTAGGGCCCTAGAGTCAGTGCAGATCCCGAGTGAGAGTGCGGATTTCGCGTCCGCCGTGGCGGGTTGCTCGGACCCGCGCCGACCATCAACCCGCAGCTGCATGCGATTCCAGGTGCCGGAGATCGGGAATGGTGCGGCGGCCTCGGTCAGTGTGCTTCGCGTCGACCAAGCCGGGTTGGGGTGTGGTGGTTTGGTGGGATCCGGCGAATCCAATCAGCGCTTCGCGTCGGCCAGGTCGGGCCGAGGGGCCGTGGGTTCGTCGTGGTCGGTGGGGGCCGGGGAATCCAGGTCGTCGTCGCGGCGGCGGCTTCGCAGGAAGGCCCATTGCAGGATGCCGACGCCGAGGAGGCCGAGCAGGACCGACGCGCCGCCGATTTTCCAGCCGGGTGGGCGCCAGCTCAGTTCCAGGTCGCCGTTTTTGGTGCCTGCGGGGATGTCTACTGCGACAAAGGTTTTCGCGACGACTTTGATCGGGAGGTCGTTGCCGTCGAGGGTAGCTCGGTAGCCGGGCCAGCCGAGGCGGGCGAAGACGACCTGGCCGCCGTTGTCGGAGTTCACCCGGACGCGGCTGGTCAGGTCGGATTCGGTGACGGAGGTCGCGGTGACGGCGGTGGTGGTGGCGACGCGGCCGTTGCGGGTGGAGATCAATCCGCCGACTCGTTCCAGCACGGAGATCTGCTGTTCGTGGCCGGGATAGTCGACCCATTTCCAGCCGTCGGGTGCGGGTTGGGTGCGGGCGTCGGGGTACATCGAGCGCTGCAGTACCACTCGGTCGACCTTCATCAGGTCGACGATGGTGCGTCCGGTGGTCGGTTCGACCTCGAACGCCCGCCGGAACGCGTCGGGGCACACGCTGGTGTCCCAGCGCATGCAGAGCATTTCGCCGAACCAGAAGTGCCCGTTCGGGGTGTATCCGCTGACGTAGGTCTGCTCGAGATCCTTGGCGTAGTTGCCGAACACGAGCGACCCGTAGGCGCCCTTCAGGTTCTTCTCGGCGGGCGGGATCGGCCCGCGGTCGGCGAGTTGCAGTGTGGTGCCGGTGAAGTCGGGGAACGCGGCCTTCATCTCCGACCGCTTCGCCGGCAGGTTCCAGCTCATCGGCGTCGGCTGCGCGCCACGCACCTGCACATAGGCGATGGGGAACACGGCGACCAGCGTCAGCACGCAGGCCGCGACCATCCCCCTGGTCCGCCCGAGCCACACCACCGCGGCACCGAGCGCCGCCACCGAAAGTGCCGCCAGCACATGCCAACCCAGCTGATGCGGCGCCGCCGAGAACGAGCGCACGAACAGCAGCCCGATCAGCACGCCGGCCGCGATCCCGCGGCGCCGCCACCCGTCGAAGGTGGCGAAGCGGCCGAGCAGCACGCACACCAGCACCAGCAGCCCGAGCGCCACCATCGGCAGCACTCGAGCGGGCCAGCGCAACGGTCCGATGGTGCCCGGCCCGGCGGTCCACATCAGCCCCATGATCGCGACGAGCGCGATCGCGGTGAATTCGCGCCAGTTCTCCCGCGCCTTACCCCAATCGATGAACGCCAGCGCCGGAATCAGGAACCAGGCGATGTAGACCACCGGCATCGGCTGCACATAGCCCCACCAGGAGCTGTACGCGGGCAACGTGCTCGGCAGACTCGCGTTGAGCGATTCCGACCAGGGCACGGTGAGGAACTGGTCGTTGTTGATCTGCGCGGTGCCGCGCCAGGTCACCTTCGCCGACAGGATGCTCGGCAGATAGGTGGCCAGCCCGGCCAGCGCCGCGCACGCCGACACCGCGAGCAACCGCAACGACGGCACCCACTTGCGTTGGTAGACAACCTCACCGACGGCCACCGCGCCGATCATCAAACCGGCTTCGACCGCCGGAAAGATGTACTGCACCGAGATCGCTAGATACAGGAAGATAAAGGTCGGGATCGGCCCGCTACGCCCGCGCGCATACCGAACGCCAGATGCCCACGCGTGCACCAACCATGCGGTGCCGACAAAGGCGGTGTACCAACTGGCCTCGTCGAAGAACAACAGCCAGCCGGTGAACGGAATCGCGATACCGCCAACTGAAGCCCACGGCGCGCTGGCCCCGTACTCCAGGCACACCCGGTACACGCCGAGCCCAAGGACGATCGCGAAGATCAGCTTGACGAGGGTGGCGTAGAGCGCGACGTTGTCCACCGAGGGCGCGATCAGATCGATCAGCAGCTGCGGCGGATTCAGCAGCCCCGCCTCTTCGATGGTGTAGTTACCGGCCATCCAGTGTTCGGGGATCATCGCCGGGAACTGCCCGTCCCGCAGGCGATTCCCGAGCATCACCCACAGCGGGGCGTACTGCGACTCGGTGTCGTCGGTATAGAAATGCCGGATGTTGGCCAGCAGAACGGCACCGTAGCCGGCCACCACACCGAGCGCGGTTATGAGGCCCCATTTGTACACGTCCCGCCGGGCGAGGGCGCTGCTTTCCACCACGAGTTCCAGACCCTACAGTGCGGCGGCCTGCGCCTTGGCACGCCGCCGCGACCGCACGTACAGCCATTGCAGTACGCCGGTACCGATCACGCCGGCGGCCAGCGCGGCGATCCCGATCTTCCAGCCGGGCGGACGCCAGGTCAGCACCAGTTCGGCGTTCTGCGTACCAGCGGGAATATCCACGGCGACAAACGATTTCGCGACCGTGGTGATCGGAATCTGCTTGCCGTCGATGGTGACGCGATAGCCGGGCCAGCCGAGCCTGGCGAACACCACACGGCCACCGTTGGGCGAGCTGACCCGCACCCGGCTGGTGGTGTCGGTCTCGGAGATCGACGCCGCCGTCACGTTCTTCGTCGCCGAGACCCGGCCGTTCACCGTCGAGATCGGCCCGTCCATCCGTTCCAGCACCGAGATGAACTTCTCGTGGCCGGGATAGTCGACCCACTTCCAGCCGTCGGGTGCGGGCTGGTTGCGGGCATCCGGGAACAGGGCGCGCTGCAGCACCACTCGATCCAGCTTCATCAGATCGACCAGGGTGCGCTCGGTGGTCTTCTCGGGGGTGAACATGCGCCGGAACGCGTCCGGGCAGACGCTGCTGTCCCATCGCATGCACAGCAGTTCACCGAAGTAGAAGTGGCCCGTCGGGGTGTAGCCGTTGACGTAACTCAATTCCAGCGACTTGGCGTAGTTGCCGAAAACCAGGGAACCGTAGGCACCTTCGAGACTCTTGTCCTCCGGCTGCACCAGGCCACGCTCGGCGAGTTGCAGTGTGTTGCCGGGGAAGTCTGGGAACGCGGCCTTGGCCTCGGAGCGGTTGGTCGGCAGGTTCCACGTCATCGGAGTCGGCTGCGCGGCCTGCACCTGGAAGAACGCGATCGGAAACATCGCGACGATCACCAGCACACACGCCACCGCGATGCCCTTGACCCGACCGAGCCACAGCACCGCGGCACCGAGCGCGAACACCGCGACTGCCGCGAGCACATGCCAGACCACGTCGTGTGGATCGGCGGAGAACGTCCGCACCCACAGCAGCAGGATCAGCACCCCCGCGGCGATGCCCCGATTCTTGAGATCACGGGTCGTGCCATAGCGCGCGAGCAATACGCACACCAGCACCAGCAACCCGATCGCCAGCATCGGCAACACCCGGACCGGCCAGCGCAACGGACCGATGGAACCCGGTCCCGCCGCCCACATCAGCATCATCACCGCGAAGAACGCGACCCCGGACAACTCCCGCCAACTGTCCTTGGCCCGCCGCCAATCGATGAACGCGAGCGCCGGAATCAGGAACCAGGCGATGTAGGTGACCGGCATCGGCTGCACGTACCCCCACCAGGAGGTGAACGCAGGATGCGTGCTCGGCAGGCTGGCATTCAACGATTCCGACCACGGCACCGTCAGGAACTGGTCGTTGATGATCTCCATGGTGCCGCGCCAGGTCACCTTCGCCGACAGCATGCTCGGCAGGAAGGTCAGCAGACCCGCGAGCCCGGCACAGCCGCCGACGATCGCCAGCCGCACCACCGGCCACCATTTGCGTTGGTAGATGATCTCGCCCACCGCGACGGCCAGCAGCATCAGCGCCGCCTCGACCGCCGGGAAGATGTATTGCGTGGAGATGGTCAGATACAGATAGACGAAGACCGGAATCGGCCCGCCCTGACCGCGCGTGTAGCGCACCGACGACGCCCACGCGTGCACCAGCCACGCGGTGCCGGTGAGCGCGGTCATCCAGCTGGCCTCGTCGAAGAACAGGAAGAAACCCGACAGCGGGAACGCCACACCCGCGACCGCCGACCAGGCCGGCTTGCCGCCGTAGGCCAGGCAGATCCGGTAGACGCCCAGTCCGGCGATGATCGCGAAGATCAGTTTGACGACGGTCGCGTACAGCGCCATGTTGTCGACGGACGGCGCGATCAGATCGATCAGCAGCTGCGGCGGGTTGAACAGGCCCGCATCGTCCATCGTGTTGTTGCCCGACATCCACCGCTCGGGCACCAGCACCGGGAAGGTGCCGTCGCGCAGGGCGTGGCCGAGGCCGACCCACAATCCGGTGTATTGGGATTCGGTGTCGTCGGTGTAGAAGTGCCTGGCGTTGGCGAGCAGCACCGCGATGTAACCGAGGACGACGCCGACGGCGGTGATCAGACCCCACAGGTACACGTTGCGGCGCGCGGTGCGCTGAAGATCATCCGGCCCGCTGACGGCAGGCATGGTGGCGGCAGCTCCGGCGGTTCCGGCCGGAACTTCCGCTGCGACCGGGTCACCCCCGTTGACCTCGGCGGACCCGGGGCGCGTCACCCTCGACACTGCACTATCCGTCACGAGTTCCAAACCCTACACAGCAGTGTGGCGCTTGGCATCCGGCCGCCGACGCGATGATGATGGTTGGCATGCACACGGCGGTAGCGGCAGGCCCGGAAGCGGCAGCTTGCGTAACCATGAAGGGACCCGCGGACGCCGCATGATCCAGCCCCGATTCCGAAACCCGCACCATGCTAGAGTTCTGGGCGGCTCGGGCCCTGCTGTCCAGCGGGGGATACCGGCACGCACCGTCATCGAAAGTCGATCCAGCTGATGCCGATTCCCTCCCGCACGCCCCGCCCCGCCGCGGTCACCCCGAACGGCAGGCCGTCCCGGCCGCATGCCGTCTCCGTGGTGGTGCCGATCTATCGTGGCGAGGACACCATCGCCGGTCTCGTCGCCGAACTGCACGAGCTCACCCGCCCCACCCAGACCCCCGGCGGCACCACCTTCCAGATCGACGAGATCATCCTGGTGCACGACCGCGGTCCGGACCGGTCCGACGTGGTACTGCAGGAGTTGGAGCAGACCTATCCCGAGGTGCGCACCATCTGGTTGAGCCGCAACTTCGGTCAGGACGCCGCGACGATCGCCGGCATGTCGGCTGCGGGCGGCGACTGGATCGTCACCATGGACGAGGACGGCCAGCACGATCCCCGGTTCATCGGCACCTTCCTCGACGCCGCGCTGAACGAGCGCGCCGAGCTGGTGTACTCCAAGCCCAGCAACACCCGCCCGCACGGCTTCCTGCGCAACATCACCTCGCGCGGCGCGAAGCTGGTGCTCGCGACGATCTTCGCGTTCCCCGACTCCACCCGCTTCGAAAGCTACCGGCTGATCCGCGGCGCCATCGGCCGCCAGCTCGCCGAGGTCGCCTCGAACGGGGTGTATCTCGACGTGGCGTTGACCTGGGTGGTCGGCACCGTCGCGCAGGTGCCGGTGGTGCTGCGCGCCGAGGGCCGCGAGGAGTCCGGCTACAACTATCGCCGCTTGTTCTCGTTGTTCTGGAAGATGGTGCTGTGCAGCGGAACTCGCGGCCTGCGCCTGGTCAGCCTGCTGGGCGTGACACTGGGTCTCGGTGGCGGTGTGATGGCGAGCGTGATCGTTTACGAGGCGCTCACCACCGACAACTGGGCGCCCGAAGGCTGGGCCTCGATGATCGTGGTACTGCTGCTGGTCTCCGGGGCGATCCTGTTCTCGCTCGGCCTCATCGCCGAATACCTCGGGGTGGCATTGCATATCCTCGTCGGTAAGCCGCTCTATCTGACCGTCGATTCACCGACGCCGCGCCCGGTAGCAGCGGCGGACCCGGACGCCGACTATCCGGCGGCCAGGGAACTGACCACGACCATTGCGAACAAGGGGAACGACCGGGTTGAGCACTGACCGCATCATCTTCAGCCGACCGTTTCGGGCGCGCCGCGAACTGCCCAATCTCGAAACGGTGCTCGGTTCGGACCAGAGCCACGGCGACGGGCCGTTCACCGCGGCGGCGACCGAGAAGCTGAAGGTCATCACCGGGGCGCCGCACGCGCTGCTGACCACCTCGTGCACCTCGGCGCTGGAGATGGCCGGCCTGCTGCTGGAACTCGGCCCCGAAGATGAAGTGATCGTGCCGAGTTTCGCGTTCACCTCGACCGCGACCGCCATGGCGTTGCGCGGGGCCACCTGTGTGTTCGCCGACATCGATCTCGAGACCGGCAACCTCGACCCGGAATCGGTCGCGGCCGCGGTCACCGAGCGGACCAAGGCCGTGGTGGTCATCCACTACGGTGGCGTCGCCGCCGACATGGACCGGCTGCTCGCCCTGGCCAACACGCACGGCTTCGCCATCGTCGAGGACAACGCGCACGGCCTCGGCGGCCGATGGCAGGGGCGGCCGCTGGGCACCCTCGGCAGCCTCGGCACGCTCAGCTTCCACGACACCAAGAACGTGCACTGCGGCGAGGGCGGCGCGCTGCTGCTCACCGACGAGATCCTGATGGCGCGCGCGGAGATCATCCGGGAGAAGGGCACCGACCGGGCCCGGTTCCTGCGCGGCGCGGTGGACAAGTACTCCTGGCAGGACATCGGCTCCAGCTACCTGCCCAGCGAGTTGAACGCGGCCGTACTCGACGCGCAGCTCGACGAATTCGACACCATCCAGGCCGGCCGGCACCGGGTGTGGAACGCCTACGCCGCCGCGCTCCCGGAATGGGCCGCCCGCAACGACGTTCGCCTCATGACGGTCCCCGCCGACCGCGAGCACACCGCACACCTCTACTTCCTGCGCACCCCCACCGAGGACCGCCGCGACGACCTCATCGCCCACCTCCGCGCCCGCGGCATCGTCGCCCCGTTCCACTACGTCCCCCTGGACTCCAGCCCCGCAGGCCTCAAACTGGGCCGCACCCCGCACCCCTGCGTGCGCAGCGCCGAGTTCTCGGGAACCGTTGTGCGCCTGCCCCTCTGGCCCGACCTCACCGACGAACAGGTCGCTCGAGTCATCGAGGGCGTCACCGACTTCACCGTCTGACGGGTCAGGCGTCGAGGACGTAGAGCTTCTCGCGGCCGCCTGCGATCAGAGTCTGCTGGACTACTCGCGATTCGTAGGGGCGGAAGAAGTCGTCGAGGGTGGGCTCGGTGAAACGGTGTGCTTGGGCGCCGTCGCCTGCGTTGGTGAAGCGCTGGCCGATGGCGGCGATGAGGCGATTGTCGCTGCTGGATATGTTGCGGATCGGTTCGGCGATGATGACCTGTTTGCGGGCGGCGGTCAGCATGCGGTCGAGGACGGGGGCCGGCTCGGGCAGGAAGTGGTAGAGGCTGGCCTGCATCAGGACGTAGTCGGCCTCGGGCAGTGGAGCGTCGGAGTTCAGGTTCCAGACCTGGCCTTGCCCACCGGCTTTGGTGAGTTGTGCGACGAATCGGTCATTGCGATCGAGGCCGGTGTAGTCGACCGACTTCTGCCGCAGGTAGCGGGTGTACAACGTCGCGGGACCGCAGCACAGATCGACCACGCTGGCACCCGCAGGCAGCAGCCCCTCGACGGCGCGATACCGAGCCGTGTAGTACCGGCCGTACAGCGCACGGATGAGCAGCTCGTAGAGGGTGGCGTTGCGGTAGATAAGGCTCGTACTCACCAAGTGCTCCTGACAAATCGGGCAGCAACGTCAGCGTGGGATGGTACGGACCGAGCCACCTGCGGGCGCGACCGGGTCGAGCCGCCGAAGTGGTGCCTCCTCGGCGGCTCGATGC
The DNA here is from genome assembly GCF_042727395.1 of Nocardia sp. NPDC060255. Lineage (NCBI taxonomy): Bacteria > Bacillati > Actinomycetota > Actinomycetes > Mycobacteriales > Nocardiaceae > Nocardia > Nocardia sp. NPDC060255. The sequence goes on along the minus strand of NZ_JBHXAU010000008.1, from coordinate 291,429 downwards.
GCGTCAGCTGTCGCCGAGGATCTTGGCTGCGTCCTCGTCGGTGAGGACCTCGTAGGCGTCGGAAACCCGGTTGTACCACCAGGTGTCGGGGCCGGGCGTCGGACGCCCCGCCGCCTGCACCGCGCGGGTGGACGGCCGGTACGAGGAACTGCGCGGGATCTCGTCGACCACATAGACCAGATCGGGTCGCTTGTCGGGCTCGAGCGCGCGCAGCGCCTCGGTCACGTCCTTCGGCTCCAGCCGGAAACCCTTGCGCACACTGACCGCGGCGACGGCGATGCAGTGGTCACCGACCTCCAGCCCGTAGGCGACTTCCATGTCGACACCGGTGATGTCATTGAGGACATCGACGATCGGCTGCCCGTACACCGGCCCGCGCCGGGTGCGGATCACGGTGTCCTTGCGGTCGATCAGCCAGTAGTCGCCGTCGCTGTCGCGCCGGAACAGATTCTCCGTCGGCATCCACGAGTCACCGGGCGCGAACACCCCGCGCAGCCCGCCCGCGGAGATATCCACCCCGTCGGACGCCTTGCCGAGCATCAACCCGACCTCGTTGTCCGCGCACCGCCGCGCGTAACCCGAACCGTCGACGAGGATCACCTCGGTGATCGGGTCGTAGGCGACCAGTTCCACCTTGGCGGTCCCCGGCACCGGGCGGCCCTTGCAGCCGCGCTTCACGCTCTTCACGTTGGCCAGCACCACGTCACCCTCGATGGAGGCGTAGAACTCCAGCACCCGGGCCGGGTTGAACTGCTCGGTGGTGCGCCGCCACAGACCCGCGGGCATACCGGAACCGATGAACAACCGGATCGGATGCCGGTGCCCGGCGGGGAACACTTCGGCATCGAGGATGTCACGCAACATCGTCCAGGTGTAGGTGACCACGGTGACGCCGTAGCGGTGCACCTCCTCGGCGAACTGCGCCGGATCCAGCGAACGCGCCAGCGCGATCCGGCTACCGCCCGCGATCGCGCCACCGAGGCTCACCAGCAGACCCGACGAATGATGCAGCGGCGCAAGGCAATACACCGTGTCCCGGCGGTTCAGATCCGCGGTCGTCGCGGTGCCGAAGGCGGACAGCGCCCAGCGGTGGTTGCTGATGTACTTGGTCTCCAACCGATCTCCGGTGCCGGTGACGAGCACGAACGCCAACTCCCGCGCCAACCCCGGATCGGGCCGATACCAAGCGGGTAGCTTCACCTGCGCCGGATCGATCTGCTCGAGGTCGATCACCTTGTCGCTCAAGGGAATACCGAGCTGACGGGAATCACCGCCGCCGAGCACCAGCACCCGCGCGCCGGCACCGGCCGCCTGCCGCAGATTCTCCGGATCCGCGACAACCGTATCGACACCGGTGATTTCGAGCGCGCGAGCGAGCTCACTACCCGGGGCGAGCAGCACCGCCACCGCGCCGAGCCGCGACAAAGCCGCGACCGTCGCCAGCGCACTGGGCCGGGTCTCCATGATCACGCCGACCCGCATCGCAGGCCGGATACCGACCGAGACGAGCCCGCGCACCACGTTATCGATGCGGACGTTGACCGCAGCGTTGGTGTGCACCCGATCCTCGAACAGGAACAGATCTTTCAGCGGTGCGCGCCTGCCCTGTTCGGCGATCAGCCGCCCCAGCGAGATGCGGGTGTGCGGCTGGATCATGCCGAGCCTGGTCAGTCGCGGCAGCGCCCGCGCCGCCTCACCGGCCAGTTCGACCGAACCGCGCACGGTGTTGCTCGCGATGCCCTCCAGGGCCTTGCCGACGCCCGCGCCCGCCTCGGCCAGCGACGCGGCGGTGTGCACCGCCCGGGTGGCCGCCGAGCGCGGCCGATTCGAGTCGACATGCTCGGTCATCGGATGGATCTCCGGCGGCAGCGCCTTGTCGCGTTCGAGCCAGTCGATCCACTGCCGCACCAGCGGCCAGGTCTGGTTGGTCGCCATGCTGCCCGCCACCAGGCCGAAATGCCCGGCGAGCAGATTGGCCTCGTACACCTCCGCGTTCGGCGCGGCCCGCACGATGCCGCGCACGGCGGCGGGCTGGCCGATGTCATCGACCTCGCCGACGAACGCGAGGATCGGGCACTTCAACTCGGCCAGCGAGACCGGCTGATCGCGAATCACGAAGCCGCCCAACATCAACCGATTGTGCGCGACGAACTGCTTGAGCAGATCCGCCGCCGCCGGACCGGCGTAACCGACCCAGCCGTCGCTGTTCAGGAACCGGCGCTGCCGCTCCTTGGGCAGCAGCGCCTCCCGATCGTGCAGCTGCCGCAGGAAGTCGATCCTGGCCTTGGCGGTCTTCATCGGGTCGAGCAGCTGGAAGCCGATGCGCACCATCGAATCGGTGATCGGCAGCCGGGTGACCACGTGATCGGCCAGGAAGTCGGCCACGTCGGACACCATCCCGTAGGGCAGCCCGAACGGCATGCCCGCGACCACGTCGACGGGACTGCCGAACGTCACGATGCTCTGCACGCCCTTGCCGTACCGGTAGGCGGCGACCTGGTAGGCGAACATGCCGCCCTGCGAATAGCCCATCAGGTGCACGGCGCTGCCGGTCGCCTCGGTCACCGCGTCGATCGCGCTGCTGACCGCGAGCACATGGTCGGCGAGGTCACGTTCCCAGCCGCCTTCTTCGCTGGCGGGTGAGCCGAAATCGACCACCCAGCAATCGATTCCGCCGCGCTGCAAGATGCCGACGGCACCGTCCTCGACATTCACGTCCCAGATGTCGGCGTTCACCATCAACGGCGGCACGAGCAGCGCGACAGGACGACCCGGAGTCGTGTCGTCCGGGAAGTAATGCCGCAGCCGGTACATCCGCCTTCTCTCGACCACCTCGAACGGGGACGGCTCGACATCGTGGGTCAACCCGCCGAAGCGGATGACCTCGAGGCCGTTCTGCGCGGTCGCCATCAACCGCTGCACCGATCCGACCAAATCCTTCGCACTGAACTTCAAGATCGCTCCTGGCCCTACCCTAGAACGTAACCCTCATCCGCGTCCGCGTACTCCACCGGAGGGATACCCTTCGGTCCCCTAGAAGTACACGGCGATGTTTCAGACGAGCTTCCCACATCGTGTGTCCATTATGTGTCCGCTGTGACCCGATCCATGCACGTATTGCGGGGTCAGTGACCGATTATCGGCAGATTCACAGCGACGCCCGCCGGGCCGGGCAGCTACCGGGCGGCGATCTGTCCCGGCGATTCGATCGGCGGCGTGTCGTCACCGTCCGCGACGGCATCCGCCGTTTCGCTGCGTGCGACCCGCTGTCCGGCCTACGATCGATGCCGTCTGGAACGCACTGTCGCGTAAGCCATTTCGCTCGAGTGACTGGTTTCGCGGGCCGCATTCGCCCGCGTGTTTTGCTGTGCAGAATAACCGTCTCCACATAACGGGCTCGACCCGTCTCGAGGTGAGGACAACGCATGACTATCGAAATGCCGGTCCAAACGGAAAACAACCACCGCAAGAGCCTCAGCACCTCGGCCGCGGCCAAGCTGGCACACACCACCAAATCCGAACCCCAGATGCAGGGCATCAGCTCCCGCTGGCTCACCCGCATGCTGCCGTGGACCCAGGTCAAAGGCGGTGTCTACCGGGTGAACCGGCGGCTCACGCACACCGTGGGCAATGGCGAGGTCGAATTCGACGTGGACGGCCCGCAGGCCCGGGTCATTCCGTCGGAATTGCGTGAGCTGCCCGCATTGCGCGATTTCGACGACGAGGAGGTGCTGCAGGCCCTCGCGCAACGATTCCAGCAGCATGATCTGGCGCCGGGCAGTATCGTCGCCGAATTCGGTAATCCGATGCATCAGGTCGTCCTCGTCGTGCACGGCAAGCTGAGCAAGAACGGTTCCGGCGAATACAACGAACACACCATGCTCGGCATTCTGGCGGGCGGCAATTATTTCGGCGACCAAATCCTCACCGACCCGCATGCGATCTGGCCGGTCACCGTCAAAACGATCACCAAGACCACCCTGCTGGTACTCCCCCGCCAGGCCCTGCACGACCTGCTCGGCAACGCGCCGCGGCTCCGCGAGCAACTGACCAGAATGGCCGAGGCGCCGGCCCAGCCGCAGAACGCCAAGGGCGAGGCCGCCATCGAGATCGCCTCCGGCCATGTCGGCGAGCCGCTGCTGACCGGAACGTTCGTCGACTACGACGCCGCGCCACGCGAATACGAGCTCAGCCTCGCGCAGAGCGTGCTACGGGTGCACACCCGCGTCGCTGACCTGTTCAACGACCCGATGGACCAGGTCCAGCAGCAGCTGCGCCTCACCGTCGAGGCACTCTACGAGCGGCGCGAACACGACCTGGTCAACAATCCCGACTTCGGGCTGCTGCACAACTGCGACCTCAAGCAACGGATCTCGACCGAGTCCGGCCCGCCGACCCCCGACGACATGGACGAGCTGCTCAGCATGCGGCGCAGCACCAAACTCTTTCTGGCACACCCGAAAGCGATCGCCGCGTTCGGCCGCGAATGCAGTAGGCGCGGCCTGTACCCGGATCCGGTCGACGTGGACGGCCACCGCGTGCCCGCTTGGCGCGGCGTGCCGATCTTCCCGTGCGGCAAGCTCGCGGTCAGCCCCACCCAGACCACCTCGATCCTCGCCCTGCGCACTGGCGAGCAGGACCAGGGCGTGGTCGGCCTGCACCAAACCGGCATCCCGGACGAATACGAGCCGAGCCTCAACGTCCGCTTCAAGGGCATCGACGACCAGTCGATCATCTCCTACCTTGTCAGCTGCTACTACTCGGCCGCCGTACTGGTACCGGACGCACTGGGCGCACTCGACAACGTCCTGGTCGCTCGGCAAACGGACTGACGGAGGGATGAGCCGTGTCGATGCTGTCGCGCTCTTTAGCCCTACCCGCCACCCACGAGATCGCCACCACCGTCGCCGCACTGTTGTCCGACCTCGGTGGCGGCGCCCCAACGGTGTTGGCGCACAAAGATGTACGTACACCTGAACTCGCTGATCCGCCCGCCCGCGAAGTGGCCGATCGAACGGCACCAAACGTGCCCGATGCCATCGCGCCCGAGGTGGCCGACGCAATCGCGCCGGAGGTACCCGACGTACTCGCAGCCGACGTACCCGCTCGGCCGCGAATACTCGGTCCGACCGGCCTAGGGGCCGCGTCACTGTTGATCGGGCCACTGGTCGACACGACGGGATCCACTGTCCTGCCGGTCATTTCGTCGACCGCTTCAGCACCGCCGCGTGTGACGGCCACCACCCGCACCATTGCGGAGCAGCCGACCGGCCCAGCGCCCCTGCCCGGCACAACCATGTCGCCCGGTCTAACTTCTGCACCTCAGATCGGTCGATCGCCTACCGGACACATTCCTACCGGCCCAACCGGATTGGGTACCGCGTCGACGCGCCGCGCGACCGGGGGCCACGCGATCCCACCGCTCTACTGCCCGCCACCGATGCGTGACGACCCGGCGCTGGCTGCTGTCGTTAATGAGCGAATCATCGCTTGGGCCAAAACAATCGGCTTATACGAGGGTCGATTGGACGATCTGCGGGACGCGGGGTTCGGTCGGCTGATCATGCTCGCCCACCCCGACTGCAACGACCCCGACCGGCTGCTCGCCGCCGCGAAATGCGCGGTCGCCGAATGGGCGGTCGACGATTACTACTGTGACGCCGGAGCGGACGACACCGCACCCGACGGCACGCCGTCGAGTGCGGCGGCCGAGCTCGGGCCGAGGCTCGAACTGGCCGCTGCCGCAATAGATCCCGTCCATCTGCCCGTCCGCTACGCCGCACGGCTCGAAGAGGCGATGCAGGCGGACCCGATCCTGCGCGCGTTCCGGAGCGCCTTCGCGCACGTGGCCGAGTACGCCACGCCCGCTCAACTGGCCCGGCTGCGCACGGAGATCGCGGGCTGGTTCATCGCACTCGGCGCCGAAGCGGGCTGGCGGCTGGCCGGTCGGACGCCACCGGCTTGGGAGTACCTCACCAACCGGCAGCCGCACAGCTTCCTGCCCTGTATGGCACCGATCGACGTGGTCGGCGGCTACGAACTCCAGGCCGCCGAATACACCGATCCCCGGGTGCGCCGGGTGATCACCACGGCCGCCCTCGCCAGCCAACTGGTGAACGACCTGTACTCGATGGCCCGCGAAGATCGTTCGGACGGTAGGGAATTCAACCTCCCGACAGTTCTGGTCGCCGAGGAGGGCTGCACCCGGCGCGAGGCGGTCGTGCGCACCGCCGAGCTGCACGACGAGCTGATGCACCGCTTCGAGCTGGAGGCGGCCCCGTTGGCCGCCCTCGGCTCCGCCGAACTACGCCGCCACCTCACCGGCGTGTGGGCCTGGCTCGGCGGCAGCCGCGCATGGCATGCGGACAGCAGGCGCTACTCCGATTGACACCGCGACACCTCCAAAGCTGTGACACCGCTAGCGAAACAGACTGTGCTGCAACGAGAGGGTGAATTGGCATGACCATTCTCAATCCGGACACCGACGCCGTGCTCCAGACCAGCTACCAGAAAGCCGTTGCCGCGTACTGGAACAACAACCCCAACGACGACCGGGTCAACACGAAACTCGGTGAGGTAGATGGTCTTTACCATCACCACTACGGCATCGGCGCACCCGACCTCTCGGTGCTGAGCGGTCCGGAGGAGACCCGCCAGGAACGAATCGTCAAGGAGCTGCACCGTTTAGAGACCGCACAGGCTCAGCTGCTACTGGATCACCTCGGCACGGTCCACCCGGACCAGCGCCTGATGGACAGTGGATCCGGCCGTGGCGGTACGAGTTTCCTGGCCAACCAGCGGTTCGGCTGCCAGGTCGACGGCGTCACCATCTCCGAATATCAGGTCCGCTTCGCCAACGAGCAGGCCGCCCAGCGCGGCGTACAGGACAACGTGCGGTTCCATTTCCGGAACATGCTGGAGACCGGTTTCGAGCCGTGGTCGATGCGCGGCATCTGGACCAACGAGACCACCATGTACGTCGACCTGTTCGACCTGTTCCACGAATTCTCCCGGCTGCTCGAGCCGGGCGGCCGCTACGTGTGCATCACCGGCTGCTCCAACGACGTGACCGGCGGCCGCTCCTCCTCGGTCAGCTGGATCGACGCGCACTACGGCTGCATGATCCATCCGCGCAGCGAATACTTCCGCGCGATGGCCGAGAACAACCTGGTCCCGATCGACGTGACCGACCTCACCGCGGCCACCATCCCGTACTGGGAACTGCGCACGAAATCCGAGCTCGCGACGGGCGTGGAGCGGCCGTTCCTGACCGCCTACCAGGAGGGCAGCTTCCAATACCTGCTGATCGCCGCCGATAAGGTGGGCAGGTGACCGAGACCTTCGCCCAGGCGATCACCGACCGCGAGGCGCTGCCCGTCGAACTCGTCGACGACGCGGGACACGCGATCGGCACCTGCCCGGTGTCGCAGGCTCACCAGGCGCCCGGACAGCTGCATCGCGCGTTCTCGGTGCTGCTGTTCGACGACGCGGGACGGGTGCTGCTGCAGCAGCGGGCCGCGGTGAAAACCCGCTTCCCGTCGCAGTGGGCCAACACCTGCTGCGGCCATCCCGCGCCCGGCGAGCCCGTCGCCGCGGCCGCCGCGGTCCGCCTCGCCGAGGAGATGGGCCTGGCCACCTCCTTCACCGAGGTCGGCGTCTACCGCTACCGGGCCGAGGACCCGTCGACCGGCCGCGTCGAGAGCGAGTGGGACCACGTCCTGCTCGGCAGGCTCAGCGCCGGTGTCCCGCGTCCGGATCCGGCCGAGGTCGCCGACTACGCCTGGATCGAGCTCGACGCGCTACACGAGGCGATGGCCGCCGATCCGGCGGCGTACACGCCGTGGCTGGCCGGCGTGCTCGAGCTGGCCGAGCGGGCGCTCACTGAAACGTAGCGGCGCTGAGCCGTCCGACGCCGGTGCGCACGCCGGGGCCGAGGCAGCCGCCGATCATCGCGGGCGTCATCCACTCGTAGTCGGCGATGATCCGGACCTTGCTGCCCTGGCCGAGCCCGTCGACGACGTCCAGGGTGCCGACGGTCGGCTGCTGCATGGTCACCGGCCACGGTCCCCACAGCCTGCTCGTCTCGCCGTCGGACCAGAGCACGTCGACGGTGATCGGGCCGTCCGCCGGGCGCAGGCAGTCCGACGTCGCGATGTGCGTGCCGGTGAAGGTGCCGCCGGTGATGCCGCCGGGGCCGCCGGTGCAGTCGCGGAGAACGCCGACGGAGGTGAAGGTGAGCGCGTGCGGGGTCATGTCGATCGCGCCGTCCGCGACTGTCCAGCGGAAGTCGCCGTTCGCGCAGCTGCCTGCGGGCGGCAAGGCGGCGGCCGGAATATCCAAGGGGACGAGCAATGCCGCGGCAATCGCGGCGGTGCTGACGATTTTCCCGAGCATCGACAACCTCTTCTCGCGGGCGGTGTACCTGCAGAAACGGATGGAGCACGAGCACGGTGAGAATCCCATACCGTCCGTGCTGTTTTAGTCCGACACACTCAGGACCGAGTCTGGATCGTTCCAACCGACAACGTTGATAGATGCGCATATCTACGTAAGCCGATATTTCAAACCCTGAGAGAAATCATAGGAAGGGCACAGGCTATGACCAGGTCGGCCCGGCAGTGTGGGGTGTGTTGGAGTTCTCCACGAAGTGAGGTGTGCGATGGTCGAAATCGAGGTCACGGGGACGACCGTGACGATCCAGGTGGTCGGCGGGCATCAGGTCCTCGCCCTGCGTGAGCACATCACCTTCGACCTAGCGAACATCACCGCGGTGGTCAGAGCCGAAGTGGACCTGCGCCCGCCGTGGGTGCGCGCGCCGGGCACCTTCTTCCCCGGCGTGATCGCGGCAGGCACCTTCCGCGGCAAAGGCCGTAAAGAGTTCTGGGACACCAGGTTCGACGGCCGCGCGGTCCGCATCGAACTCGACGGCGGCCCGTTCACCCGCCTCGTCGTCGATGTCGACGACCCGGACCTCATCCTGCAGGCCCTCCGGACCGCCGTCGCCGCCTAACAAGCCGCACGCCTTCCGATTTCCCGCACCGAATTTCGCGTGCGACTTTCGCTGCGGGAGATCAGGAATGGTGCGGCGAGCCAAAGCTACGTAGTAGGCCGGCGTACGGCTTGGGTGGGGGCGGCGCGAACTCTCCCCTGCCCGACTTGCGCAGTCCGAGGGTGATCAGTGATTGCACGGTCAGGGTCGCCGCCGCCACGCCGTCGATCACCGGCACCCCGATCTCGTCGCGGATATGCGCGCATAGGTCCGCCATGCCCGCGCAGCCGAGCACGATCGCGTCGGAGCCGTCGGCGTCCACTGCCTCGCGACAGGCCTCGGTGACGATCTTGCGGGCGTCCGGGTCCGTGTCCAGCGCTAGTACCGGTAGCTCGCAGGCGTGGATGCCGAGGCAAACCCGTTGCCGCCCATAACGTTCCACCAGATCACTGGCCCGCCCGATGGTTCGGCTCAACGTGGTGACGACGCTGAATCCGCGGCCGAGATGACCGGCCGCCTGCATTGCCGCCTCGGCGATGCCGATCACCGGCCCACTCGCCAACTCGCGCGCGGCATCCAAGCCAGGATCGCCGAAGCAGGCGAGCACATAACCGTCGACGCCCTCGTTCTCGCCGCGTCCGATCGCGGCGAGAATGCCTGGGACGCTGAGGGCTTCGTCGTAATGACTCTCGATCGACGCGGGCCCCATCTCGGCGGTCACCGCATCGAGCAGCGTGCCGGGACCGGCGACGGCCCTGGCACACTGCTCGATCGTGTCGGTCATCGCCCGCGTCGTGTTCGGGTTGACCACACGGATACGCATCAGGCGGGTACTCCCTTCACCGCCAACCTCGTTCGAGTGGCGAGTAGGTAATAGACGGCGAAGCCGAGGCCGCAGCCGATGAACCAGCTGTACTGCGCGGCGGTGTACATGCCGGTGACATCCTTGGCCAGCACCGGAATCACCGCCACCACCGCGCCGATCGCGGTCGCGATCACCGCCGCCGGGTTGTATCCCTTGCTATACCAATAGCTTCCGGACTTCGACATGGTGAACAGGTCGTCCACCACCACACGCTGCTTGCGCACCAGGTAGTAGTCGGCGATGAGCACGCCGAACAGCGGGCCGATGAACGCTCCCAGCACTTCCAGGGTGTAGTGGATCACCTCGGGGTTGTTGTACAGGTTCCACGGCGTGATCAGCACCGAGCCGACCGCGGCGATCATGCCGCCCGCGCGCCAGCTGATCCGCTGCGGGTTCACGTGCGAGAAGTCGAAGGCGGGCGAGATGAAGTTCGCGACGATGTTGATGCCGACGGTCGCGACGGTGAAGGTCAACGCGCCCAACACGATCGCGAACGTGCTGTCGATCCGCGCGACGGTCGCCACCGGGTCGGTGATCAACTCGCCGTAGACCGGGAAGGTCAACGAGGCCGTGACCACCACCAGCAGCGAGAACAGCAGGAAGTTGACCGGCAGCCCGAGCAGGTTGCCGCGGCGCACGGCGGCGAAAGTCTTTCCGTAGCGGGAGAAGTCACCGAAGTTCAGCATCGGCCCGGAGAAGTAGGACACCACCAGCGCGATGGCGCCGAGCATCACCGGAACCGAGTCCCAGCCCGTGTATTTCACGTCACCGAGGTTCAAATCGATGGCGCTCCAACCGGCTTTCGCGATCAGGTACCCGCAGAGCAGGAACATCACCACGTAAACCGCGGGCCCGCAGAAGTCGATGAACTTGCGGATGGATTCCATGCCACGCCAGAACACGCACGCCTGCACCACCCACAGCGCGAGGTAACTCCCCCAGCCGAGCAACGAAAGCCCCAGGAAGCCATAGTCATCGGCCACCGCGTACGGCGCCAAGCCCGGAAAGAGCTTCACCAGCACCACATCCAGCGCCGCCGAGGCCAGGAAGGTCTGGATCCCGTACCAGGCCACCGCGATCAAGCCGCGGATGATGGCGGGAATGTTCGCGCCGATCACCCCGAAGGCGCTGCGGCACATGACCGGATACGGCACGCCGGTCACCTGGCTCGGCTTGGCCACCAGGTTGCAGAAGAAGTAGACGATGGTGATGCCGATCAGCAACGCCGCCAGCACCTGCCAACTGGCCAGGCCGAGCGCGAACAGGCTGCCCGCGGTGACGTAGCCGCCGACGCTGTGCACGTCCGACATCCAGAAGGCGAAGATGTTGTACGAGCCCCAGGTCTGCTTGGTCAGCGGCGCGAGGTCCGCATTGGTGAGCCGCGGGTCATAGTCGGGCGCGGTATTCGGCGGCGCGGTGTCGGGAATGGCGACAAGCGTCGGCGCCGCGATGGTTTCGGTCATGGTTTTTCCCATCCGGGAGGTGAAACTGTGCTCGAAACGACCGTAGGTATTCGGCATTGCCCGGCCATTGCGCTGTTATTTCCCGGCTATTGCGCGGCAGATATATCTTCCGGCGCGAGCAGGCCGGTGTCCGTCGGCAGGGTCGCGATGACCGTCTCCAACCTGCGGTGATGGCGTTCGGCGACCAGCAGCAGGCAGTCGACGTCGCGGGCCAGGAAGGCGTCCATCATGAGTGCGTGATCGGTGTGCAGGCGCACCCGGTCGCCGCAGCTGATGTGCACCATCGACTGCACCGGCTCGGTGACGTTCCACGCCGATTCCAGCATGTGCAGCAGCCGGAACATGCGCGACGGCTTGGTCAGCGCGATATGAAAATTGCGGGATTCGCGGTGGTAGGCGACCGGATCGTCGTCCCGGATCGCCTGTTCCAGTAGCGCGTTCACCTCGATCAGCGCCGCGCGGTCGGCGCCGCTCGCATTCAACGCAGCCGCGGCCAGCGAGGCGTTCTCCAGGGTCTCCCGGACGATGTACATCTCGCGCAATTCGGCGGCGGTCAGCTGGGCCACCGCGTAACCGCCGTGCGGCTCATGGGTAACCAGTCCCTCCCCGATCAGCGTCTTGAGCGCCTCGCGGACCGGGATGTGGCTCACCCCGAACAGTTCGGCCACCTCGCGCAGCGGAATCACGGTGAGTGGTGGTACCGCGCCGTCCAGGATCACCCGGCGAAGCTCACCGAGAATCACCTGTGGTCGGCCGGGTGCGTCGATGACCAACCTCGCGAGCAGCGCCGAACGTCGTCTCGGGGGCATGCGAAACACGCTAGGCCAGGCGTGTTGCGATTTCGGTCAGGTTTGTGACGCTCAGGAAACGTCTTCGGACAGAACCAACCGGTCCCGTAGGAGGCACTGATGTCGACGCGTCACGTCCATGTAATTCTGTTCGGACACGTAACGACAGAGAGTTTCCGATGACGGTTTCGGCAGCACAGTTCGTAGATCGCCGGTTCGCGACCCTGGTCGCGGAGTTCGACCGGCTGTTCCGGCGACCCACCGACGGCGGCGGGGCGCTCGCGGTCTACCTGCACGGCGAGCCGGTGGTGGACGTCTGGGCCGGGTTCGCGCGGCCGGCGGTGCCGTGGGAACGCGACACCGTGGCCATGGCGTATTCGACCGGGAAGGGCGTGGCCAGCACGCTGCTGCATCGGCTCGCCGAGCGCGGCCGGGTCGCGTACGACGAGCCCGTCGCCACGTACTGGCCCGAATTCGGCGCTGCGGGCAAGGAACGCATCACCGTGCGCGAATTGCTCAGCCACCGAGCGGGTTTGCATCGGCTGCGCGGGCTGCTGCCCGGGCCTTACGATCGATTCTTCGATGACGCGGCAGTGACGGCGGCCCTCGCCGCGGCGGTGCCGGACCCACGTCACCTGATCACCAGCGGGTATCACGGAATCACCTTCGGGCACTTGGTCGCCGAGCTGGTGCGCCAGATCACCGGTACGGAGTTCACCGAGGTGCTGCGCACCGAGATCGCCGAACCGCTTGGCGCCGAAGAACTCTGGTTCCGGGTGCCGGACGACGAGCGCCACCGCATCGCGACCAACTTTCCCCGGCTGACGGTCGCGGGCATGAGCTGGGAGAACAGCTCCCAATTGCTCGGCCGGACCAAGTTCTCGGCCGCCATGGACACCACGCCGAAGGGTTTCGCCGATCTGGTTTCCGATCCGCGCCTGCATGATTCGGTGATGCCGGGCCTCAACGGCGTGTTCTCCGCCCGCGCCCTCGCCCGCGTGTACGGCGCGCTCGCCAACGGCGGCGAACTCGACGGGTACCAGCTGCTGCGCCCGGAAACCATCGAGCAGATCACCCAGCGTCAGGTATTCACCCCGGATTACGTGCTGGCCCTGCGTGTCCCGTGGGCACTCGGCTACCACGCCGTCCCGATGAAGCCCTCCAAGGCCGACCCCATCTCCGCTTTCGGCCATTTCGGCCTGGGCGGCTCCGGCGCCTTCGCCGACCCCGCCACCGGCATGTCCCTCGGCTTCGTCACCAACCGCCTGGGCGGCCGCCTGACTCCCCTCGGCGACGCCCGCCTCGCCCGCCTAGGCACCCTCGCCCACAACCTCGCCAAAGCAGCCTGACCGAAGGCCACCTTCCGCCGCCAAGACGCGATGAAGGGCGCCTTCAGTCGGTGAGGTGGCGGCGGGGGCAGTCTTGGGGGCGAGACACTCGGTGGGGAATCGTCGGACGTTTCGGGGCGGGGGTGGCAGCATGTGCGGCATGGAGTTGGTCGGGATGGAACGGATCATCGCTGCTGCGGAGTTGCTGGCGCCGGTGATTCGGAAGACGCCCATTGTGGCGTCGCGCGTGCTGTCCGAGCGCGCCGGCACCGAGGTGTGGCTGAAGTGCGAGAACCTGCAGCGGACCGGGTCGTTCAAGCCGCGCGGGGCCTATAACCGGATTGCTAATCTGCCCGCCGCGGACCGGGCTCGCGGGGTGGTTGCGGCGAGTGCCGGCAACCACGCGCAAGGGGTGGCCTGGGCGGCGACCTCGCTGGGTATCACCTCGACGGTGTTCATGCCCGTCGGCGCCTCGCTGCCCAAGCTGGCGGCCACCAAGGCGTACGGGGCCGAGGTGCGGCAGGTGGGTGAGACGATCGAGGACGCGCTGGACGCGGCCGTGGAACTCGCCGACCGCACCGGCGCGACGCTGATCCACCCGTTCGATCACCCGGACATCGTGGCCGGGCAGGCGACGGTGGCGCTGGAAATCCTGGAGCAGATCCCCGACGTCGGCACGGTGCTGGTGCCGACCGGTGGCGGCGGGCTGCTCGCGGGCATCGCGGTCGCGCTGCATCAGCTGGCCCCGCAGGTGCGGGTGATCGGGGTGCAGGCGAAGGAGGCGGCGGCCTGGCCGGGTTCGCTGGCGGCGGGCAAGCCGGTGCGGGTCGGGCGGATGGCGACGATGGCCGACGGTATCGCCGTCGGGCAGCCCGGCCAGGTGCCGTTCGTGCATGTGGCCGAGCATGTTTCGACGATGTTGACCGTCGACGAGGACTCGCTGTCCAAGGCGCTGTTGCTGTGCCTGGAGCGAGCCAAGCTGATCGTCGAGCCCGCGGGCGCGGCGGCGGTTGCCGCACTGATGAGTTGCGCCGCAACGGATCTCGATCTGAAGGGGCCGGTCTGCGCGATCCTGTCCGGCGGCAATATCGACCCGCTGCTGCTCACCCGCCTGATCGGTCACGGACTGAGCGCTGCGGGCCGCTATCTCGCTGTCCGCGTGACGATCTCGGATCGACCGGGCGGCCTGAGCACGCTGCTCGGGGTGGTCGGTAAAACCGGCGCCAGCGTGGTCGACGTGGCCCATGCCCGCACCGGCGCCCGGCTCGCCCTCGACGAGGTCGAGGTCTCCCTCACCCTGGAAACCCGAGGCCCGAACCACCGCGACGACGTCCTGAACGCGCTCGCCAACGCGGAATACTCTGTCCGAGTCGAGGATTGACAGCGACCTCGCCGTGGTCGGATCTCGGGCAACTCGATCCGATCACGGCGAGGTGCCGTCGAACACTCTCCCGCACAGCCGAACTCACGCCGGGCTACCCGCAGGAATACCGGCGCTCAGCTGCCCAAGAACAACATGGGGCTCACGATGGCCGCCATCGGCAGCAGCACGGCGTCCATGACGGAGCCGCCGATCGGAAAAGCGATGGCCAGGACAGCGGCCATGAACATTGCCAGACTGTTGCCCACGATGGATCCGATCATTTCCTCTTCTCCTTCTGTTCGTTACTTCCGGTAGCTGTCGAGCTTCACAAAGCCTCGAAGTGCCATAAAGCAGAGAACCGAGCAGAGGTCACCTCGCCAGTGGGCGAGGTGCTCGGACGCCTTTCAGATGGGCGCCGCGACTCATGATAAGTCATGAGTGTTCCGTCATGGGTGTTTCCAGGTATTTGCCCGAAGGCCCCGCCAGGGAGCGTGGCGGGGCCGTGACCCGTGCCGACCAGACGCGGTGGCGTCCGGTCGACCCCTCATCGGGCGACTGTCAGCACTTGCGCTTGTAGAAGTACTTCGAGTTGGCGTCCATGTCCGCCTGAGTGATCGCGATCATGTCGGTCTGGATATTGCGGGTGACCGGCTTGCCCTCGATCGCCGCGGCCGCCTGGTCGACACCCTTGGCACCGATGCCCGCCGGGTCCTGGGCGATAAGTGCCTGCACGGTACCGGCTTTCAAGTCCTCGACCTGCTTGGGGCTCGCGTCGAAACCGACCAGCTTGACCTGACCCAGCTTGTTCGCGTTGCGCAGGCCGGTGGCCGCGCCCTCGGCCGAGCTCAGGTTGGTCGCGAAGATACCGGCCAGGTCCGGGTGCGCGGCCAGCGTCGCGGTGACGATCGACGCCGCCTGCGCCGCTTCGTTGTTGTTGTACTGCACGCCGAGCGAGCTGATGCCGGGGAAGCTCTTGACCGCGTCCTCGAAGCCCTGCGCGCGAGCGTCGGTGGTGGACGTGCCCGCCTTGGTGTTGATCACCAGCACCGGCCCCTTCTCCCCCACCAGCTTCGCCAAGGTCTGCGCCGCGAGCGCGCCGCCCTTCTTGTTGTCCGACGAAATCGACGACAGCGCAATGGAAGTGTCGTCGAGCGCGGTGTCGACCTCGACGATCTTGATGCCCGCGTCCTTGGCCTGCTTGATCGGATTGGCCATCGCGGTGGCGTGCGTCGGGGCGATCAGGATGCCGCCGGGCTTGTTCGCCACCACACCGGTCAGCACCGGCGTCTGGGAGCCTGCGTCGAACTTGGTCGGCGCCTGCGTGTCCAGCTTGTAGCCGAGCTTCGTGGCTTCGTCCTGTGCGCCGCACTGCATCGAGATGTAGAACGGCTCGTCGGCGACGCCCGGAATCAGCACCAGCTTCTTACTGTCGCCGCCGCCACCCGAATTGCTCACCTGCCCACTACAAGACACCAGCAGCGCGCTGATCGACGCCATCGCGCCGATCACCACCGCTGTCCGCTTGGCCACCCTCATTGGTTACCTCCACCGTTATTGTGTTGTTCCACTATCGAATTCCTATTTCCGATCGCGGGCCCGGCGGCGGAGCTGGTCGAACCAGACCGCCGCGACCAGGACCACGCTCACCGCGATCGGCTGCCAGAACACCGGCACCTGCGCGATGACGAACCCCTTCTTCAGCACCGACGGGATGAACACGCCGATCACGGTCCCGACGATCGAGCCGACACCGCCGAAAAGGCTGGTGCCGCCGATCACTACGCCCGCGATGGCATCCAGGTTG
Organism: Nocardia sp. NPDC060255; assembly: GCF_042727395.1. Lineage (NCBI taxonomy): Bacteria > Bacillati > Actinomycetota > Actinomycetes > Mycobacteriales > Nocardiaceae > Nocardia > Nocardia sp. NPDC060255. Next base: position 274,829 of record NZ_JBHXAU010000008.1, on the reverse strand, counting down.
TCGGTGGTGTGCCCGCCGATGGTGGTGGTGCCGAAGTAGGCCAGGTTCATGAAGCCCGCCAGCCCGGCCAGCACGCCGGTGAGCAGGTACACCGTCACCAGATGCCGGGTGACCGCGATGCCGGAGCGCCGGGCGGCCTCCTCGTTGGAGCCGATGGCGTAGGTGTAGCGGCCGAAGCGGGTGGTGTGCAGCACCCAGGCGGCGAGCACCGTCACGACGGTGGCGACCAGCACCAGGTTCGGTATCCCGCCCAGCGTGGTGCCGAAACCGAGTGTGTCACGCAGGTTTTCGGGGACGGTCCGGGTGTCCACGCCGCCGGTGATCAGCTGGGCCGCGCCGAGTGCGGCGCCGAACGAGCCGAGCGTGACGATCAGCGGCGGAATCTTGGCCTTGGCCACCAGCAAGCCGTTGATCAGGCCCCAAAGGCCGCCGCCCGCAATGGAAAGCAGGAAGCCGACGGCGATGATGCCCCAGCCCGCGCCGGTGGCGTCCTGGTCCGGGCTCAGCCACTCCATCGATTTGGCGCCGATCACGCCGGAGAAGATCAGCACCATGCCGACCGACAGGTCGATGCCGGAGGTGATGATCACGAACGTCATCCCCACCGAAAGGACAAGCAGCACCGAGGTTTCGATGAGCAGCGTCTGAAAGGTGAACCGGGTCGGGAACGCATCGGGCCGCAGCACGCTGAACACGATGCACAATGCGACCAGCACGACGCCGATCCACACCGTGCTCGCGGCCATCAGTCGTTGCAGGACAGTGCGTTCGGGCAGTTCGGTACCGCCGTTGCCGTTTCCGTCGACGCTGACGGACTTGACCTCGCTCACGCGGCGCCCTCCTGTGACAACGCGCCGGTCATGGCGCCCACCAATTGCTCGAGCGTGGCCTCGGCGGCGGTGAACCGCGCCACCCGCCTGCCGAGCCGCAGCACTTCGATGCGGTCCGCGACCGCCAAGACCTCCGGCATGTTGTGGCTGATCAGCACCACCGCGATGCCCTCGCCGGCCACCCGGCGGATCACGTCGAGCACCCGCTCGCGCTGCACCACGCCGAGCGCGGCGGTCGGCTCGTCCATGAACACCACCTTGCTGGCCCACATCACCGCCCTGGCCACCGCGACGCTCTGCCGCTGCCCGCCGGACAGCGAGCCGATCGGCACGTCCGCGCTCTGCAGGGTGACGCCGAGACGCCGGAAGTGTTCGACCGCTTGGGCTCTCATCGCGGTGCGGTCCAGCATGCCGAGCTTGCCGGGTAGCCCCTTGCGCACCAGCTCGCGGCCGAGGAACAGGTTCGCGGCCGGGTCCAGATCCGGCGCCACCGCGAGGTCCTGATACACGGTCTCCACGCCCAGTTTGCGGGCGGCCGTCGGCGTATTCAGCACCACCGGCTTGCCGTCCAGCAAAATCCGCCCGGAATCCGGCTGCTCGGCCCCGGAAAGGCATTTCACCAGAGTCGATTTACCCGCACCGTTGTCGCCGATCAGTGCGACGACTTCACCGGCGCTCACCTCAAAGTTCGCGCCACGCAACGCCTCGACCCCGCCATAGCGCTTCACCAGCCCCTCGGCCCGCAGCGTGACGACGGAATCGGCCTGTTTCGCCGCATCGTCCGAGGTCATCGGCCACATCCGTGCGCGCACAGCTGAGCAAACGTCCAGTCCATCCCGCGATGCTACGTTCGCCCATCATCCCGTGGGACGAATTCGGCAAAATGCGGAAGGCGCAACGGAACTCGGTTTCCAAGCCGAGAAAACAATGCACGCAATGCCCACGTTGGCAGGTTCCTCGGGTAGAGCTCGCGGTGCTCGAAGCTTCAGCGCTGAAACTCGTGGAGATTTCCGGGGACCAACTGGCTGCGTCGCACGTCGAAGAAAATGCACAACCGTTCTGTCGTCGAGTAGAAGGAGTTGCCAATGGACCGTGGACGCCCACGACCGGACCTGGGCCCCGGATGAGCCCGCGCACCGCAGCGCGACATCTGCTGGCGGACGACCAGCAGACCGAAACCGCGCCACCCAGTTACCCTGGGGATATGAGCAGCATGGACGCCGATGTGACCCTCGCGGAGTTCGAGGTACTGGAGCGCGCATCGTCCGAGGAGGTCGACGTCGAGCTGATCAATGGAAGGATCTACGTGGTTCCGGTTCCTGACGGCGAGCATGACGAGTACGCCAGCACAATCGGCGATCAGATTCGCGACCATTGCCCAGAGCTGCGATTACCGCACGAGCGGGGTCTACGCATCCCTTCCTATCGCGAGAGCCGTGCGCGCGTCGATGGGGCGGTTGCACCTCGTGGATATTTTCGTGACCAGCCGCCATGGTCCGATCCCGCCGGAGTCGTGATGATCGTAGAAGTCACCTCGGGCCGCGAACGTGACGCCGACGTCGATCGCACCGAAAAGCGCGACGCCTATGCACAGGCGTCTATCCCAGAATACCTGCTCGTCGACCGTCACCGTGGTGAGGTACTGATCTACTGGGAGCCGGCCGACAACGAATACCGGCACAACGCCACCGCCAAATTCGGTGCATCGCTACGACTGCCGGCACCCTTCGATTTCGACCTGGACACCAGCGAGTTCCTCTGATCCACCCAGCATCCGGGTGTACCGGCGGTTCGGATGGCCGTCGGTACAGCTGGGCTCAATGCGCACCGCCTAGTTCTAGGTCATGTCTCCCAATAGCTTTAGCCATTCGACAACGAGGGCCAGGACGAACGGAATCCCGGTCCGCGGCCGCTACCGCATGCCCTCGACCACACGACGGGTGTTGGCGAAGTTAGGACCAATGCGCCCTTCGGATTTCGGCAGCAACAACTCCAGCAACTCCCACTGGCTATCCGTCAGAACCTGATACCGATTACCGACCGCCGACACCACGACGACCATCCTGCCGGACGACAGCCGAAACCGTTGAGTGACAACGCTTCAGGACTGCCGCTATCCGGCTCGGCGTCGTCCAGGCTCTGCTGGTGATGTCGGCGGCGTCGAGATTCGTTGTGCGCCAGATGCCGCACCTACAGCATCAACAAAAAGTCGAACCTGGCGGCCTGGACCATCGACGGCCGCTTCCACAAAGGCAGCCAGGACGAGGCGACGATTGAGGAACCCTTCCACGCGGCGTTCACGGTGACCAAGGCCGCATGCAAAGACGGGCGTGTGCAGGTAGCCCACGGCGAAATCTCCGACACATCCCGGCGGCCATGGGCGCGGCAATAGCCACCTCGGCGACCATGCCCGCCCCACCAAGGCCACGACGGCGCGCACCCACTCCAACAGCGACTAATGGGAGACACAACCTAGTTGGAACCTCGGCCAATCCATACAGGGGGTCGGCGCCGAATACACGGTCAGCGCTGATCGTGAACCAACACATCGATCGAAAGGTAGTGCACGATGTCTATTCGTTACCACCGCTATGCAGTGGTGATCCTGGCTGGTGCTGTGGGAGCTGTCTCATTCATTGCGCAGAGCGGTGTGCGACCCGCGGCCGCCCAGGCTTCTACGGTGGTTATGACATGCACCGAAGAGGGCAAGGTCTTGTGGCCTGCGCCAGGGATTGGTAAGGAGCCTGCTGTGGTCAAATGGACGGAGGACCTGAAGTACTCCGACTGCAAAGACCCTGATGGTAAGGCGGTCAACCCGCATCCGGTGAGTTCGAAAGCTTCGGGCACCGAGAAAGTATCGTGCAATGGTGATGCCACTGACGACCACGGCACCGGAACGATGAAATGGTCGGACGGCACCACCAGTGAGTTCAAAACGGGCGAGACCTCCGAGACCGTGACGGACGGTAACGACAGCGGCGAGTTCCCGATTTCCATCACGTCAGGGACCTATGCAGGACACTCTGCGAAAGACGTAGGCACGACGACAGAGACCGGCTCCTGTCCGGGCGAGAAGGCAGCGACTGCGACAGGGACGCTGACCATCTACTGATGCCGCTGTCCGGAAGTTGTTTTGCACCACCTCACTCTCCGTCAGTGGTGGAGTGATCGAACAGCGCGATTACCCCGTCGCTGGCGGGGAGATGAATCCCGTGGTGTGGAAGTAGCGGATGTATTGGTCGAGCAGGTCGTGGTCGTCAGGTCGGCAGGTGATGCCGGATCCGTGGAGGTCTCGTTGGATTCGGCTCACGTCGAGAGCGGGGAAGTGGTGATTGTCGTACGTTTCCGCGACGGTGAGGGCGTCGCGGAACGCGGCGAGATTGGTGAACAGTGGATGAAAGGGACCCCATGGATGAGCAGGGTTCTTGGTGAGGTGCTCACTCACGGCATCGGTCCAGTCGTGATAACTGACGTCGCGGATGGTGTGACCGTGCGCGCGGAACCGGTCGATCATGTCGGAGAGCGTGGTTTCGTGGGGGTTGATGAGGTGGTAGGCCTGGCCCTGTGCAGGTTGGGTGAGGCTCAGGTGGATTGCGGCGTTGGCGCAGTAGTCGACTGGCACCAGATTCATGGGAAGGTCCCAGATAGGAGCGAGCCCTGTTTCCACCATGATTTGAAAGAACTCGGTGACAGCGACGCCGTTGGTATCCCAGTTGGATGTGGCGGAGTCCCCGCTGATGTCGTACGCACGGTAGATCGCGGTCGGTAATCCATTGGCGGCGGCATCGAACAGGAGTTGCTCGGAAACCCACTTGCTTTCGCTGTAACCCCACGAGAGCAGTTGCACATTGTCGCGCATCGGGGTGTCCTCGGTGATGTGCCGCAGCCCGAAGGTGTCCACACCCTCGACCGTGACGACGCTAGAGATGTAGTGCAGTGGGACCGCACGCCGAGCGGCCAGGCGGATGAGCTCGCGCGTGGATTCGACATTGGCTGCCCGCAGTTGCTCGTAAGGATAGATGTAATTGACGTGAGCGCCGCAGTGGTGAATTAGATCAGCGTGGGAGGCTTGGTGCTCCCATTCCTGTTCGGACATGCCCAGTCGCGGGCGACCGAGGTCACCGAGTATCGGGTGGATACGGTCAGCGGGAACCGGCCGGGTCAGTCCGCGTCGTAGTTGCGCCTGGATCACTCGGTGGCGGGCATGTTGTTCATTGCGAGCCCGGACAACAACATGGATATCGGCGTCGCTGCGATCCAGCAGCGCACGCAACATGTACGAGCCGAGGAATCCGGTAGCTCCGGTCAACAGCACATGCTTGGGTGCCTGCCACGTGGGCGCGGGTGTGGTAGCGAGCACGGATGGCATATCCCAGTCCAGGTCAGGGCGCCAGCGGTCGACGGGAGCATGCACCGTGGTCGATCCCGCCATGACACGCTCGACGGCGGTGGTAAACCCCTGCAGGGTGGGCTCGGCAAGCAGCGCGTTCACCAACCTGAAGCTATGTTTGCTGCCCAACTGCAAGTTGCGTTCGAGGCGTATGACCAATTGAGCTGCCAGCAGCGAGTTGCCGCCACAGGCGATGAAATTCTCACTGTCCTCGCCGCGGCTACCGGGCAGGGTGGATGCCCACACCTGGGCCACGGCCTCTCGCGTCGATCGCGGTGGCGCCGAATCCTCAGCCGCCACAGCGCCGCCGGACTGCAGGAGGGCGAGCCGGTCAACCTTGCCGGTGGAGGTCAAGGGGAGTCGGTCGATGACGGTGATGGTGGCCGGCACCATGTAATGGGGCAGCCGCCCGCTCAGGTAGGCGCGCAGATCCATGTCCGTGACCGGCCGGTTGGGGGTCCGGAGACTGACGTACGCGGCCAGGTACCGGCTGAGACCGTCCTCTCGGGCGAACACGCAGGCGTCCGCGACATCAGGATGATCGGCAACCGCGGCGCGGATCTCGGCAAGCTCGATCCGGAATCCGCGTACCTTGACCTGGTCGTCACGCCGACCGCAGAACTCGAGGATCCCATCGGGGCGGCGGAGTCCGAAATCACCGGTACGGTAGAGATGTTGGGGTGGATCACCAGGGCGCAGGGTTCGCGTGCAAAAACTTCCGGCGGTCTCGCCCGGATTGTTCAAATATCCTGACGCGACACCACCGCCACCGATAAACAGCTCGCCTTCTTCGCCCGGATCAGCGACGGTGCCGTCGTTGCGCAGCACATGAACGACCGTGTCGGCAATTGGCCGGCCGATCGGCACCGTCGCCGCGTCCGGTGCCAGGTCCTCAACCTCATAGCACGTGGCGAAGGTGGTTGCTTCGGTCGGGCCGTATCCGTTCAGCAGATGCTCGGGCCTGCCGTGATCGAATACCCGACGCACAGCATCAGGATCCAACACCTCACCACAGACCGCCAGATACCGCACAGTTGCGAAGGCCTGCGGTCGCTCCTGCGCGATGTGGTGGAATATGCTGGTCGTCAACCACACCGTGTCTATCTGTTGTCGCTGAATCAGCGTATGAAACTCCTCGGGGACCAGCAGGATCTGCGACGGAATCGGCACCAAACAACCCCCGTTGAGCAGAGTCGCCCAGATCTCCAAGGTGGAAATATCGAACGACAGTGACGATGCATGCAGAACACGCTCCTGTCCTCGCATATTCATAAATCCATTGGCGACCGCAGCGCGCGCCACACCACGTTGCGGAGCCGGAATAGCCTTCGGTCGACCCGTCGATCCCGACGTGAACATCACATAAGCTGGTGTAACCGCCGCGGCCACTGCACCCGGAAGAACCAGCCGATCAGAATCATCCCCGGCAATCAATACATCATCGAACTCCAAAACGCGGACACCATTATCGCAAAGCTCACCCACGCCGGGCACCCGGATCATCGCCGTGGGCTCCGAATCCTCCAGCATCCCCCTGATTCGCTCATCAGGAAGCGACAAATCCACCGGCATAAACGAAGCCCCTGCGTACAGAACTCCTAGAAATGCCATCACCGTCTCCGCGCATCGGGGCCCCAACACGCCGACCACCTCACCAGCCGACACCCCATAGTGATGCAATCCGCGAGCGAATCGCTCCGCCTTCTCGGACAATTCACCGTAAGTGAACCGATGCTCTACAGCATCGACAGCCAACCAATCCGGGTGTGCCTCCGCCTGCGCAGCGAACAGCTCTGCCAACGACTGATTCCACAACGACTCGTATTCCGCTCCGAGTTCGCCTGAACTCGGTGCCGTCTGTGATTTACGCATGAATCGCGTCCTCTCCTGCGTGAGACATGGCACGTCCAGTCGGGTAATTCAGCTGGATGAGATCGGCCGAGTAGCTGCGCTCCCCATACAACCAATCAACGCCAAGAGCGCCCAGTGGTTGTGGCTGACCCTCCTCAGAACTCCGCGATTCACCAGCTGTGCCGCGACCCACTGGCGCGTCGACACCGGCACCACAGTGCTGCGGTCGGTAGGCGCCTGAGCCCACAACCACGCCGGTGAACCCACCCCCAGCGAGAAACCGGCACCGATAGCCACGATCGCGATCGGCACTTCAGCGGTAGCGGACATGACGCACCAACTCCTCACTCAGAGATAGCGGTGACATACGAGAAACCGATAGGCACGCGTGGTAATGGGTCGCCAGACAATCCGGCAAGATCGTGTCGGTGACCTTCTGTGGGTAAGGATTCCCGTTTCGAGTGTCGTTCCCCGCGTGGCGGCAGTTCAATAGCTCCCCAGTGTCGAGCGCCGCCGAAACGGTGCTCGAGAAGGTGTCCGACGACTCGTTGGCGAACCATTAGTTACCGGCTGTTCATCGTTTCTGGGGTCGATCTGCCGCGAAGGCAACGGATTTACACCGACCAGCGCACACCACAGCAACCCGCTGTCCAAGATCTTCCAATTCTCGGCGTGTCACACGGCATGTCGATCGGTGCGACCCCGGATATCAGCTGATGCCGCGATCGTGTCTCACGGAAACCGAATCACTCATACGCCGATGACGAGCTCCTCCGGCACCATTGTCCAGAGCCGACGTGGAGCCGATGCCGAGGCTGGCGTGGGACGGATAGCCGGTGGCTTCGGTGCGCCGCTGCGGCGTAGTCGCGCGGAATGCGATGCGGGAGAGGGCGTACGTTGTCCCGCCGGGCCATATCAGGCCCTGTTGGCACAGTCAACGAGACCTTTACCTGCGAAAACGGCGGACGTTGCGCTGAAATCGGCCTTCGGTAAGTCTTTTGGGCCAACAGTGCTGAACGATTTGCCTGGCCGGCGGTCTGGGTATAGCGGCAAACGCCCCTGACCAGCTGATCAATGCTCTGGTCAGGGGCGTTTGCCGTTTGCGGTCGGCGCTGGAGCACCCGGAGGCTTGCTGATTGTTCGCTCGGAGAAGTTGCGGCAATGGGCCGTGGCTGCCGAGTCGAACCGTGAACGGAGATCAGACGAGACGACACATCACGGCAAATCAACCGTATTAGCAACAAATCACCCCTGCCCGGTCTTCTGCGGCATGCTATGAGCCAGCTGACCTTGAACATGAACCACTGAAACCGGAGATGCCGACGATTCATACTGATAGAATTCATTGTCTACTCAGGAATTTGCGTGACTGTTTCTCGCCGCTGAGGTGAACGATCCCTGGTGTGGCGGCTGGAACAGGGGTCGCAGAATGGCAGAACAAAGGAGTTGGCGCTGACCGAATCGGCCAACGAGGCGATCACTTTGCCGATTATCCGTAGTCCGGGCTGCCCCTTCGATCCGCCGACGGGGCTGGCCGACCTGTGCGAACAGCGCGGGCTCGTCCGAATGACCTTTCCGGACGGACACCTGGGCTGGCTGGCCACCGCTCACCGTACGGTCCGGGCGGTTCTCGGCGATTCGAGGTTCAGTGCGCGCTACCAGCTGTTGCACGATCCGCTCTACGATGCGGACTTGTCCCAGACGGTGTCCCCGGCCGGGGACTTCGGTGGCGCTGACAAGCCCGAGCACACGCGACTCCGGCAGGAACTCACAGCCAAATTCACCGTTCGCCGCATGAGGCTGCTGACCGCGCGCATCGCGCATATCTGCACCGACTGTCTGGATGCCATGGAAAAGCACGGGCCATCCGTGGATCTGGTCGAGGCCTATGCGCGACCCGTCGCGGCATTGACCATCTGTGAGCTGCTCGGCGTGCCTTACGACGATCACGAGTTCTTTCAGCACCAGGTCACGGCGGTCGTGGAGTCAAGTTGGTTCGAGGAGATGGGCGGCGACGTTTGGAAGCGGGTGACCGGCTATATCCGCGAGCTGGTCGTGGCCAAACGTGCCGCACCCACCGACGACATGTTGAGCGAACTCACGACTACCGAACTCTCCGATGACGAAATCGCCGGCATGGGGACCTTCCTCCTCGGTGCCGGTCTGGAGACCACCCGCAACATGATCGCACTCGGCACGTTCGCGCTGCTGCGTCACCCGGACCAGTTAGCCGCACTCCGCGTGGAGCCCGAACTCGCAGACGGCGCGGTCGAAGAGCTGTTGCGCTACTTGACAGTCGTGCACACAGGCGTCCGGACGGCACTCGAGGATGTCGAGCTGGACGGTCTGCTGATCAAGGCAGGAGAGTCGGTCGCGCTCTCGCTGAATGCAGCCAACCGCGACGCCCGTCGCTTCTCCGATCCCGATACGCTGAACGTGCGGCGACGGTCGGTCGGCCACCTGGCCTTCGGTTATGGTGTGCACCAATGTCTTGGTCAGCAATTGGCCCGGGTTGAACTGCGCGTCGCCATCCCCGCGCTGGTGGCTCGGTTCCCTACTCTGCGACTCGCGATCGCACCCGGCGAAGTAGCCATGTCTTCCGGCAACATTTGCGGGACGCACAGCCTCCCTGTCACCTGGGAGTGAATCCCCCCGGTGAGTCCGGGACTTTGATGTGCCCCGGGTTTGCCGGAGTCGGTCTGCTTGACTCTTACATTGCGACTCGCGGTAGATCGAAGTCGGTGCTGCGCCTCCGGGATGTGCGCGCTGACCGCCCCGGATCTCTTCGACCAGAGTCCCGGCGATGGCAGGTTAGTCCTGCGGGACTCTTGACGCACGAAGCAAAACCGTAAACGAGTCAGCGCCTACCGGCGCGTTCTACTTTGCGGCTCGGGACAGCTTCAGGAGTTCCGTGCCAACTTCCCTGGAGACGAGCATCGTTGCGGAGTTCCTCTGGCGTATCAGGTTGCCGGGTCTATCGAATTGCTGACGACGAGCGATACCGGGACGCATACCCCACACCAAAGCCGCTCGACTGCACGAGATCGTTAACACGTTGTCGAACGCGCCTTCAACAAGGTCAAACGCTGGCGAGCCGTCGCTACCCGTTACGACAAGTTGGCCTCGACCTACCGCGCCGGGTTCGTCCTGGCCCTCGTTGTCGAATGGCTAAAGCTATTGGGGGACATGACCTAGTGCGAACACTCCCAGGATCACCAGCCCGATTCCGCCGACCTGGAGCAGTGTCAGGCGTTCGTCCAGGAACAGGACGCCGATGAGGGCGATGACGGCGACGCCGACGGCCGACCAGATGCCGTAGGCGACGCCGATCTGTATGCCGCGCTTCATGGCCTGGGAGAGGAACCAGAAGGCGCTGCCGTAGCCGATGACCACGATGATCGACGGTATGACCTTGCTGAATCCGTCGGACAGCTTCAGCGAAACGGTGGCGGTCACCTCGGACGCGATGGCAATGGCCAGCAACAACAGGGTCATTGCCGCAGCGTAACGAGTGCCGAGCAATAGCTGGGCACCGCGCCCCGCCGACCAGCCGCGAGTGGCACACGATGCGGCCGTTGGCGCCGACGGCTGCACTCTTTCTCGGGATGCGCACTGCTTCCGGGTGTCCGCAGTGGGTGCGAATCCCAACAGAGAGTGCGGATCTCGGTCCGAGGGCCTCCGCCCCGCGAACCCGAGAGGGAGTGCGGATTTCGGCGCGGCGGGGGTCAGGTCAGCCAGGTGCGGAGTTGGGCTGTGGTGGTGGCTATTTCGGCTAGTTGGATGGTTACCTGGGTGCCTGCGGTGCCGCCCCGGGCGTTGCGGGAGGCGATGGAGCCCTGGACGGTAAGGACCTCGCGGACCTGGGGGGTGAGGGCGGGGTCGATGGTGGCGAATTCTTCGTCGGTAAGGTCGGCCAGGCCGACGCCGCGGGATTCGGCGGCGCGGACGCAAGCGCCTGCGGCTTCGTGGGCGACGCGGAACGGGACGCCCTGGCGGACCAGCCATTCGGCGATGTCGGTGGCGAGGGTGAAGCCGGCGGGGGCGAGTTCGGCCATCCGGTCGGTGTGGAAGGTGAGCGTCGAAACCAGACCCGCGATGGCGGGGAGCAGCAGTTCCAGTTGGGCGACCGAGTCGAACAGGGGTTCCTTGTCCTCCTGCAGGTCTCGGTTGTAGGCCAGCGGCTGCGCCTTCAGGGTGGCCAGCAGGCCGGTGAGGTTGCCGATGAGCCTGCCCGCCTTGCCGCGGGTGAGCTCGGATACGTCCGGGTTCTTCTTCTGCGGCATGATCGAGGAGCCGGTGGACCAGGCGTCGGCGAGGGTGATGTAGCCGAATTCCGGTGTGCTCCAGAGGATCACCTCTTCGGCCATTCGGCTCAGGTCGACGCCGATCATGGCGAGCACGAACGCGGCCTCGGCGGCGAAGTCACGCGAGGAGGTGGCGTCGATCGAGTTGGCGGCGGAGCCGTCGAAGTCCAGTTCGGCGGCGATCGCCTCGGGATCGAGTCCGAGCGAGGACCCGGCCAGCGCGCCGGAACCGTACGGCGACACCGCCGCTCGCTTGTCGAAGTCGCGCAGCCGATCGATATCGCGCAGCAGCGGATGCGCGTGCGCGAGCAGGTGATGCGCGAGCAGTACGGGCTGCGCGGCCTGCAGGTGCGTCTTGCCCGGCATCACCGCGTCGGGATGCGCGGCGGCCTGCGTCACCAGCGCGTCGACCACGTCGAGCACGCCGACCGCGACCCGGCGCACGCCGTCGCGCAGCCACATCCGGAACAGCGTGGCCACCTGGTCATTCCGCGACCGCCCGGCCCGCAGCCGCCCGCCGAGCTCGGTGCCGACCCGGTCGATCAGTCCGCGTTCCAGCGCGCCGTGCACGTCCTCGTCGGAGTCGGCGGGGGCGAACGCGCCCGAATCCACGTCCGCGGCAAGCTGATCCAACCCGGCGAGCATCCCGGCGAGGTCGCTCTCGGAGAGCAGTCCGGCCTTGTGCAGCACGCGTGCGTGCGCCTTGGACGCGCGAATGTCGTAGGGCGCCAGGACCCAGTCGAACTGGGTGGACTTGCTCAGCGCCGCCATCGCCTCGGCCGGGCCGGACGCGAAGCGCCCGCCCCACAGCGCACCGGTGTTCGTGCTGCCGCTCTGCGTCATGGTGTGCTGTCTCCTCCGGGTCGGATTGCGGTCATCAGTAAATGGGAATGCATGTTCTCGGCGACGTCGGCGGGCACCGCGCGGCCGCGGTCGGCCAGCACCGTCACCGCGTCGGCCCGTTCGGCGGTCCAGCCGTGTTCGGTGAACCAGACGACCGGATCGCTGCGCCCTTCGGTCGAGTACCACAGCGAGTCGACGTCCAGATCGATGTCGAGCGCGGCCAGCATGCGATCTCGATTGTCTTGCTGCTGTTGCCTATCCGGTATCAGGTCGCCCTGCGTCGTCATATTGAGCGCCACCCGGCTGCCCGGCACGCTCAGTGCCGCGATGTTGGTCAACAGGCGATCCTGCGCGTCCGCGGGGAGGTAGCGCAGCAACCCCTCGACAAGCCACGCGGTCCGCACGGCCGGATCGAACCCGTTGTCGCGCAACGCCGCAGGCCAGTCGTTGCGCAAGTCCACCGGGACCTCGCGACGATCGGCCGCAGGCTCGCTTCCGGCGAGCGCGGACGCCTTGAACTGCAACACCTTCGGCTGATCCAGCTCGAAAATCGTGGTGCCCGAGGGCCAGTCGAGCCGATAAGCCCTGGCATCGAGTCCGGCGGCCACGATGACGATCTGCCGGATGCCCGCGGCGGCCGCCGCTTCGAGGTAGTCGTCGAAGTAGCAGGTGCGGGCCACCAGGAGATCACCGAGCGCACCATAGGAACGCACCACGGACTGATCGATCTCGCCGATAGTGCGCTGACTCAGCCGAGTCCACGACGGCGAACCGACCGCACTCACCAGCACTTCGGCGTACGGGTCGCGGAACAACGCGTCGGCCCGCCTGCTCTCACCCGCGCGCAGCGCCGCGACACCGAGTGCCGTCGCGCCAACACTGCTCACGATGTCCCAGCTGTCGTCATCGGTCCGCATCGTCGCTCCCTTCGAGTCGAGCCGATTCCTCGGCCGCCCCCGAGACTACGACCGCTTCCTGAGTGCCACACGCACCGACCGACCCCGCTGCTCGAGCAACCATCTCGCCCACGCTCGGCGACCGAGCGCGGGCGAGGTCGCGCCTACTTCTGGTTCAGGTCCCGGCGCGCGGCGACCTTGGAGGACAGCCCGTGGATCTGCACGAAGCCCTTGGCCAGCGACTGGTCGAAGGTGTCGCCCTCGTCGTAGGTGGCCAGGTTGAAGTCGTAGAGCGACTGCTCCGAGCGACGTCCGTTGACGACCGCGTTGCCGCCGTGCAGCACCATCCGGATGTCGCCGGAGACGTGCTCCTGGGTTTCGCCGACGAACGCGTCCAGCGCGCGCTTGAGCGGGGAGAACCAGAGGCCGTCGTAGACCAGCTCGCCCCAGCGCTGCTCGACCTGCCGCTTGTACCGGCCCAGCTCGCGCTCGACGGTGACGGCCTCGAGTTCCTGGTGCGCGGTGATCAGCGCGATGGCGCCGGGCGCCTCATAAATCTCCCGGCTCTTGATGCCGACAAGCCGGTCCTCGACCATGTCGAGGCGGCCGACACCCTGACGGCCCGCCCGATGGTTCAGCTCGACGATGGCCTCGAGCACGCTGACCGGGCGGCCGTCGATGGCGACCGGGATGCCCTTCTCGAAGGTGATGATGAGCTCGTCGGGCGCCTCGAAGTTGACCGTCGCGTCGGCGGTGTAGTCGTAGACGTCCTTGGTCGGCGCGTTCCAGAGGTCCTCCAGGAAGCCGGTTTCCACCGCGCGACCCCAGACGTTCTGGTCGATGGAGAACGGGGACTTCTTGGTGACGTTGATCGGCAGCGAGTTCTCCTCGGCGAAGGCGATGGCCTTCTCCCTGGTCCACGCGTAGTCGCGGACCGGGGCGATCACGTTCAAGTCGGGCGCGAGCGCGCCGATGCCGACCTCGAAGCGCACCTGGTCGTTACCCTTGCCGGTGCAGCCGTGCGCGACGGTGCTGGCACCGTGGAACTTGGCCGCCTCTACGAGGTGCTTGACGATGAGCGGGCGGCTGATCGCCGACACCAGCGGGTAGCGGCCCATGTACATGGCGTTGGCCTGGATGGTCGGCAGGCAGTAGTCGTTGGCGAACTCGTCGCGCGCGTCCACCACGATGGCCTCGACCGCGCCGCAGTCCAGCGCTCGCTGGCGCACCACGTTCATGTCCTCGCCGCCCTGGCCGAGGTCGATGGCCACGGCCACCACCTCGGAACCGGTCTCCTTGGCAATCCAGCTGATCGCCACGGAGGTGTCCAGCCCACCTGAGTAGGCGAGTACGACGCGTTCGGACATGGTCTGTGTGCTCCTCGGTTTCGATTCTTGTCTTCGAAGTACGGACAGGCTTCCCGCCCTAGCGGCCCGCACGTCCTACAAATGATTATGCACGATGATGCAAGCCCATTCACAGCGGGGGGCCGGTATTCCGCCCGGCAAGCCCGGATCGTTCGCGAAAGTCACTGCCCATCAAGCGAATTACACCCTTGGCGGGCATCGTCCGGTGTGCGACCCTGAGAAGCGGAATCTTCGGGCGGATAGAAGGACGGACGCAATGCTGCACCTCATCGCGCAAGACTTCAGCACTCTGGGCAACGACGTCCTCAACGTCGGACGGGCCGTGGTGGACCTCATCCAGGACGTGATCAACGCGGGCACGCCGAACCACGGGCCGGGTGGCGGCGGCACCGGCCAGTACCCGTTCTCCTGACCCGAAGGTCAGGCGATCTCCTCGATCTTCGCGGCCAGTTCGGCCCCGGTCAGTGGCTCGCGGGCGATGACGGCGATGGTGTCGTCGCCCGCGATGGTGCCGACGATGTACGGCAGCGCGGCCCGGTCCAATGCGCTGGCCAGGTAGTGCGCGGCGCCGGGCGGAGTGCGCAGGACCGCGATATTGCCGCTGTGGTCCGTGGAGACCAGTAAATCGCCGAGCAGCTTCGCGAGCCGATCGGTGCCGCCGATGACGCCGCGGATGGGGTTGCCGTCCTCTGGAACGACATAGACGCCCGCGCCACCGTCAGCGGCGCGCAGCTTCACCGCGCCGAGTTCGTCGAGATCACGCGAGAGGGTGGCCTGGGTGGTCTCGATGCCCTCGGCGGACAACAGCGCCGCCAGCTCGGTCTGGCTGCGCACCGCGTGCGCGGTGAGCAGTTCGACAATGCGGGACTGCCGTCCGGCTCGGGTGCGAGCGATCTCCGGGCCGGCCTTGCCCTGTTCCGGATGCGTGACACTCACGACGCCACCTCGATGCCCGACCGTCGGCAGCCCGCACTCACGACTCCACCTCGCCGGCGCTCAGCCGCATCGAGCGCACGCGGAATTCTCGCTGACGCTCGCTCACGCCGCACCGTCACTTCGCTTGGCCAGCAACCACACCAGCAGCGCCTTCTGTGCATGCAACCGATTCTCCGCCTCGTCCCACACCACACTGTGCGGACCGTCGAGAACTTCGTCGGTGACCTCCTCACCACGATGCGCCGGTAGGCAGTGCAGCACAACGGCATCCGGTTGTGCCTGCGCGAGCAGCTGGCTGTTCACCTGGAACGGGCGGAACGGGCCGACGCGGTCGAGGCCGTCGTTCTCCTGGCCCATCGATGTCCAAGTGTCGGTCACCAACGCGTCCGCGCCGTCGGCCGCGGCGATCGGGTCGCCGGTCAGCATGATGGTGGCGCCGGTCTCGGCGGCCCGCTTACGCGCGGCCTCCAGGATCCACGGCACCGGCTCGAAACCAGCGGGCGAGGCGATGGTTACGTTCAACCCGGCGGTGACGCCACCCAGCAGCAGCGAGTGCGCCATGTTGTTCGCGCCGTCACCGAAGTAGGCGAGGTTGCGGCCCACCAGGCTGCCCTTGCGCTCGGCGAGCGTTTGCAGATCGGCGAGCACCTGGCACGGGTGGAATTCGTTGGACAGCGCGTTCACCACGGGAACCGTTGCCGTCACCGCCATTTCGTCGAGCCGGGACTGCTCGAAGGTGCGCCACACGATCGCGTCGACATAGCGGGAAAGCACCGTTCCGGTGTCGCCGAGGGTTTCCTCGCGACCGAGCTGGGTGTCGCGCCCGTCCACCACCACCGCGTGCCCGCCGAGCTGGGCGATACCCACCTCGAAGGAGAACCGGGTGCGGGTGGAGTTCTTCTCGAAGATCACCCCGACGCCGCGCGGCCCCTCCAGCGGACGCTGGGAGAACGGCGCCTGCTTGAGTTCGGCCGCGAGGGTGAGGATTTCGGCCTGTTCGGCCGGGCTCACGTCGTCGTCGCGGAGGAAGTGCCGTACCGCGTGCTGTGCTGAAGTCATTGCGCCGCAGCCTCCTTCGCATCTTGGGTCGCCGCGTCCAGGATTTCCGGCAGATCGGCGACGAAGTTGTCGGCCTGGGTTTCGGTGAGGATCAGCGGCGGCGCGAGCCGAATCACGTTGGGCTTGGCCGGATTCACCAGGTATCCGGCCGCCCGGGCGCGCGCCTCGACATGGGCGGCGGCATCGTCGGTGAGCACGACGCCGAGCAGCAGCCCTGCCCCGCGCACGTGATCGATCAGCGGATGCGCCAGCAGTTCGATGCCGTCGGCGAGCCGCTTGCCGACCGACTCCACGTGCGCGAGCAGATCCTCGTCGTCGATGGTGCGTAGCACCGCGAGCGCGGCCGCCGCGCAGACCGGATTGCCGCCGAAGGTGGTGCCGTGCAGGCCGGGAGTGAGCAGTTCGGCGGCCCGGCCGGTGGCCAGCACCGCGCCGATCGGCAGCCCGCCGCCGAGGCCCTTGGCCAGGGTGATCACGTCGGGCACGATGCCAACGGCCTGGTGCGCGTAGAACTTTCCGGTCCGGCCGATGCCGGTCTGCACCTCGTCGAGGATCAGCAGCGCGCCGTGCTTCGCGGTGATCTCGCGAGCCTTGACCAGGTAGTCGATCGGCGGCACGACGACGCCGCTCTCCCCCATCATCGGCTCCAGGAACACCGCGGCGGTGTCCTCGTCGACCACAGCTTCCAGAGCCGCGGCGTCACCGTAAGGCACGTGCACGACGCCCGCGGGCATCGGCTCGAACGGCGTCCGCTTGGCCGCCTGCCCGGTGAGCGCGAGCGCGCCCATGGTCCGGCCGTGGAACGCCTCCTCGCAGGCGACGATCTTGCGCCGGCCGGTCAGCCGCGCGATCTTGAACGCGGCCTCGTTGGCCTCGGTGCCCGAGTTGCAGAAGAAGGCCCGCCCGCTGTGCCCGGATTCGGAGGAGCCGTCGCCGAAGTGCGCGAGCAGCCGCTCGGCCAGTTCGACGGTCGGTTGGTTGATGTAGAGATTCGAGGTGTGCCCGAGCGTGCCGAGCTGCTCGGTGACCGCGGCCAGGATGGCCGGGTGCGCGTGGCCGAGGCTGTTGACCGCGATGCCGCCGAGGAAGTCGACGTAGCGGTTGCCGTCCGCGTCGTAGACCACCGCGCCCGCGCCGCGCACCAGCGCGAGCTTCGGGGTGCCGTAGTTGTTCATCATCGCGGCGGTCCACCGCGTCTGGAGGTCTTGGTCTTCGCTCATTTTTTCGTTCCGTCCAGCGAGCCTGCCCCATTCGAGGACGGCGTCACCATCGTTCCGATTCCTTCTCCGGTGAACAGTTCCAGCAGCATGGCGTGCGGCACGCGGCCGTCGATGACGTGCGCCGTCGGCACCCCGCCCTGCACCGCGCGCAGGCAGGCTTCCATCTTCGGCACCATGCCCGCGTCCAGGCGCGGCAGCAATTCCGCGAGTGCCGAGGTATCGATGCGGGTGATCAGCGACGAGCGGTCCGGCCAGTCGGTGTAGAGGCCCTCGACGTCGGTCAGCACCACGAGTTTCTCGGCGCCGATGCCCTCGGCGAGCGCGGCGGCGGCGGTGTCGGCGTTGATGTTGTGCACCACGCCGTCCACGTCCGGGGCGATGGTGGAGACCACCGGGATGCGGCCCGCGGCGATGAGGTCGAGCACCGCGTCCGGGTTGACCGAGGTGACGTCGCCGACCAGGCCGATGTCGGTCGGCTCGCCGTTGACCTCGACGGTGCGCCGCGTCGCGGTGAACAGTCCGGCGTCCTCACCGGAGATGCCGACCGCGTACGGGCCGTGCGCGTTGATCAGCCCGACCAGCTCGCGCCCGACCTGACCGAACAGCACCATCCGCACGACATCCATCACCTCCGGCGTGGTTACCCGGAAACCGCCGCGGAATTCGCCTTCCAGGCCGAGCTTTTTCAGCATCGCGCTGATCTGCGGGCCGCCGCCGTGCACCACCACCGGATGCACGCCGACGGTGCGCAGGAAGGCCATGTCGGCGGCGAAGGCGCGCTCGAGGTCCGGGTCGACCATGGCGTTGCCGCCGAACTTCACCACGACGATCTTGTCCCGGAACTTCTGCAGCCAGGGCAGCGCGTCGGCGAGGATGTGCGCCTTGTCCAGTGCCGAAAGGTCTTCGTGCAGTTGGCCCGTCATGAGCTGTAGGCCGAATTCTCTTCGACATAGCCGTGCGAGAGGTCGGTGGTGCGGATGGTGGCCTGCGCGGTACCGACATTCAGGTCGATGCGGACCTCGATGTCCATCCCGGACAGGTCGACGTCGCGGGCGCCGGGCGCGCCGACACCGTCGATACAGACCGGATTCCCGTTGAACGACACCGAGATCCGGTTCGGGTCCAGGGTGACCGGCGCCATGCCGACCGCGGCGAGCACCCGACCCCAGTTCGGGTCGGAGCCGAAAAGCGCTGTCTTGACCAGACTGTCGCGGGCCACGGTGCGCGCGGCGGCCACCGCCTCCTCCTCGCTGACCGCGCCCGCGACGGTGACCAGCACCCGCTTGGTGACGCCCTCGGCGTCGCCCATCAGCTGGGCGGCCAGGTCGTCGCAGACCGCGAGGACGGCGGCGTCGAGGTCGGCCTGACTCGGGGTGACCTCGCTGGCGCCGTTGGCCAGCAGCAGCACGGTGTCGTTGGTGGAGCAGGAGCCGTCGACGTCGAGCCGGTCGAAGGTGCGGCCGGTCGCGTTGCGCAGCGCCTGGTCCAGTTGGTCGGCGGTGACGGCGGCGTCGGTGGTCAGCACCACGAGCATGGTGGCCAGCGAGGGGGCGAGCATGCCCGCGCCCTTGGCCATGCCGCCGACGTTCCACTTGTCGTGGTGATGGAAGGCGGCTTCCTTCGGCACCGTGTCGGTGGTCATGATGGCGTGCGCCGCGTCGAGACCGCCGGACAGGCCGCCGCCCATCTCGTGCACGATCTCGGTGATCGCGGGCACCAGCTTGTCCATCGGCAGCCGGTCGCCGATCAGGCCGGTCGAGCAGACGGCGATCTCGCCCGCGCCGGTCTCGGATCCCCAATTGCTCAGTGCGGCAGCGAGTTCCTCGGCGGTCTTATGCGTGTCCTGGAAGCCGCCGGGGCCGGTGCACGCGTTGGCGCCGCCGGAGTTGAGGATCACCGCGCGCAGGCGGCCGCCGGACAGCACCTGCTGTGACCACAGCACCGGGGCGGCCTTCACCTTGTTGCGGGTGAAGACGCCCGCCGCGGCGTATTCCGGGCCCTCGTTGAAAACCAGTGCCAGGTCCGGCTTCCCGCTCGCCTTGATGCCAGCTGCGATACCGGCTGCGCGGAAGCCGAGCGGCCCCGTCACGCCCTGGTTCCGTACCAGCTTGCCGGTCTCGGTCGATGTCGCAGCGGATGTCGTCACGGTGCCACTCCTACGGTGGAAAGTCCTGCGGTCTCGTCGAATCCGACGGCCAGGTTCATGGATTGCACCGCGGCGCCCGCGGTGCCTTTGGTCAAGTTGTCGATCGCGCCGATCACCACGAGCAAGCCCGCGTCGGCATCCACCGCCACCTGCAGGGTGACGGCGTTGGAGCCGAGGACCGCACCGGTCTGCGGCAGCATGCCTTCCGGCAGCAGGTGCACGAAAGGTTCGTCGGCATAGGCTTTTTCGTAAACCGCGCGGGCCTGGGCAGCGTCCACCGCGGTCGGTGCGGTGCAGGTCGCCAGGATGCCGCGCGGCATCGGCGCGAGCACCGGGGTGAACGACACGGCGACGTCGATACCGCCCGCCGCGGACAGGTTCTGGGTGATCTCCGGGGTGTGCCGGTGCGCGCCCGCGATGCCGTAGGCCCGCGCCGAGCCCATCACCTCGGAGCCGAGCAGGCCGACGTCGAGCTTGCGGCCCGCGCCCGAGGTTCCGCTCACCGCAACGACATTCACCCGCGGCTCGATGATCCCCGCCGCGATGGCCGGTGCGAGCGCGAGGCTGGCCACGGTCGGATAGCAGCCGGGCACCGCGATCCGGCTGGCGCCGCGCAGTTTCTCGCGGCCGCCGGGCAGCTCGGGCAGCCCGTACGGCCAGCTGCCCGCATGCTTGCTTCCGTAGTACTTCTCCCACGCCCGCGCGTCGGTCAGGCGGAAATCGGCACCGCAGTCGATGATCACCGTCGAGGCGGGCAGCTGCTCCGCGATGGCCGCGGACGCCCCGTGCGGCAGCCCGAGGAATACCACATCGTGCCCCGCCAGCTCCTCGGCGCTCGTCGGCGCGAGCACCCGGTCCGCCAGCGGCAGCAGATGCGGCTGCAACTCCCCGAGCAGGGCCCCGGCATTGGCCCCCGCCGTCAGCGCCCCGATCTCCAGGCGTCCGGCTCGATACGCCGGATGCCCCAGCAGCAGCCGCAACACTTCCCCGCCCGCGTACCCACTCGCCCCGGCCACCGCGACCCGCAACGCGGGCGCGCCTGGCTCCGGCGCGTGCACCGAATCAACCATGTGATGATTATGCACGACTATGCAATCTCATTCACCCGGTGGGGTCTCCAGCCATCCCCTGATGGCCATCTGAGCCCCGCGTCACACCGCGCTCACACGCCACTGCCACGCGTCGAGATTAACCAAGCCGACGTGATCGCAGTTGCCCACCGACCGCCGCAGCGGCCTTCGTCACACGGCGCCGCCGGGGACGCGCACCCACCCGACGACTGGGGAACCTTCGCGAAGGCAAGTTGTTAGCATGACCGATGGGAGAAATCCCATTGAGCCAGTGGGCATTTCGAGCCCCGTGCGGGCAAGACCCACAGCGTAGGAACGACGCCGCCTCTCGGCGTGGAGAGCTATTTCATGATCGGCTCCGTTGCCGCGCGTCATCTTCCGACTCGACGCCCCCGCGGCTCTCGCACGCCCATCTGGCGGTGTTTCAATTTTTACGTATTCCACTGTGGCACAACAGATTTGATCGATTTCCCCAGTGCGGAACTTGCTACGCTCGATGCCGTCGACGTCGACTGGCCAGGCCAAGACAAACCCCCGGCGCGACCCACAAGGTGCCCGGGAGCGACCACGTTTCACGAGATACGTGGGTAAGGCTCTACGAAAGGCAGATCATGAAACACCTCGGAGGCGCTCTCGCTGCGGCCGGCGCGGTTCTCGCATTGGCTCTCGGCGGAGCTACCACCGCTCATGCCGATACCGATCCGGGCACCCTGGAGGCCAAGGGTAGTTTCATCTACACCCACCACGGCGACCGCCAGCGGCTCGAAGATCCCAAGAACGACCGCTGCTACCGCATCGAAGGCAAGGGTTTCGCCGAGAACAAGACCAATCGCGTTGCCGAACTCTTCCGCGGCGACGACTGCGACGGCAAGGTCGTGAACGCGATGGCGCCCGGCAAGCATGAGCGCGACGTCGAATTCCGCTCGGTGAAGTTCCGCAAGTAACCTCACGCCGTCCACCTCCTCCACCCGCGCACTGGAGGAGGTGGACGTTCGCGGATCACACCGCGGTGGCGTGCCGGATGATGATGTTGCCGAACGAGTTTCGCGCGTACACGTGCACGGTCTCGGCCGACGGGTCGACCGGTGCCATCAGGTTCTGCACGGTGCCGGACAGGGCGTTGGTTTCCAGCCGGGCCGCACTGCCCGGCCGAATACCGACCTCGAGCTCGCCCGTGGACGTTTCCAGCCGGAGCACGCCGCGCGACGCGTCGCCGACGCGGATATCGCCCTTGGCGACCTTCGCGGTCACCGGGCCCCGCGGACTCTCGATGGAGATGTCACCCGCGGCGATCTCCAGGACGGACTCACCGAGTTCGCCGGTCACCAGCAACTGGCCAAGTCCGGCAGTCGCTTTCAGCCGGGAACCGGTGGGCACCTCGATGATCACCTCGATCGACGGGTTGCCACCCAGCGGGGAGTACGTCCGCCACCCGGTCGGCGTCCGCACAGTCAATGTGCCCGCGGCGAAATCGACCTTGGTCTGCGCGGCGACGCGCACGTCGGCTTTCTTGGACTCATCGGTCGGCCGGACCTCGACATAGGTGTCGGTGCGATCCGACGCGATGACCTGGACGGTCCCGGCGGGCACCTCGACGGTGACGGCGATCGGTTCCGGGGTCTGGTAGGTAGGCATGGCTGTACTCCTCGACTGTGAAATGTGTTGGTTATGAAGTGATTACGATCAGGCCTGCACGCCGAACACCTCGTCGACGAGCCGCTGCTTCGCCTGCTGGAACAACGCGGACATGGCGACGAAGTCGAGCTGAGCGTCTCCGGCGGTCAGCGAGGCGGTCATGGTCTTGCTGCCGTCGGCCGTGCTGTACATCAGTGCCGCCCAACCGAAGAGACCGCCGTTGTGGGTATAGAGGATGTCGCCGCCGTCCGTCTCCTCGATGAACAGCCCGAGCCCGTACTCGTTTTTCGGCAGACCGGTCGCGTGCGGTGTCCGCATCTCCGCCAAAAGCGAAGCAGGCAAGAGCTTTCCGCTCATCAGCGCGGAAATGAAGGTCTGCAGATCCCGGGTGGTCGAGATCATGTCACCGCCCGCGGAGATCCAGGACGGGTTCATGCTGGAGGTGTCGACCATCTTCCACTCGTCGCCGTCCTGGTACGGGTAGTAGCCGTGCGCGTGCGGCTCGGGGATCTCGGTCTGGAAGTCCGGCACCACGGTGCCGGTCAGTCCGAGCGGATCGAAGATCAGCCGCTGCATCTCCGCCGCCAGTGAGCGGCCGGTGACGTGCTCGATCAGCAACCTGACCAGCACGTAATTGGTGTTGGAGTAGCTCCAGTCGGTGCCGGGCTCGAACCGCGCGGGCTTGGACAACGCCAGCCGCACCAGTTCCTCCGGCTGATAGCTGTGGAACAGGTTGTCCACCCACTCCTGCCCCTGCCACGGGATCCCCGGCACGATCGTGCCGTCGGGGTAGTACTCGCCGGTGAAGTTGAACACTCCGCTGGTGTGCTGCAACAACATTCGCACCGTGATCCGCCGGTCCAGCTCGAACTGGGGCAGGTGGTCGGCGGCCGGATCGTCCAGCCCGATCGTGCCCTCGGCCACCAGCTGCAGGACAACGGTCGCGACGAAGGTCTTGGTGTTGCTACCGACCCGGAACAGTCCATCCGTCGACGGTGCGGCGCTCTCGCCGAGCTTGCTCACCCCGGCGCTGCCGACCCACTCGCCCCGCTCGTCCTGCACCCGCAGCTGCACCCCGGCGTAACCGGAATCGACGATCTCCTGAATGAGCTGTTGCCGCCGAGCGTCCGTCGTGATGGCCGGTGTGGTGTCGATTGTCATGGTTCCTCATCTCTGGTCTGCCGTTCGATGAGACCAACAATCGCCACCCGCGCTGACACGGCACCGTCACCGCGCTGACGCGGCCGATGACACCGTCAAACAGCGCCGTGACAGGCCGGGGTCAGTTGCTGAAGGCCGACGGCGGAACGGTCCGCGTCGCGGGCCGCGACGTCGCGACCGAGGCCAAGGCGGTGCGCGCCGCGATCGACGTCAGCAGCGCGTCGGATGCCCGTGGGCCTGCGCCACTTTCACGAAGCGAGCGTGACCGCGACCAACTCGCTCCAGCTGGTTTCTGTGCCCGCCCGAGCCGCCTCCGCGAACGCCGCGTCGCCGAGGTGGCTTCGGGCGGCCTGCTCGATGCGGGCCACATCCGGTTGCGAACGATCCGGCAGGCCGCGCATGCCCGCGCTCGCCGCGAGCAGCCGGGCCGCCTGCTCGTACTGTTGTTCGCGCAGCGCGAGATCCGCGATCCCGACGAGCACCTGGGCGATCAGCAGCGGATGCCCAGCCTCCGACGCCGCTCGACACGCCGCGGCGCCGTGCTCCCTGGCTTCGTCGAGATCCTCGGCCAGATAGCCGAGCAACGTTTCGACCATCGACCGGACGATGGCCCGCTTGCCGTCGTCGCCGAGCAGCGCTCGGGCGACGGCGAGCTGCCCGTAGGCCTGCTCGGTATCGCCGCTCCACCGCGCGAGCTCGGCCTTCGACAGCGCCAGCTCGGCCAGCGCGTCCGGCCAGGCGACGCGTTCGGCTACCCGCTGCGCCTCGGCCATGGCGGCCGCACTGGACTCCAGATCGCCGAGTAGCCAAGACAATTGGGCCTGCCGCGAGCGCATCGGCGCGACGTCCTCGATGGCGCCGACCTCGGTGACGACGGTGATCGCCTGCTCGTAATACTCGACCGCGGCCGCGAACTCGCCGCGCGTCGCGATCCGATTCGCCAGTTCGGTCAGCGCGAACGACATGCCGAATCGTTCGCCGAGTGCCCGGAACTCGTTGAGCGCCAACCGGAGATAGTCGTCCGCCTCCTGTCCGCCCTGGCCGAGCTGGATCCGCATCTTGCCCAGCTGCAGCCGGGTCAGTGCGCGCACCCAGGGATCGTTGTCGTCCAGCGAGGGTTCCCACGCGGCCAAGACCTCGCCCGGGTGTCGCAGCATGCGTTCGAGCGGGGCGATCAAGCCGAGCGCCGGGTGGTGGTCGCGCGCCCGCTGGCTGATCTCGTAAGCCTGGTGGATCCACTCCGCCGCCTGGTGTTCGTCGCTCTGCTGACCGGAGGTCACGAACTGCACGACGAGCGCGTACACCCAGGCCTTGGTCTCGTCGGGCACCTCGCCGGGCAGGGCCGCGGCGGCCATGATCAGCTCATTGCCCTCGAGCTTGTGGCCGCCTAGCCACCAGTACCAGCCCGCACCGGCGGCGAGCCGCATCGCTCCGGCCGCGTCACCTGCCGCGAGGGCACCGCGCATGGCAGCGGCGATGTTGTCGTGCTCGGCCTCGAGTACGGCGAGCCAGGCCAGTTGCTCGGCGCGGCGCAGGTGCGGCTCGGCGGTCTCGGTGAGTTCGGTGAAGTAGGTCAAATGCGCCTGGCGGGCCAGATCCGATTCGCCTGCCTCCGTGAGCCGCTGCTCGGCGTATTCCTTGATGGTGCCGAGCATTCGGTAGCGCGGCGCGCTGTCGCCCGCGGCGACCAGCAGCGATTTCTCGACCAGCGCGGTGAGCAACTCGTCCACCTGATCCTGGTCGACTTCGGTGTCGGCCCCACTCGCACAGACTCGTTCGGCCGCTTCCAGGCTCGCTCCGCCGGAGAACACCGAAAGCCTGCGCAGCACAACGCGTTCGGCGTCGGTGAGCAGCTCCCAGCTCCAGTCGACCACCGCGCGCAGCGTCTTGTGCCGCGGCAGCGCGGTCCGGCTGCCGCCGGTCAGCAGGCGGAACCGGTCGTCGAGGCGGTGGGCGAGCTGATCGAGCGACATGGTGCGCAATCTGGCTGCGGCAAGTTCGATGGCCAGCGGCATCCCGTCCAAAGCCCGGCAGACGCGCATCATCGTTGCCACCGTGTCCGCGTCGGTCGCGAGGTCCCGGCTCACCGCGCTCGCTCGATCGCGCAGCAACCGAATGGCCGGAGCCGCCTCGATGTCGGCGGGGTCGGCGTCTTCCGCAGGCAGGACCAGCGGCAGCACCGGCCACAGTGCCTCGCCGGTGATGCCGAGGGGTTCCCGGCTGGTCGCGAGGATCCGCACCCGCCTGCACTCGCCGAGCACCCGGTGGGCGAAGGTCGCCGCGGACTCGATCACGTGCTCGCAGTTGTCCAGAATGAGCAGCATCGACCGGTCGCGGATCGCGGCGACGACCCGGTCCGTCGGCTCGACGTCGGCCGCGTCGCTGAGCAGTGCGTCGCGCAGTTTCAGGGTGGACAGCGTCGCCTGCGCGATGTTGTTGCCGTTGCCTTCGACTCCCGCGGCGCCGTCGGCGCCGATGGCCGCGAGTTCGACCACCCAGACTCCGTCCGGCAGGTCGTCGACCAGCGTGCGCGCGGTCTCCGTCGAGAGTCTGGTCTTCCCTGAGCCGCCCGGCCCGATCAGCGTGGTGAGCCGATGGTCGGCGACGAGGTCGCGGACCGCGGCGACATCGGCGTCCTTGCCGACATAGCTGGCCAGTTCGGCGCGCAGGTTGGTCTTGCGGTTCTCCTCCCGCCGTCCCAGCTCGCCGCGCAGCAGCGCGACGTGCAACGCGGCCAGCTCCGGTGACGGGTCGACGCCCAGCTCGTCGGCGAGGGTTTCGCGCATGCGCTCGTACGCGAGCAGCGCCTCGGTGTCGCGACCGCTCGCGACGAGGGCCCGCATCAACGCGGCCACCAGCCGTTCGCGCACCGGGTGCGCGGCAACGAGATCGGTGAGTTCGGTGACCAGGTCCGCGCCGTGGCCGAGGCTGATCTCACCGTCGAACCGCTCCTCCATGGCCGTCAGCCGCAGCCCCTCGAGCCGGGTGACCGCCGCGTCGAACGCGCCACTCTCCAGCAGACCGACGTCCTGCATGGCCGCACCGCGCCACAGCGCGAGGGCCTCGCGCAGCCGCCGCACCCCTTGGTCCTCGTCGTTGCGGGCCTTGGCGATGAGGCGTTCGAACCGCACGGCGTCGACGTCGTCGGGTTCCACCCGTAGCCGGTAGCCGTCCGGCTGACCATCGACCGACCCGTCCGGCAACGCCTTGCGCAGCCGGGAAACCAAGCGCTGCAAGGCATTCGCCGCGTCGGCGGGCGGCTGTTCGCCCCAGATCCAGTCGATCAGCGTCGCCTTCGGGACCGCGTGACCAGCTTCGAGCGCGAGGGCGGCGACCAGCCCGCGCAGCCGCGCGCCCGGCACGTCGGCCACAGCGCCGTCGGCCGTGCGAATTTCGAATGGTCCCAGTATCCCGATCTGCACCTGACTGATCCTGCCATGGGCGATCGGGTGCGCTCCCAGTGCTTATGGCCGGTGTCAGGGCCGTGACAGGCCGGTGTCAGGCCCGGCGATGACTGTGGTCACCACAGCCACTGATAGGAAACCCGATGACGCAAACAGTCCCCCACGGCCTGCCCACCGAGCGCGATGCGAGCCCGTTCGACCCGCCGAGCCAGATCACCGAGCTGCGCGACGCGCGCCCGGTCAGCCCGATCGTCTTCCCCGACGGTCACCAGGGCTGGATCGTCACCGGCTACGAAGCGGTCCGCCGGCTCATGGGCGACACCCGGTTCAGCTCCCGCCAGGACATCGGCATCCTGCACACCTTGGAGGACATCTCCGACATGCCGCCGGTCACCGAACCGTCCCCGCAGATCCCGGGCTTGTTCATCGCGATGGACCCGCCCGACCACACCCGGTTGCGGCGCCTGCTCACCGGCACCTTCACCGTCCGGCGGATGCGGCAGCTCGAAGAACACATCATCGAGATCACCGAGCGGCAACTGGACGAGATGGCGCGGCTGACCCCGCCCGTCGACCTGGTCAAGGAGTTCGCGCTGCCGGTGCCCTCGCTGGTGATCTGCGAAATGCTCGGCGTCCCATACGAGGACCGGGATACCTTCCAGGTCAATTCCGCCAAGTTCCTGGTCAAGGAACAGCCGCTCGAGGAGAAGATGGCCGCCTACGGCGCGATGACCGGCTACCTCGCCGAACTGGTCACCCGCAAGCGCGCCGAACCCGGCGACGACATCCTGTCCGACCTGGCCCGCAACGACGACCTCAGCATCGAGGAACTCGTCGGCATGGCCTTCCTGCTGCTGCTCGCCGGCCACGAGACCACCGCAAACATGTTGGCGCTCGGCACTTTCGCGCTGCTCGAGCATCCCGAGCAGCTGGCCGAGCTGCGCGCCGACCTCGAACTGGTGCCCGATGCCGTCGAGGAACTCCTGCGCTACCTCTCGGTCGCCGACATCTTCTACCGCTACGCCACCGAGGACATCGAACTCGGCGGCGAAACGATCACCGAGGGATCGACCATCGTCGTCTCACTGCTGGCCGCCAACCACGACCCGCAGCGCTTCGACCATCCCGACACCCTGGACCTGCATCGCAAGGCCCGCGGTCACCTGTCCTTCGGTCACGGCATCCACACCTGCCTCGGCCAGCAGTTGGCTCGCATCGAAATGCGCGCCGGTTTCGCGGGATTGGTGCGTCGCTTCCCGTCGCTCGAGCTCGCCGTACCCGCGGACGAGGTGAAACTCAGGACCGACATGAA
The DNA here is from genome assembly GCF_042727395.1 of Nocardia sp. NPDC060255. Lineage (NCBI taxonomy): Bacteria > Bacillati > Actinomycetota > Actinomycetes > Mycobacteriales > Nocardiaceae > Nocardia > Nocardia sp. NPDC060255. The sequence goes on along the minus strand of NZ_JBHXAU010000008.1, from coordinate 246,405 downwards.
CATCTACGGCGTCCACGCACTGCCCGTCACCTGGTGAAAGGACCTGTCGTATCGCACTGCCATCGAGCGGGCCCCTCGGTGTCCCGCGGGCCCGCTCGACTGTGATGTTTACGCGTCAGGCAAGGCGTCTGTAACTCCGATTGGCGGTGGTATTGCCACTGTGGAACACCGCCGTGAGGGTCTCGCCATCGAGGGTGCGGACGACGGTCATTTCGACCTTGTCCCGCTTGAGCTGCTGGATGATTCGGTTCCCGTCGCGGCGGCAGATCCCTTTTATACTGCGACCTTGGTCATCGGACTCGACATACTCCTGGCCGAGAGTGAATTGCGAGACGGTCGTCCCGGTGGGCGTGCTGGTCGTCAGCGTGTAGTGGTCGCCCTCCTGCTTGATCTTCAGCTGGGCCGATGCCGCGGCCCGGGTGGTGGCGTCGGCGTCTATGGCGTCGAGGTACTCCTCGTACTTGTCGCTGCTGGCCACCTCGTAGATACCGGAGAAATCGTAGAAAGCTGGGGATCCCATGAGTCTCCTTCATCGTGATCAACGTGCGACACCCTGACCGATCGTCGCCTCCCCCATGATCTACGACAGCGACCCCCTACCGGGTGGAAATAGTTGCACTCCAAGTGATCACGCCGGTAGAGCCTGAAACCACCTGCCGTCCAACACCACTCGCGGACGCGACTTCCAGGTGCATGGCCCCGCACCTGCTCGGGTCGATAAGGCGACTCGCCCACTCTGGTCGAGCTCAGTCCATGCCACACCGCGAACGTGTTCGATCCCATCTGGAACGTTCACCGCTTCGAATACCCTCTCGGGCCGGACGCCTCGCGGTATCGCCGTCGCCGGGAACGAACTGACCGACCATCGACACAACGAGACTGGGAGAGGTCCGTGACTGAATCAGGTGCATTGAAGCGGTATTCCATCGGAGCGGCAACCGGTGTGGTGGTGGTGAGTTTGATGATCGGATCTGCCGGTCCGGCCTTGGCACGTCCAGCATTTCCCGACACCACCGATGACGACTTTCAATCAGAGTGTTTGGCCAAGCACAACCAGCTCCGCGAACGCCACGGCGTGCCAGCGATGACAATTTCGCCCAAGCTGGTCGCCCACGCCAAGAAACGCGTCCAGGAACTCAGCATGGAGGAAGGGCTGACGGCGGGCTATCAAGGCAACCAAGACTCCGGTTTCGGCGAGAACATCAGCTGGAAAGCCACTAATACCCCTGGATACAACTACGCCTGCGGTGACGCCGTGCAGGCTTGGTACAGCGAGGTGGACAACTACCGCTTCGGCGAGGAAGGCCACCAGCGCCGCACTGAGGAATTCACCCAAGTGGTGTGGAAAAGCTCGACCGAGCTCGGATGCGCTCGCGCGTCGGGCAAGGGCACCAATTGGGCCGGCGAGAGCTACGTATTGTGCAGCTACTCACCCTCAGGAAATTATGGCGGCAAGTACAAGGACAACGTTCCTGCCCAGCAGTGAACGTCACCCGACGACATACGGTCCGGTGAAGTCGCCGTCCGATGTGCCTGCGGCCGTGAGGGCGGCGATCTGCTCGTCGGTCAGACGTAATGTGGCCGCCGCGACGTTGTCCTCGAGGTGGGCGATCGAGGACGTACCTGGGATCGGGCAGAGCATGTCGGAGCGGGCCAGCAACCAGGCCAAGGCGACCTGAGTCGGCGTTGATCCGGTTTGTGCCGCGATCTCGGCGACGACACCGCCGGGTTGCGCGAGGGCGCCGCTCATCACCGGCCACCAGGCCACGAACGGGATGCGTTCGCGGGTGCAGTAGTCGATGACGGCGTCCCAGCCGCGGACGGTCAGGTTGTAGATGTTCTGGACGGCGGCGACGTCGATGATCGAACGCGCGGCTTCGATCTGCTCGACCGTGACCTCCGAGAGACCGAAGTGCCCGATCTTGCCCTCCTGCTGCAACTCTCGCATCGTGCCCACCTGGTCGGCGAACGGCACGTTCGGGTCGGCGCGGTGCAGGTAGAGCAGGTCGATCCGGTCCACGCCGAGCCGGCGCAGGCTCATCTCGCACTGGTGACGCAGCAGGGCCGGGTGGCCGACCGGCACCCATTCGAGGGGCCGCGGCTGCACCTGTCCGACCTTCGTGGCGATGAGCAGCTGGTCCGGGTACGGGTGCAGGGCCGCACGCAGGATGTCCTCGACTGTCCCGAGTCCGTAGCTGTCGGCGGTGTCGATGTGGTTGACACCGAGTTCGATTGCGCGCCGGGCCACTCGGATCGAGTGGTCCCGGTCCGCCGGTGGCCCCCAGATCATGGGATCGCCCAGGCGCATGGCGCCGAACGCCATCCGGAACACCTTTTTGCCGCCGAGTTCGACCTCGCCCGCGGTACCGATCGTGGTCAGTGCGTCAGTCATGATCGAATTCTCGAGCACCGCACCAGGAATGCGCTGCCTTGTTATCGGCCACAGATGTTCAACATCAGGCCACCGTCGACGTCATCGGTCGCGCCGCGCACGCCACTCCGGTGCCATCGATGGAAGATCAGGTCACCACGTGCTCCGTCGCGGGCCGCTTGCCCCGCGCAGCGCCGAACCGGCTGCGGTACTCGCCCGGGGGCAGCTCGGCGAGTCTGGTGAAGTGATAACGCAATGCCGATTCGGAGCCGAAACCGCTGGCTTCGGCGACGCGTTGCACGGTCCAGGTGGTGCGTTGCAACAACTCTTGGGCACGCCGGACCCGGGCTCGGTGCAGCCATTCGATCGGAGGGATACCCAGCACGTCGCGACACTGCCGTGCGAAGGTGCGCAGGCTCATCCCGGCGTGCTGGGCGAGCATGGCGACGGTCAGGGTCTCGGCGAGATGGTCCTCGGCCCAGTACAAGGTGTCGATCAGGGAGCGGGGCGGGGCGGGTACGTCCCAGCCCGCCCGCTGGGCCTGGTCGCCGTCACGGCGGATCGGCGCGACCAGGAACCGGGCGACCTCGGTCGCGAGCGCCGAGCCGTGGTCGGATTCGATCAGATGCAGGAGCAGGTCCATTGCCGCGGTGCCGCCACCGGAGGTGAAGATCTCACCGTCCGCGACGAACAGACGCTCGGGGTGGACGTGGATCTTCGGGTGGGCGGTGGCGAGTTGGTCGGCCCAGTGCCAATGGGTGGTCGCTTGGCGGCCGTCGAGCAGACCGGTCGCGGCTACGAGGAGCGTGCCCAGGCACAGTGCGACAACGCGGGCACCGTTGGCCCGTGCCCGCAGCATGGCCGCGGCGACTTCCGGTTGCGGGGCGTAAACCGTTGGGGCAGCGGGCACGACGACGGTGTGCGCCGACTCGGCCCACGCCAGCGTCCGGTCCGGGAGCAGCGCGTAGCTGCTGGCGTGCCCGGTCCGGGTGACCGTCGGCCCGTCCGGCCCGGCCACGGCGACCTCGTAGAGTTCAGTGCCCGCGAGATCGTTCGCCGAGGCGAAGACCTGCACCGCCACCGCCACCTCGAACGCCCCGACACCATCGAAACTCAGGACCGCGACCCGATGCGCCGCCCTCGATGGCAGCACAACCTTTTCCCGCACGAGTTCGTACCCTATCCCGCGCTGCGCACCGGCGATGCGGGCAGCGACCGCAGCAATGCGCGCACGCTGTTCTCCGGGTTCGAATCCGTGCCGGTCACGCGGTCGGCGAGGTAGCCGTCCGGCCGGATGAGTATCAGTTCGCCGGGCGCGGGCGCATAGAGCTGCTCGAATTCGCCGTCCTCGTCGAAGATTCCGTCGCCGGGGGTGCTGGTGATCCGGTACCCGTGCAGCTGGTCGGATTCGAGGCTCTCGATGAGATCCTGCGCGCCGCTGTCGATGTCGAAGGCGAGCAGGGTCCACTGCGGACCGCGGGTCAGGTCGAACAGCCCGAGCGTGCCGTCAGGGCCGCGCAACCCGGTGGCGTTCGGGGCGCGGTCACCGGCGACCGGACGCGGGTCGCCGTGGGCGGCGGCGCGATCGCCGTAGTGGATGCCGAGCCCGGTGGTCAGTGTGCTGTCGGCGAGCTTGGACAGCCCGTCGGCCACCTGCCCTATGTCGCCGTTCGCGCCGCCGGTGACGCTGTCCAACCGCTGCGTGCTGAGTTCCAATACGGTCCGGGCGACCGGAATGCGTTCGGCGGCATAGCTGTCCAGCAGGTCCGGGGCCGCGCCCGCGATCACCGCGCCCAGCTTCCAGCCGAGGTTGTAGGCGTCCTGGATGCCGGTGTTCATGCCCTGTCCGCCGGCGGGCGAATGCACGTGCGCGGCGTCGCCGGCCAGCAGTACCCGGCCGCGGCGGTAGTCGTCGACCATGCGGATGTTCACCCGGTAGATCGAGAGCCAGGTCGCGCTCGCGAGGGTGAGGCCGGCATTGCGGTCGTCGAGCAGGCGCTGGTATAGCTCGAGCGACGGCTCGGCCGGGTCCGCATCGTCGGGGATGCGGTTCTGGAACTGCCAGATATCGGCGGTGGGCAGGGGTGTGAGGATCAGCATGCCGGAGCCCGAGGTGAAGACGTGGATGCGGTCACGCGGCAGTCCGGGGACGGTGACATCGCCGAGATACCAGCGCTCGGTGTCGCGAGTCTCGCCGTTCAGTGGCAGATCGATCAGGTGGCGGACGGTACTCTTGCCGCCGTCCGCGCCGACGGCATAGCGGGCCCCGACGGTGCGCTCCCCCGCCGCGGTTCGCACAGTCACCGCCACGTGGTCCGAATCCTGTTTCAGGGCAATCGCTTCCGCGCCGTATTCGATCGCGCCGCCCAGCTGATACAGCCGTTCGCGCAGCGCGTGCTCGACATCGAATTGCCCGATCCAGAGCATGTTGGGGTAGGGGGTGTGGAAGTGGGGCGCGGCCGGGACGGTGTTCGGCGGGCGATCGACCGTGGCGCCAGACGGATCGTGGAAGCGCACCGGCAGCTCCGCGATGCCCTGTCGCACGATGTAGTCCACGGCGCCGAGATCATCGAGCACCTCGAGCGAACGTGACTGGATCCCTTTGGCTTTGGAGGCGCGGCTGGGTGCGTCCGCGCGTTCGATGACGTGACAGGCCACGCCGCGGCGGACAAGATCGCAGGCGAGGGTGAGACCCACCGGCCCGGCGCCGACGACGAGGACTTCGGTCCGAATCATGTTGTGTGCGTTCATGACTTCCTCCACGAGCAGCCTTTAGATGCGCATCTGCATCTTATGAAATCGAGGGTACTGTGGCCTGATAAGATGCACAAGTGCGTCTTAATGAGGATCACCCGGTTCAACGCCGCCGCGGCGCGGCCCTGGAGGAAGCGCTGCTCGACGCCGCCTGGGCCGTGCTGCGCGAGCACGGCTACGCCGGGTTCACCCTCGAAGCCGTCGCCGTCCGCGCCGGGACCAGCCGCCCGGTCCTGGCCCGGCGCTGGTCGGGCCGGCACGAGATGCTGCACGCCACCATCGCGCACGCCGGCCGGATGCGACCGATCACGACACCACACACCGGAACCCTGCGCGGAGACCTCATCGCCCTGCTGCGCGAACTCAACGACTCCCGCCTCGATCTCGCGACCGTGATGGGCGTGCAGCTGGGCGGCTACTACCAGGAAACCGGCGCGACCCTCGCCGACCTGCGCGAGATCTCACTGAGCAGGCATCGGCCGAACGTGGTCGACGAGATCCTGGCGGCAGCGGCCGAACGCGGCGAGATCGACCCGGCCAGGCTCACCCCGCGGCTGCGCGCACTGCCCGTCGATCTCCTGCGCCACCACATCTTCATGACGATGCAGCCGATGAACGACGCGGATATCGAGGACATCATCGATAGCATTTTCCTGCCGCTGGTCCGGCCCAGCGGACGCGATCAGCAGAGCTGAATCCGATTCGGCCGCAATACTTTCGATACACAGTTCGGTAATCCCAGTGTCGGCGGCAGCTCGATCAGCACCCGAGGTCACGTCACTCGACCGGTTCGTGCAGGAAGAGGATTGTGCGGCCGGTTCGACTGAAGACCTGCTGCTCGATGGGGCACGGGTAGTCGCCGCGTTGCCGATGGGCCGTCTGCCGGGTGCCCGGCATCGTGGACTTGGGCGAAGTGGCTGCTGCTGGTTGATCTTTCGGCGACAATCGGGCGATGACGGGCAGGGTGCGTCGGGGTGGTGCGGTGATCGTGCGGCGGGTGGCGGCGGTCGGGTTGTTCTGGTCGATCGCGATCGCGTTGCTGCTCGGGTTCGTGCTAGCGGTGACCGCGCAGTGGGTTCTGCATCGGTTCATCGACACCAGCACAACTGCTTTGGCCGCGCCGATCGACGTCACCAAGCTCTCGCTGACCGTCGTGGCAGGTGCTGGTGGTGTCGTCGCTCTTGTGGTGGCCTACCGCCGTCAGCGCGATATCGAGCAGGGGCGGTTCGTGGAGCGTTTCGGTGCCGCGGCCGCGCAGCTCGGCGCGGCCGATGTCGCGGTCCGCATCGCGGGGGTGTACGCGATGGCCGCTGTCGCCGACGAGTCGCGCGGGCTACGTCGCCAGCAGTGCATCGATGTGCTGTGCGGGTATCTGCGCCTGCCCTACGACCCCGGCCACGGAGCAAGCGGACGCACCAAACTCGTGGTCAAAGCACCTCGCGTCGAGCACGGGCAGCTACGGCCGGAAACCGAAGAACACATCGAATACCGGCAGAACGACCGCGAAGTCCGCAAGACCATCGTCCGCGTCATCGTCCAGCACCTACGCCCCACGGCCGAATACAGCTGGTCGGCAAACGATTTCGACTTCCGCACCGCACACCTCGAAACCCCGGACTTCAGTAGCGTGACGTTCGCTGGCGCCTGCTTGTTCGAGAACACGACGTTCTCCGGCACCACCCGGTTCGGGGAGGCGAGGTTCTCCGGCACCACCCGGTTCGAGGATGCGACGTTCTCCGGCGACGCCTGGTTCGAGCGCACGACATTCTCCGGCCCCACCGAATTCGGCGGCGTGAGTTTCTCCGGCACGACCTGGTTCGGAGGCGCGAGGTTCTCCGCCATTACCCGATTCGAGCGCACAACGTTCTCCGGCCCCACCAAATTCGGGAGCGCGAAATTCTCCGATATCACCCAATTCGAGGACGCGACGTTCACCGGCGCCGCCGGATTCGAACACACGACGTTCTCCTCCGGTGTCTGGTTCGAGCGCACGACGTTCTCCGACACCACCCGGTTCGAGAGCACAACATTCTCCGGACCCGCCTTGTTCAACGGCGCGACGTTCTCCGGCACCGCCCGGTTCGTGGGCGTCAACTTCGGAACCAAACCCATCTCGTTCGCGAACCCGAAGCAGTGGGGCCCACCCGCGCCGGTATTCGACTGGGACCAGGACCTAACCCAGAAGCCTGCCAACGTAGAACCGCAAGATTGGCCACCAAACCCTGCGGCATAAGCGCTAACGGCCAATTACATTGCCCCAGTGTTCATTTCGAGATATCTAACCGTCCGGCGTGGGACGATGTCGTTCGGGTCGGTATCGGGCCGACCGGTGAGAAGGCAACGCCATGTCCGATGAGCAAGCCACACCCGAAGTGACTGACCTGGGCGAGATTCCAGCGGCCACCGTGATCGAGACCCCTGCCGCCACAGATACCCGCGACAAACTGTTGCAGGCCATCGGCCAGGAAGCCCAGCGAGTCGCGGAGAACTCCGCCGGGCAGGCAGCCACAGCGCTGGAAACACTCGCCCGCGCTTACACCCTCGTGTCCGCCGGACCCGCCGTTGCATCCAGAATCGAACGGGGAATAGTGAGGGTTCAAGATCCGCTCGAAATCGTCGGATTGCGCGGGGAAACTGTTACCACTGCCAGCGGATAGACGAAACCGGGCTACGCACCCGGTGTCGAGCGCGGCGGTGCTGGACAGGGACCAGACTCACGCGCACGCGGGATAGATCCGCGCGGCCGGTGATGTTCGGAGATGGACCGTTCATTAACGGTCCATCGACACCTGACCGATTGAGCTCAGAAGCTAGCGGGGCCTCCATTTTTCGCCGGTGCGCCTGTCACCAGGGCACTGTTCCGGCGTCGTCGAAGAATTCGCCGGTCGGTCCGTCGTTGGGGAGGGTCGCGAGGTGGATCGCGATTGCGGCACCCTGTTCGGGGGTGCGGACGCCACGGAAACCGTTGAGGTCTGTTGCGGTGAAACCGGGGCAGCCGCAGTTGATCAGGATGTTGGTGTCGCGCAGTTCTTTTGCGTATTGGATGGTGACGGCGTTGAGGAAGGTCTTCGACGCCGAGTACGCGGCGGAAATCGGACCGGTCTCGGTACCGGGCCTGGTCTGCAGGGTGAGTGAGCCGACGCTGCTGGACATGTTCACAATTCGCGGTGATGCCGAGCCGCGCAGCAAGGGCAGCATCGCGTTGGTGACGCGGATGACGCCGATCACGTTGGTTTCCACGGCAGCTCGCACGGTCGCGGGATCGACCGTGGTCGGCGCCTGCGGCATACCGCCGGTGATCGCCGCATTGTTGACGAGGACGTCGAGGCCGCCGGCTCGATCGGCGATGAGATCGGCTGCGGCGGCCACGCTCGCATCGTCGGTTACGTCGAGCGGTACACCGAACGCATCGACTCCGGCCGCCCGTAGCTTCTCCACCGCGGTGTCGCGGCGTTGCGAATCCCGCGCACCCACACCGATTCGCCAGCCAAGCGCACCTAGGCCCGCCGCGATCTCGTATCCGATTCCTTTGTTCGCGCCGGTCACCAGCGCGATCGTCTGTGTACTCATACCTTCGATCCTGATCCTGCGCCTGGGTGCGCGTCCAAGACCGACCGGGTAGGCGGCGATACCGTGCGGGTATTGGCCGTGGTCATCGCCGGATATCATGACCTGGTGGAGACGCGAGAGATGCGATATTTCGTCGCCGTCGCCGAGGAGTTGCACTTCGGGCGGGCGGCACAACGGCTTGCGATCGCGCAACCACCGCTGTCCCGGGCGATCCAGCAGCTCGAACGGCGGCTCGGAGTCGTTCTGCTGCACCGCAACTCGCGCGCAATCGCTTTGACCGAGGCCGGGTCGGTGTTGCTGCGGGAGGCCCGGGCCGCGCTGGACGCGGTCGAAGCCGCGGAGCGCCGCACTCGACGCGCCGCTGCCGACCGGCCGGGCATAGTGCTGGCGACGAAGGCCGGAGCGTCCAGCGAACTGTTGTCGAAACTGCTCGACGCCTACGCCGCCGAACCGGGCGCCGTCGCCGTCGAAGTGCTGCTGTGCGGACCCGGCGAACAGGAAAAGCTCCTGCGTGACGGCCGCGCCGACGTTGCCCTGCTGCACCGCCCCTTCGACACCACGGCCGGATTCGACACCGAGGACCTGCACACCGAACAGCAAGTCGTGGTCCTGCCCGCGGGCCACCCCCTCGCCAACCGGGCGCGTATGTCTTTAACTGAAGTCTCCGCCTTGACCGACCTACCCTTGCCGCGCTGGCCTCGACCGGATGGAAGCTATCCGGACGGCCCCGGCCCACCGGTTCGCGACCACACCCAGCTGACCCAGCTGATCGCGCTCGGCCGGACCTGTGCGGTCATTCCCGAGTCCGCCGGAACTCACTTACGCGCCACACACGCCATCGTGCCGGTACCCGACGCCCCAGCAGTCACAACCGTCATCGCCTGGCCACCGCACAGCAGATCCATAGCCGTCGCCGACCTCGTCCGCACCGCAATACGCCTATAGCCGATACCGCGACACTGGCGAGCCAAAACCGTTGCGGCTCAGAACAATCATCCAAGACCGCCACGGCGGCCCTTGGAAACGCGCATGGCGGCTCCCGATCACCTTCAGCTGCCCGACCCACCGCCCGCTGCTGGTTCCGGGCTGTTCGGGAGGGACCGTAGCTTCGTCCGCGACGGGTCCGACTCAGCGGCGATCGGTGTGTGCGATCGCGGCGGTGAGAACGGGATGCGTTGCGGGACACGGGCGATGGGCCCGGCGCTGACGGGTGTGGGTCCTGGGGAGAGGACATTTGTACTAGGCAAGACCGGATGGTCGGCTCTACGCATGGCCTGCGTGCGCTTCGTAGCGTTGTAGAGGTGCGAAATGAGAGCGACGCCGTGATATTCGCCGGCGTCACCAAAAGTTATGGAGCGGTGCGGGCGGTGTGCGGTCTCGACCTGCGTCTGGCGCGGGGGCAGACCGTCGCGCTGCTGGGGCCCAACGGTGCCGGCAAGTCCACCGTGATCGGCATGCTGCTCGGCCTGATCCCGCCGGATGGCGGCACGATCTCGGTACTCGGCGCCACGCCGGAACGGGCCGTACGTGACGGCCGGATCGGCGCCGTACCGCAGAGCGGCCGCCTGATCCCGGGGGTGACTGTGCGGGAGTTGGTCGGCTTCGTGCACCGAACGTACGCGCGGCGCCGACCGGTGGGTTCGCTGGCCGAGCTCATGGACACAGCGCAGCTCACCGAGCTGGCAGGGCGGCGCGCGGACCGGCTCTCGGGCGGCCAGGCGCAGCGGGTGCGGTTGGCGATCGCGGTCGCGGGGGCACCGGACCTGATCATCTTGGACGAGCCGACGACCGGCCTGGACATCGAATCGCGGCGTGAGCTGTGGGCGAATATCCGGTCCTACACCGAACGTGGAGCCACGGTGCTGTTTTCGACCCACTACCTGGACGAGGCGGACGATCACGCTGACCGGATCGTCGTCATCGACCGAGGTCGCGTGATCGCTGAGGGGACGAGTGAACAGATCAAAGAACGGGTGCCTGGCCGCCGGGTCAGCATCGAATTCACATCCCCGGCACCGGTTCTCGACGCGCTGCCTGGCGTGGTCGGCAGCGAGACACGCGGCTCTCGCGTCCACCTGCACACCACCGATGCCGACGCTACCGTGCTGGCGTTGGCCGAGGCCGGCCTGCTACGCAACCTCGAGGTCGTTGGCGCCAGCTTGGAGGAAGCATTCCTCACCCTGACCAGCAGGGAGGCCATCCGATGACGATCGGGGCGTACGCGCGGCTGGAGATGATGCGGATCCTGCGCGATCCCGGCTATCTGATCATGACCCTGATCTCGCCGCTGACCATGTATCTGGTGTTCACCAGCCTTCACCTGACCGGCCAGGGCAACCACGCCGATCCCTACTCGATGGTCGGCATGGCGGCCTTCGGCGCGGTCGGCGCGGTGATGACCAACGGTGTCGCGATCGCCGAGGACAAGCCACTGGGCTGGATCCGGCAGCTCCGGCTGCTGCCGATGCGCCCCACCGACGCCGTGCTGGGCCGGACGCTGTGTGCGATGGCGGTGTCCCTGCCGCCGATCCTGGCGGTGTGCCTGGCCGCTGCCCTGATAAACGGGGTATCGCTGTCTGCTGGTCAGTGGGTTGCCGTGCTCGCGCTGCTGTGGCTGGGGATCGCGCCCATGGCGGTGCTCGGCACCGGTGTGGGCTATCTGCTGACCGCCCAGCAGGCGCAGATGGCCGGCTTGACCTGCTATATGGGCCTGTCACTGCTCGGCGGCCTCTGGTTCCCGATCGCCGAGTTCCCCACCTGGCTGGCAGACATCGCCGAAACCACTCCCGTCAACCGCTATGGGCAGTTGTCCTGGCAGGTGATCGGCGGCCACCCGCCCTCTGTCGGCACGATCGCGGTGCTGGCGGCCTGGGCAGCGCTGTTCGTGGCCTTCGCCACCTACGCCTATCGCCGTTCGACCCGTCCGGCGTGACCTGTTGCGACAGCGTATTCCGTTCTCCCGGATACGCTGTCGTGAGTGAACGAGGTGACCGGCTGGTGAGCCGTCCCCGACTGCGGCCGGTCCTGTCGGCGAGGTGGCGAGCCGATGTGCCACCACGCCGCCCGAAACTCGATCTGGAGCGGATCGACCGCAACGGCCCCAGCCGCAGCGCGTTCTGGGTGTGGACGGCCTTTCTGCTGATCCCGGCCGCACGGCTGGGAGCGGACCCGAGGGCGCTGTGGCTGACTGTGCCTTCTCTGCTGTTGCTGACCGTGCTGTACACGGCGGTGGTGATCACCGTGTTCGACGGCCGCCGTCCCATGCGAGTACCGCTGGCGCTGCTTGCGGGGATGACGGCGGCCACGGCGGCCACGACGTTCGCCTTCGGGCAGGGCTGGTATTCGGTCTTCCCCCTGCTGGGCGTGGCCGCCGGGGTGGTCGCCGGACAGGTGCCCACCAAGTTCGATGGCCTGGACCTGCCCCTGCTGATCCTGGTGGGCGGTCCCACAATGCTGTCGATCGTGGTGCCCTGGCTGGCCGGCGCGCCGGGCGGCACCATCTTCGGCTGGTCTTCCGGCACTGCGAGCGCGGTGCTGGTTACCGCGGTTATCTTGCGGCTGTTCGTCGTTATCGGCCTGCTCGGCGAGGCGCGTGCAGAGCTGGCCCACGCCGCCGTCGCGCGGGAGCGGTTGCGCTTCTCTCGCGACCTGCACGACCTGCTGGGGCACACCTTGTCGATCATGGTGGTGAAGGCTCAGGCTGTCCGTCGCATCGCCGAGCGCGATCCGACCGTGGCCATCGCGCAGGCATTCGATATCGAAAACATCGGCCGCGATGCGCTCACCGAGGTTCGTCAGGCAGTGACCGGTTACCGTGGTCGCGGATTGTCCGCCGAGCTGGACGCCGCCTGTATCGCCTTGTCCGACACCGAAATCGAGCTCATCGTCCGCCGCCGGTGCCCGCCGCTCCCGCCCGAACCCGACGCCCTGCTCGGATGGGCCGTACGGGAAGGCGTCACCAACGTGATCAGACACAGCGGCGCCCACACCTGCGATATCACCCTGCGTCGCCAAGGCGACGACGCCGTACTGGAGATCCGCGACGACGGCCGCCCGGAGCTGCCGCCCCGCCCCGGCGGGCACGGCCTGAACGGATTGCGGGAGCGGATCTCCGTGGCGCGAGGCACGGTCGAAGCCGGTCGGTCGCCAGGCGGCGGCTTCACCGTCACCGTCACCGTTCCGCTCACCACGCGAGAATGGGACTCATGATCAGAGTCCTGCTCGCCGAGGACCAGGGCATGATGCGCGAAGCTCTGGCGCTGCTGCTCGGACTGGAGCACGACATCGAGGTCGTCGGCCAGGCCGGCGACGGCACCGAGGTGCTCCCCACCGCCCTCACCACCCGCCCCGACATCGCCGTCCTGGACATCGAGATGCCCGGCCGCAACGGCCTGGACCTAACGGCCGACCTGCGCCGTGCACTCCCCTCCTGCAAGATCCTGATCCTCACCACCTTCAGCCACCCCGGCTACCTCCGTCGTGCCATGGACAACGGCGCGAGTGGCTTCCTGGCCAAGGACGGTCCCATCGAGGACCTCGTCGCCGCGATCCGCCGCATCCTGATCGGCGAGCAAGTTATCGACCCGGTATTGGCCACCGCCGCACTATCGGTCGGTCCCAACCCGCTGACCGACCGCGAACGTGACGTCCTGGCGGCCGCCGCCAACGGCTCCACAGTCGCCGACATCGCCGGCGCCCTCCACCTGTCGGAAAGCACAGTCCGCAACTACCTATCCGCAGCCATCGGTAAAACCCACTCCCGCAACCGAATCGAGGCCGCGGCCACCGCCCGCCACAACGGCTGGCTCTAGCCGACATGCATAGTCGCGGATCAACCGGTCTCTTCGCTCGGCCACAGTCGGTGGCCGGTCACGATCGTCCCGTGTCCGATTCCCGGCCGGAGTCGTCGCCTTTGCCGAAGCGGCGCAGGAGCCAGCGTCTCGACTGAAGCTTCGAACATGCGCTATTATTAGAACATGCGTTCGAACGGAGCCTTTGAGGAGCAGGTCAGCGCGCTGGAGCGGGCGGTGGCCGGGCTGCGTGGGCTCGATGTTTCGCGGGCTACCGAGGACGAGTTGGTTGACCTGTTGGAGCGGTTGGAGTCGGGGGCGCGGATGTTGGCGGGGGTTATTTCGCGGGTCGCCTATCGGCTGCGGCAGGTGCGGGATGCGGTGTAAGGGCAAGTTCGGTCCCTTCGCTCGGTGTCCGGCGGGCGATCACCTGGTCGGGGGTCGAAACATGTTGTGGTGGTGGTTGTTCAGGCGCGTTTGTGCCGATACAACGACCGCTGGACTGTTAAACTCGACTCGCCCGCAAACTGGGCGGTTGGGCGCAGTGCAATGGACAAAGCAGTATTCAACAGAGCCACATATATGGCGTACAGCCTCGGCACGGTGGCGGCGGCCGCCACATTTGGCCTCATTGTCTTCCTCTCGGCTTGGACGCTGCACTACTGGCAGGCCTGGGTCCTGCTGGCATCGACTTTCGTCGGCTACGGCTCGGGGATTCTGGGTTCTATCGCGCGTCGCGAGCCGGCACCGTTGCGTGGGAGTCGCGAGCAGGGACCATCGCGGCCGGAACCATCGGATGAACCGCGGGTCAAAATTCCGACAAGTCGGCGGTTCGTTCTCTACCCTGTGTGGCTCTGCTTCCCCGCCCTGCTCATCGTCCCTGGCCTCGACCATCGGTTCGGCTGGTCATCGGTCCCGCCCTCGATCAGCCTCGCCGCCGACCTCGCCTTCGCCGCGGGCCTGCTGCTCACCTACCGCGTACGGGTGGCGATCCTCCGCCGATTCGACGCGAGCACCGAGGAGGCGCAGGACCGGCGGATGATCTCGACCGGCCCCTTCGCCGTCGTCCGCCACCCCATGATCGCCGGGCTCCTGCTGTACCAGGGCGCCATGCCCATCGCCCTCGGATCCTGGTGGGGCCTGGTCGCTTTCGCTGTCATCATGCCGCTGGCAGTGGAGTGGACGTTCTACGAGGAAAAGGTCATGGGGCAGATGTCCTCCGACTACTCCGAGTACACCCACAAGGTCGAATACCGTCTGGTCCCGCACGTCTGGTGATCCGCTCCGGCACTCCCCACGGTCGCCGAGTCGGTAACGTGTGTAAGCCGTTTATCGGAAGGCTAGAGACTCGCGGATTCGATTCCGAGCACAGTGTGCAGGCCGGCTTCGCCTTTCGCGGTGACGCGGATGGCGCGGCCGGTGCCGACCCGGGTGATCCAGTCGAGTTCGTGCAGGCGGCGGCAGAGTTGCGCGCCTGCGGCACCACCCAGGTGGGTGCGGCGTTCGGTCCAGTCGAGGCACGGGCGGGCGAGTGGGCGGCGGGTGGCTCGCAAGGCGGCGGGCTGGACTCCGAGTGGCCCGGTCAGCCAGGCCAGGCCCGCTTCGGTGAGTGCGAAACCGCCGTCCTGGTCGAGCAGGTCCCGGGTGGTCATGGCGTCGGTGATGGCCACGCCGAGGCGGCCCGCGAGGTGGTCGTAGCAGGTCCGGCCGCGCGCCAAAGCCGCTGCGACAGTAGCGGTTCGGAGGTTGGTCACGGCGGGGCGCGGCGGGTCGAGGTGGGTGACCATGGACTCCAGCAGCTCGGCGACCTGCGGGCCCGCCAATTGAACGTAACGGTGCCTGCCCTGTCGGCGTTCTATGAGCAGCCCGCCGTCGAGCAGCCGATTGAGGTGTTCGGTGGCGGTCGACGCGGCCACACCGGTGTGCCGGGCGAGTTCGCCCGCGGTCCACGCGCGGCCGTCGACCAATGCCAGGCACATGTCGGCGCGGGTGCGGTCGGCGAGCAACGCGGCTAGACCTGCCAGTTCGGCACCTCTGGAAGACATGACCCCATCATGGTGCGCGATCGTTTCGGCGGCGACCGAAACGACGCGGGGATACGGTCACGGGCATGAATCGGACAGTTCCTCTGATCACCGACCCCGATCAGGTGCGCGCCACCTTGATCAGCGCACCGGTGCCCGCCGTGCCCGCGGTGGACGCGCCGGTCGGCATGGCGTGGTTGCGCGCGCATGTGCCGCGCTTCAGCACCGGATCCGAGCATCAGCGGCTGCGGGCGTTGGTCACCGCGGAACTCGACCGTCTCTCCCCCGCCGACCTGCGCGCCCGGGCAAGTACCGCCGGCGGACCGCTGCCCCATGTCCATGCGCTGGCGGAAGCCCTTGGACTACAAGACATTTCCGTCGACCAGGTGGCATTGGTCGCCGCACACTATCAGCCGTACGAGCCGGACAATCCTGCGGCCGACGAGGCCGTCGTGGCACTGGTCGAGACCTGCGGCGGCGTCGCCGACGACGCCACGGCGGCGCGAATCTGCCTGCTGGTTCAGGCTTGTGCGGCAACCGGCGCGCTGGTCGACAACGCCAGGCAGTCGAACGCGACCGGCACCGCCGAGCAGATCATCATGCGAACCATGGACGAGAACCCGCCGCTGCGCTCCACCAGGAGAGTCGTCGCCGGAGAGGTGGTCGAGCTCGACATGCGGCACCCTGGACTGGGTTTCGGCGCGGGCCCGCACGCCTGCCCCGGACGAGAACACGCCATCGCCATCGCCACCGGAATCATCGAGGGATCCGCATGAACAAGACGAAACTCTTCCACGAACTACATCACGGCGAGCAGCCGCTGGTCCTGCCCAACGCCTGGGACTTCGGCTCCGCGGCAGTCCTTGCCGCCGAAGGGTTTCCGGCGATCGGCACCACCAGCCTCGGCGTCGCGGTCGCGGCGGGACTGCCGGACGGCACCGGCGTGACCGGCGCGGCGACCATGGCGCTGGCCCGGCTACTCGCCCCGCTGCCGGTGCCGGTGACCATCGATATCGAGGGTGGCTTCAGCGAAAGTCCCACCGCGGTCGGCGAATACGCGGCGGAGCTGGCGGAATTGGGTATCGCCGGAATCAATCTGGAGGACGGCCGCGCGGAAAGCACACTGGCCGACCCGGATCACCAGGCCGAGCTGATCGCCGCGATCAAGAAGCGCGTACCGGATCTGTTCGTCAACGCCAGGGTCGATACCTACTGGGTGCAGGACGACATCGACCGCACGCTGGCCCGCGCCGAGCGGTACGTCGCCGCGGGCGCGGACGGCATCTTCGTGCCCGGCCTGACCGATCCCGACGGCATCGCCCGCATCGTCGCCGCGATCCCACTGCCCGTGAATATCCTCTACTCGCCGACCGGCCCGTCCATCACGGAACTCGGCGCACTCGGCGTCCGACGGGTAAGCACCGGCTCGCTGCTGTATCGCACAGCGCTGGCCGCGGCCATCGACACCGCCCGCGCGGTCCGCACGGACACTCCGCTCCCGCACGCCGCCCCGCCATACACCGAAATCCAGGCCCTCACCGACTGACCGCCCCGCGAACGGGACAGCGGCGAAGTGCGAGAAGCGCCGCCCTCGCTGTCCCGTTCGACGACGATTCCGTTCTGTCGGCGGAGAGTTCGGCGGAGGTGTCGATTCGGTGGGTAGTCGTTCGTGTAGTCGGTGGAGCCGGTGACGGGCCGGCCTTACCGAAGGAGCGCATATGGGCAGGATCACCGCGGTCGAGCACGTGACGTTGGACGGTGTCATGCAGGCCCCCGGCCGGGCCGATGAGGACACTCGGGACGGATTCCGGCTGGGCGGCTGGGCGCATCGCTTCAGCGATTCCGTGCAGGCCGAGGTAATGGGCGGGCACATGACCGGCCATCACGGCGCACTGCTGTTCGGCAGACGCACCTACGAGGATTTCGCCGGATTCTGGCCGCACCAGACCGGCAACCCGGTCACCGAGGTACTCGACAAGACCCAGAAGTACGTCGCCGCACGCACACTCACCGAGCCATTGCCCTGGCAGAACTCCACCCTGCTGCCGGGCGACGCCGTCCCCGCGATCGCCGAGCTACGACGTGACCTCGATCTGGTGCTGCTCGGCAGCCACGATCTGCTGCGATCGCTGATGCGCCACGATCTCGTCGACGAGTATCTGTTGCTGATCGCCCCGACCGTCGTCGGTACCGGCCGTCGCCTGTTCGACGGCATCGAGCTCGGCGATCTGCGGCTCGTCAACACCACCCCGACCACGACCGGTGTAATCATCGCTACCTATCAGCGCGGATGAGGAGGACAACCCCGATGAAGCAATACCTGCTCAGCATCTACCAGCCCGATGGCGAGGGCGTCCCCGACAACATCGACGAGATCATGCGCGACCTGGACGCGGTCAACGCCGACCTGAAGTCTTCGGGCGCATGGGTATTCGCGGCCGGGCTGCACGCCCCGAGCACCGCAACCGTGTTGCACGCCAAGGGCGATGACGTCCTGATCACCGACGGTCCCTACGTCGAAGGCAAGGAACATATCGGCGGGTTCACCATCATCCAGGCCGCCGATCTCGACGAGGCTCTGGTGTGGGGTCGCCGACTGGCCGCGGCGATCACGCTGCCGATCGAGGTCCGCCCGCTACGGGACAGCTAGATGGTCGCACCCGTGACCACCGCGGTGATCGAAGGGGTGTTCACCGAACATTACGGCCGCGCGGTCGCCAGCCTGATCCGCGTCTTCGGCGATATCGGTATCGCCGAAGACGCGGTGCAGGAGGCGTTCACCGCGGCGGTCCAGCGGTGGCCGTCGGACGGGCTGCCGCCGAGCCCGCCCGGCTGGATCATCACCACCGCACGCAACCGGGCGATCGATCGGCTCCGCCGGGAAGCCTCCCGCCCGGACCGCCACGCGCAGGCCGCGTTGCTGCACGCCGGCGACGAACCGGCCGAGGAGGGCGCGGTGCGCGACGACCGCCTACGGCTCATCTTCACCTGCTGTCACCCCGCGCTGGCGCGCACCGCGCAGGTGGCGCTCACCTTGCGACTGCTCGGCGGGCTCACCACCGCCGAGATCGCCCGCTCCTTCCTGACCGCCGAATCGACTATGGCGCAACGGATTGTCCGCGCCAAGGGCAAGATCCGCGACGCCCGCATCCCCTACCGCGTCCCCGCCGACGCCGACCTCCCGGCCAGGCTGCACGCCGTCCTCGCGGTCATCTATCTGATCTTCACCGAGGGCCACACGGCGACCTCCGGTGACCGGCTCGTCCGAGCCGACCTGTGTGCCGAGGCGATCCGTCTCGGTCGGCTGCTCACCGAACTCATGCCCGACGAGCCGGAAGCGGCTGGACTGCTCGCGCTGATGCTGTTGACCGATGCCCGCCGCGCGGCCCGTACCGGCGCCGACGGATCCCTGGTGCCGCTGCCCGCGCAAGACCGCGACCGGTGGGATCGCGAGCGCATCGCCGAGGGGCACGCGATCGTACGAGAGTGCTTGCGCCGCAACCAACCTGGTCCGTATCAGCTCCAGGCCGCGATCAACGCCGTGCACACGGACGCGCCGATCGCGGCGGCCACCGACTGGCCGCAGATCGTGCGGCTCTACGACCAACTGGCCGCGCTGACGCCGAGCCCGATCGTCGCGCTCAACCGGGCGGTCGCGGTCGCCGAGGTCGACGGCCCCGATGTCGCGCTTGCCCTGCTCGACGATCTCGACCTCGAAAAGTATCACCTGTACCACGCGATTCGGGCCGACCTGCTCGAACGCCTCGGCCGCACAACGGAAGCCGCGGCCGCCTTCGACGCGGCGCTCGCCCGCACCGGCAACGCCGCCGAACAAGCCTTGCTCGCCCGCCGCCGCGCCGCGTTGACCGACCGCGATTGACTGCCGACTCGACACCCGCATATCGACCAGCCGCTGCCCATTGTTGACTACCATCGAAATCAGCGGCCAACGGCCGAAAGGGGGTCGCTATGTTCGAGAGATTCTCCGATCAAGCCCGCCGGGTCATCGTGTTGACGCAAGAAGAGGCGCGCGAGCGCGGTCACGACTACATCGGCGCGGAGCACATGCTGCTCGCCGTCCTGCGCGCCTGCGAGATCGGTTCCGCGGCAACCACCGCGCGCGCACTGACCGAGTTGGGGATCGATCCGACGACCGCTCGTGCGCAGATCGCGCTGACGCCGGGGGCTACGGATCACAGCATGTCGGGCCATATTCCGTTCACCAAACAGGCCAGAAAGGCGCTGGAGAACAGCCTGCGCGAAGCGCAGGAGCTCGAACACGCACATATCGAACCGAGCGACTTACTCCTTGCCCTGACCAGCACCGCGGCGGACGATCCGGAGACACCCGTCGGCGCCGCCGTCACCACGCTGGGTCTGACGCACGACAAACTACGGCAGGCGCTGCGCGCCGTCGCGAAGTATCGGATCGCCGCCACGGTCACCCCGCATTTCACGACGCAGGCGCAGAAAGCGTTGGCGCGCGCCGATATCGAAGCGCGTCAATCCAATAGCGGCAGAGTCGATACCGGGCACTTGCTGCTCGGGCTCCTCGCGCAGGAAGACGAGGTCGTGCGGCCCGCGCTGCAGGCGCTCGGCATCGATCCGGATCAACTCGCCACCGAGGTGCTCAACCGCATCCCCCGCGCCGAGTGACCGCTGACCGATCACACCTCGAGTCGGCTGCCGCGCAAAGGTTCTCCCGCCGCGCATGAATCAGCTGCCGATTTCGTGCTCGGCGGCACAGAACGTGCGCAGCGTACCGCTCCAGCGTGGATCTCATGCCAGGCGGCCGCCGCCGTCGACGTGCAGTGTGGTGCCGGTCATGAACGGATTCGTGAGGGCGAGTAGCGCCGCCGCTGCGATATCGGCCGAACTGCCCACGCGCCGGGCCGGATTGGCTGCGGCGATACCGGCGAAGAAGTCGTTCTTGTTCTCGCCCATGCCATCCCATGCGCCGGAGTCGACGATGCCTGGCGACAGCGCGTTGACACGAATCGGTGCGAGTTCCACCGCCAGCGCCTCGGCGAGGAAACTCACGGCACCGTTTGTCGTCGCCATCACCGCTCGGCCCGGTGCGGGCCGCCACGCTGCCACTCCGGCGAAGAGCAGGATGGCGCCGCCCTCCCGTATCCGCGGACCGAAGTGCTTGGCCAGCATGATCGGTCCGATCACCTTGGCATCGAATGCCCTTGTCACGGCGGCACGCTCGAGGCCGGTCACCGGTCCGTTCGCGTGGTCGGCGGCGACCGACACCAGATAGTCGATTTCCCCTACGTCTTGCGCCAGTCGCGCGATCGATTCCTCATCGCCGAGATCAACGGTCGCGCTGGCGGATGCTCGTGGGTCCCGCCCGGCCAGCACGACCGTCGCACCCGCGTCGATGGCGTCGGCGGCGAGTTGCCGACCGATGCCGGAGTTGCCGCCGATGATGACGAGTTTCTTGCCGTCCATCGAGCCTGTCATGGGTATCTCCTCGGTAGTGGTTGCCCTTCACCGAGTTCCAACGTGGTGCTGCGGCGGTGCAATCCCGTCGTGAGATCGATCTTTTCTGGCTTTCCGATAGGATCTGCGAATGGCAACGTTGCGGGCGCTCGAATGTCTCGTCGCCGTGCTCGACTTCGGTTCGGTGACCGAGGCGGCGGCCCGGCTGCACATGTCGCAGCCCGCACTGTCGCATCAGCTCGCGGCGCTGGAACGGGAGATCGGCACGCCGGTGGTGCAGCGGTTGCCGCGCGGAGTGCGGGCGACAGCGGCAGGGCAGGCGATCGTCGCGGATGCGCGGGCGGCGCTGGCGGCGGCCGAGCGGGTGGTGACCACCGGCCGGGCCGTCGCGGCGGGCGCGCAGGGACAGCTGCGCATCGCGTGCGCGGAGAGCATGACCGCGGGGTTGCTCGCGCCGGTGCTGCGTGGGTGGCGGCGGCGGCATCCGGACGTGCACGTCACATTGCACGAAATGACCAGTGCCGACGCGCTTTCGGAGCTCGTCGGTGCGGGCGCGGCGGATCTGGGCATCGGACCGCGACCGTCGCAGTGGGAGGGGCCGCTGGCCGTGATCGGACGCGAGGAGATAGTCGCCGCGCTGGCAGCGGCGGATACCGCGACACCAATTCCCCTCAAAGACATTGCCGCACAACCGATCGTGCACTATCACCCGGACAACGGCCTCGGCGCCTGGCTCGACGACATCGCCGCCACCCACGGCGTCACGCTCACCGCCGCGACGCGCACCAGGCAGGCGACCACCGCGGCGCAACTCGCCGCAGCGGGCCTCGGCACCGCCTTGGTGCCGACCACCGCGCTGTCCGCGAGCTTCCCCGGCGTCGTCCGCAGCCTGCGGCCGCCGATCTTCCGCGATGTCGTCTGCCTGACCAGCACGCCCAACGACCCACTGGTGCAACGATTTCAACACGAGGTCCGCAAACGTGGCGTGCCGGTCCCTGCGGCGATCGCCGCACAGCTCACGCCTGCGCGCTGACCGGCCTCAGTGCTTGCGCACTACCCGTTCACCCTGCCCCGGCTTCCAGATGGTGATGTCGAGGTGGTCATCGATGACCTCGACGGTGGACGCACTGCTCACCTCCGCGATGTAGAAGTGGTCGAACTCTTGACCGCGAAGATCGAGCCCGATGTCATCGAACAGCTGCTGCGCGAAGCGGTCATGGACCTCCTTGTCAGGAAGGTCGACGACGGTGCCGAACAGTTTCGCGTCACCGTCGCTGACCTTCGTGTCGATGGTGGCGGTGTGCAAGCAGAATCGCGGATCGCGGGCCAGATCACGGAACTTCGTCGTGCCCGGCATGCCCGCGATCACCAGCATGTCCTCGAAGATCCGCGGCTCCACCGGGCTGATCCGCGGGAACCCGTCCGAGCGGAGGGTGCCGAGCATGCACAGGTAGCCGGTGGCGGTGTACCTGCGCACAAAGAGCTCGGAGATGTGCGGCGCTTCTGCGGTGAACTCGCTCCAAGTGGTCATGTCGTCGACGGTACGAGCAATCCTTGACATCTTATGTCATGTTTTAGGACTAATCTCGATTCATGCGCGCAAGTCGACTGGTGCAGCTGCTGCTGATCCTGCAAACGCGCGGGCGATCCACGGCCGGCGAGCTCGCCAAGGAGCTCGAGGTATCGGTGCGCACCGTGTACCGGGACGTCGAGGCGCTGTCCGCCGCGGGCGTGCCGGTATACAGCGAGCCGGGCCGCGCCGGCGGCGTACAGCTCGTCGACGGCTACCGAACCCGATTGACCGGCCTGACCACCGACGAGGCGGATGCCGTGCTGCTCGCCGGATTACCGGGCGCGGCAGCCGATCTCGGCCTCGGTACCGTCCTGGCCACCGCACAGCTCAAGGTGCTCGCCGCCCTCCCACCCGAATTACGTGGCCGCGCAACCCGAATCGCCGAACGGGTACACATCGACGCACCGGGCTGGTTCCACCGCCCCGACGAAACACCCACCCTGAACACCGTCGCCGACGCGCTCTGGCACGACCGCAAGCTGCGGGTGCGCTACGGCCGCAAAGACAAAGTCGTCGACCGCACCCTCGACCCACTCGGCCTGGTCATGAAGGCAGGCACCTGGTACCTGGTAGCCCGAGACGGCACCGCCATCCGCTCCTACCGCGTCAGCCGCATCCGCTCCGCCGAGCAGACAAGCGAATCCTTCGACCGCCCCATGGATTTCGACCTCGCCGACCATTGGTCAACGGCAGCAGACGATTTCGCGCAATCGATGCTCCGCGTGCGCGCCCGCTGCCGAATCGCCACCACCCACCTACCCATGCTCCGGTTGATGAACGAACCGGCCGCCGTCGCCGAAGCACTCGCCTCGGCCACCGCCCCCGACGCCGAAGGCTGGGTCGAAATAACCCTCCCCTCAGAGTCCTACGAGGTCCTGGCCCACGGCCTCATGCCCCTCGGCGAATACGCCGAAATCCTCGATCCCCCCGAACTGCGGGCCCAGATGGCACAGACAGCAGCCCGAATGCACGCCCGCTACCACCCTTAGGGATTACCCTGCGCCATCGGATGATTCGTGACCGGCCAGCCCTTCCGGCGCTGCCCGCATGAACACCTCTTCCCGCGCCGTGAACAGCATAGGTAGCGTCCGACGAACCTCCTGCGCCCGACGCGTCGCCGGATCCGCCACGACAGCAGCCTGAATCCGCCGATACGCCTGGTCATCGTCGTACTCCCACACGGCGACAACCCGCCCGTCCTCGGTCTCCCACCGACCAACGAGCCGCGCACCATGGCGCAGCTGGACCGGCAGCAAGTGAGCACGGAAGAAGTCGTGAAAGACCGCGAGATTCTCCTCGACGGCCCGATAGATACGCATTCGATAGATCACGATGACTCGCCGTCAGCAGGTCCAGTCGAGAACTGGCGCAAGAGAATTGGCCTGGGCCGAGGCGGGAATCAAGCGCAACGCCGCATTGCGTAAGGCTACGATCGGAGGGGACGACAGCTGGGCAATGGTGCCGATGCGGCGGGACCGGGTGACCAGCATTTGTGTGCGGGGTCTGCGTTCTTGGTCATACCGGTTCAGGTCAGCGTCGTCGGTGGCGACGCGAGCGAGGACGACGGCGTCTTCGAGGGCTTGGCAAGCACCTTGGCCGAGGTTGGGGGTCATCGCATGCGCGGCGTCTCCCACCAGCGCGATGCGATCGGCGACATAGGTTTTCAGTGCGGGCAGATCGTAGAGGTCATGCTTGAGGACGGCGGATTCCTCGGCGAACGCGAGCAGGGACGGGATCGGGTCGTGCCAAGTGCCGAACCGCCGGCGCAGCTCGGCCAGGCCGCCGCCGGTGGTGTCGGCCGGCATGTTGGCGGCGGCGAAACAGTAGACGCGGCCGCCGGATAATGGTGTGTAGCCGAACCGTTCACCGCGACCCCATGTTTCACCGAGCCCGGTGATCGGCTCCGCGGGCGTGACCACCAACCGCCAAGCGGTGTAACCACTGTAACGAGGAGCGATGTCGCCGCTAACGACGCGACGAACGACGCTGCGGACGCCGTCGGCGCCGACAACCAGGTCGCCCGTTGATGTTCCGGCCGAGTGCGTGACAGTGCCGTCGGTCCGCGCCTCCGTCACTGAGATGCCGGTGCGCAGTGTCGCCGCCGGCAGTGCAGCGCGCAGGACGTCCAGCAGATCGGCGCGATGCATCACGATCGGACTGCCGAACCGGGAGCGAATGGCCTCGGTATCGACCCGAGAAATCCACCGTCCCTTGTGGTCACGAATACCCGACGAGCCTGCTTCGACAGCATGCGATCGCACCTGATCGCCGAGACCGAGCGCATCCAATGCGCGAAGCGCGTTGGACCACAACGAAATCCCCGCCCCGACCTCCGCGATCTCGGCCGCCCGCTCCAGCACCTCCACCTCCCAGCCGCGCCGAAGCAAAGCAATAGCGGTGGCCAGGCCCCCGATTCCGCCGCCCACAATGATCGCCTTGGACATCTCGCAACCCTCCTCTCAGATAGTCACGAGCGTAAGCCGCAGCTTGGTTCGCGAGTATGACCCTCGTCGCGCGCCCCATGCGGCCTCCGACTCGATCTCACCCCGCCCACCCTCTTTGCGATGGGTCGGAACCCGGGCACCCGTCGGGCTCATCGCCGCCAGGACCGTGATCGTCGGCACCGACTTCGTCATCCACATACTCGACGAACTCGATCAACCCGCCTTCGAACACTTGAATTCGTGAGCGCCGCACCATGTTCCGCCTCCTCGCTCGACCCTTGTGGTTGGCGGATCAAGACCAGGATTACTCCGCCCCTGAGCGCCTGCCTACCGACGTTATGAGACTGCTGGCAGCCCGTCTACGAGTTTGATAGAACTTGCCGAGATGTGGTCATCAGCACGCGAGACCTACTAGCTGGAGGGATCATTGACAGCAGCACGGAAAGGCTGTGCACACCGCTAGAGAGGAGGCAAGGTCATGCTTTTGAAATTCCTCGGTAAAGGTGGATCCGGCAACAACGACTGCCCGACCCTGTACGCCACCGACCATGGCTACCTGGCGCAGGGCTGGCGGACCAGCACACCGGGAACGATCGAGATCCCGCACCTCCTACTGGGATTTCTCGAACCGGATACGTATATCGGTGCGACCTTGACCGATACCGGCCGGGGGACGTTCCTCCTCAACGGTCGGCCGATCGCAGACGACGAGACGCTGAGCCGGACACCTACGCGGTGCCGAACGAGTCGGAACCCCTGCGGCGCTTCCTCGATGGCGAACCAGACGACAATGCTTGGTTCGAGTCATGGGGACGGCTTGTGTCGGAGACGACGACTCGGGGTGTACGAGTGACTCGTATCCGCGTGGTCACAGTCCCACATGTCGACTATCAACGGTGGTTGCTCGCACTGACGGTGTTGAATGCCCGAGCCGGAGAAGACATTCGATACCTACCCCGGCATCAGATCAGCGCCGACCAGGTGCCGGCGGATGACTTCTGGCTCCTTGATGATGAGCGGGTGGTGTTCAATCTCGTAGACATGAACGGCCGCGCGGCCGGAGCATCTGCGCTCACCACCGACCCCGGTATTGCCGACCGCTGCCGGACGGTGAAGCAAAGCCTTTGGCCGCTCGCGACCCCATACAGGGACTATATTGCCGGGCATGCGGTAGATATGCAGAGGTGACCGAAAGTGTCCACGACGCACGAGAAGCTCTCGGGGCACAGCTTCGTGAGATCCGGCGCAGAGCCGGAATAAGCGGCCGCCAACTCGCACGCATCTGCGGATGGCATGAATCCAAGGTATCGAAAATCGAATACGGGAGGGTGAAACCCTCCGATGCTGACGTTCGCGCCTACTGCGAACATGCGGGTGCGAAAGATCAGCTTCCAGACCTGCTGGCGACCGTCCATCACATCGATACCGCATACATGGAGTATCGGCGTCAACACGCCGCAGGGCTCAGGCAAGGGCAACGAAAGTCCGTCAAACTTGCCGAACAGTCGAAGCAGATGCGAATCTATCAGCCGACGATCATTCCCGGCATACTCCAGACCGCAGCGTATGCCGAAGGCATCCTCGAGCATTCCGTCGCCTTCTATCGACTCCCTGACGACGTCGATGAGGCAGTCTCCAGACGTATCGAGCGGCAACAGTTTCTCTATAAGGGCGACAGGCGTTTCCATATCCTCATAGCTGAGCAGGCATTGTCTACCCGGGTTGGCGGTATTCAAGTCATGACAGGGCAATTGGACCGGCTTCTTGCGGTCACTGGGCTGCCTCGCGTTCATCTGGGGATCATTCCGGCTGCCGCCGGGCCGCCGATGCAGGCCACAAACTTCGTCTTGTTCGACAATCGCCTGGTCACAGTCGAAGCGGTTACAGCAGAGCTGACAATCACGCAGCCGCGTGAAATCGCCATCTACGGACGTCTGTTCGACATGCTGGCAACACGGTCAGTTTCCGGCGGCGCGGCTCACACGTTGATTGCCGCAGCCCTTGCCCGCCTTCGAGCGCGGGAATAGCTCAGATACCGTCCTGGCGTTCGGCTTCCAGGAGTGCGAGGAGTCCGGGGAATCTGGTCTCGACGTCCGTGCGTCGTAGGCGGATGCCCTTGCGGTTGCCGTAGTCGATCTCGTCGATGAGGCCTGCTTCGCGCAGGACCCGGAAGTGGTGGGTTTGGGTCTGCTTCGAGATCGGGAGGTCGAACGAGTTACAGCCTCGCTCGCTGTCGGTGCGGTCGGCGGCCAGCTTCGTCATCACCGAACGACGGTGCTCGTCGGCGAGAGCGCGAAGCACCACGCCCAGTTCGAGCGCATCGACCGCTGGACCGACCAGGTTCGTCCCGGCCACGGACACCTCCTTCAGGTACGTCTTGCATCGTACCTTAGCGGCGTGCTCTACTCGAGTACGAAATTCATCGTACCTAGACGGCCGGCAATGCGGCCGTCGGCGCTCCGAGAGGTCTTGTCATGAAGAAGCCCGAGGTGCTGATAGTCGGTGCCGGAATCGCCGGGCCCGCGCTCGCGTACTGGCTCGCCCGGAATGGATACCGGCCGACCGTCGTCGAGCAGGCCCGGCAGCTGCGCTCCGGTGGCAGCGCGATCGTCGTGCAGGGGCCCGCGATACCGGTGGCCGAGCGGATGGGCATCCTGCCGCAGCTGCGCGAGCTCGCCACCCGCAATCGGTCGCTGACCCTGCTCGACCCGGCGGGCAAGCGAGTCCTGCGACTTCCCGCTTCGGGCGGGTCGCCGACGGTCGAGGTGACCCGGGCCGACCTGTCCGAGGTACTCCATCGGTCGGCGCGCGGCGATGCCGAGTTCGTGTTCGACGACACGGTCACCGCACTCGATCAGGACGAATTCGGGGTCGACGTCACCTTTCGACGGTCCGCGCCACGGCGTTTCGACTTGGTGGTCGGTACCGATGGGATGCACTCCACCACACGGCGTCTGGTGTTCGGGCCCGAGCGGCAGTTCGTGCGCGACCTGGGTCTATACGGCGCGACCGTCCCGCTGGCACCCGACGCCATCGACGACCCGAGCGAGCTGACGATGCTGACCGTGCCGAACCGGATGCTGGTCGTGCACCCTGCGCGCACCACGCCGCTCGCGATCTTCACCTTCCGAGCCGCACGACTGGCGCCCCACGACCGCAAGAACATCGCTCTGCACAAGCAAACCGTGGCCGACGCGTACGCCGACATGCGTTGGCGGGCACCGGAACTCGTGGCGGCCTACCTCGACCACCCGGCCCCGTTCTTCGACCCCCTGACGACCGTCCGGATGCCCTCGTGGTCCCGCGACCGGGTCGTCCTGGCCGGGGACGCCGCGGCGGCCACCGCTCTGCTGGGCGACGGGTCCAGCCTGGCGATGGCAGGAGCGTATGCCCTCGCCGAAGAACTCGCCGCCCACCACGGCGATCACACCCGTGCCTTCGCCGCCTACGAGTCGCGGCTGCGCCGCGAAGTGCGACCGCGCCAGCGACGCGTCGGCCTGCTCGCCAGACTCATGGTGCCCGGCACCCGACCAGGCCTCGCGGTGCGCAACACGGTGGGCCGCGCGGTCGGTCGCCTCTCTCGCGAAACCGGTGGAGGCGTCCGCGATGCCGAACACGTGAAGAGTGATTTCGTCCGGCAGTAACGGGCCCGGTACGCCGATACGGGGATGGACAGCCGGCGGGAGTATCCGCTGGCTGTCCATCCCCGTTAGGACTTCACCGTCAGGGTCAGCTGACGATGGCGAACAGGATTGCCGCTACCGCGAAACTGACTACGGAGAGGATGGTTTCGAGGACGGTCCAGGTTTGCAGGGTTTGTTTGACGGACATGTTGAAGAACTTCGCGATGATCCAGAAGCCGCCGTCGTTGACGTGGCTGAGGATGATCGAGCCCGCGGCGATGGCCATGGCGATCAGGGCGATCGACATTTGGGAGTAGCCGCCGCTGGCCACCAGCGGAGCGACGATGCCGCCGGTGGTGACGATGGCGACGGTGGCCGAGCCCTGGGCGATGCGCAGACCGCAGCTGATGATGTAGGCCAGCACGATCACGGGAAGGCCTGCCGCGGACATGGTGTCGGCGAGGGCGGTGCCGATTCCGGTGGCGGAGATGACCTTTCCGAAGAAGGCGCCCGCGCCGACCACCAGGAGCAGCATGCCGACCGGCCGCAGCGATTCCGCGGTGAGCTGGCTGAGTTCCTGCACGGTGGAGCCGCGCCGCACGCCGAGCACGTAGAAGGCGACGAGCACCGCGATGAGCAGCGCCACCGCGGGCGTACCGAAGAACGTCAGCACCTGCAGCACCTGAGAGTTCTTGTCCAGCAACTGGGTACCGAAGGTGGCACCGAGGATCAGGATCAACGGGATGGCGATGATCGCGCCGATCAGGCCGACCGACGGCGGTGTCGCGGTCACGGTCTTGGTGGCCACGCCGCCGGAACCATCGGAAACCCGCTCCCCCTCATCGGGAGCGGTCTCCGCCTCGTCCTTGGTGACGAGAAATTCTTCGGGCACCTCGACGTGGATGCGCTTGCCGATGTAGCTACCCCACACGATGCCCGCGGCGATGAATCCCGGTATACCGCAGATGAATCCCATGAGAATCAGCCAGCCTAGGCTGACCCCGAGCAGGCCACCCAGCGCTACCGGCCCCGGGTGCGGCGGCAGGAACGCGTGCGTCATCGACAGTCCGGCCAGCATCGGCATGGCGTACAGCACCAGCGAACGACCGCCCTGCTTGGCGGCCACGTAGATCAGCGGCGCGAGCACGAAGATGCCGATGTCGAAGAACACCGGGATGCCGAAGATGAGCCCGAGCAGGCCCATCGCCACCGGAGCGCCCCGCTCACCGAACAGGTCCAGCAGTTTGCGGGTCAGAACATCGGCGCCACCGGATTTTTCGAGGATCGCACCGAGCACCGTGCCCAGCCCGATGATCACCGCGATGTGCCCGAGGATGCCACCGAAGCCGGTCTCCAGGATGGAGTCACCGGACTTGATCGCCGTGCCGACGATCTTCGACACCGGTAGCCCGGCGGCGAGCGCCAGCGCTAGTCCGGTGAGCAGCAGCGCGATGAACGGCTCCAGCTTGACCTTGATGATGGCGAACAGCAACACAGCGATCGCGAGCCCGCAGAGCACAAGCAGCCCCGGGGTGGTGGTGCGCAGCCAATCTACGGTGGCGCTCACGACTCCGCCTCGCTAGCGCTCGGCTCCGTCGTGCGCACCTGCGCACTGTGTTTTTGGTTCGCTCGCTGACGCTCGCTCACTGTGGACCTCTCAATTCATGGATCGAACGAACGATGCCGCACGCGAAGCGATTTCGGACCAGCGGCCCGCTGCGACATCGGAAGGGGCAACAACGTCGGTTCCGGCCGTGACGGCAACTGCGCCCGCGGCCAGGAATTCGGCGGCATTACCCGCGTTGACGCCACCCGAAGGGATGAGCGCCACGTCAGGGAACGGACCACGCAGGTCCTTCAGGTAGCCGGGGCCGAGCGCCCTGGCCGGGAAGATCTTCACCGCGGCCGCACCGAGATCCAGCGCGGTCAGCACCTCACTCGGGGTGAAAGCGCCCATCACGACCGGAATGTCGTGCTGCGCGGCGACTTCCGCCACCTCCACGCGCAGACCCGGGGTCACCAGGAACTGCGCGCCACTGTCGATGGCGGCCTTGGCTTGTTCACCGGTGAGCACCGTGCCGACACCGATAACTGCATCCTCGGCCGCGCGCGCGGCGGCGAGATAGCCGAGCACACCCGGCGTGGTGAAGGTGAGCTCCAGCGCCCGAATACCGGACGACGCAAGCGCTTCGGCGAGCGCGACCGGATCGGGGATCTCGGGCGCGCGAACCACGCTCAGCACGCGATCGGCGCGGATCACCTGCATGGCCGAGGTACTCAATATGTCTCCTTCCGCGAAGCGTCCATGCGCAGCGCACGTCCGGCGAGTGTCCCGGTGGGCGCGCCGTTTTCGATGGCGAACTCACCGTTGACCAGCACGTGCTGGATGCCGCGCGCCTGCTGTTTCGGGTTGTCGAAGGTCGCGGTGTCCACGACGGTGTTCGGATCGAACACCACCAAATCGGCGGCGTACCCGGTGAATACGAGCCCGCGATCACGCAGCCGCAACCGATCGGCGGGCCGACCGGTGAGGTGGTGCACGCAGTCTTCTAGTTCGAGTAGGCCGAGTTCACGAACATAGTGGCCGAGGTAGCGCGGGAAGGTGCCCCAGGCGCGCGGGTGCGGGCGCGCCGGTGCGAGCAACGCGTCGCTGCCGCCCATGTGCCCGGGGTGCACCATGATCGCGCGCACGTTCTCCTCATGTCCGACGTGCTGCAGGATGCTGGTCGCGAACTGGTCGCGGCGCAAGAGATCGAAGAACACATCGACCGGTGCCATGCCCCGTTCCGCGGCGATCTCGTCGACCCGCTTTCCGACGTATCCCGCCAGTTCGGCGTTGGCCACGCCGCCGATCTGGATGGTCTCCCATTCCACTGTCACGCCGTGACAACCGTCGGACCCGTTCACGTTCACATCCACGGCGATTCGCGCCCGCGCCTCGGCATCGTCGAGCCGGGCCAGCGCCGCATCCGGCCCGCCGGACATCGCCCAACTCGGCAGCAGCGCCGAAAGGGTGGTCGCACCGGGCAGATACGGGTACGTGTCCAGGGTGATGTCACACCCCTCGGCCCGCGCCGCGTCGATCAGCGCCAGGAATTCCGGTGCCCGCCCACGATTCACGTGAAAGTTCATCGTGGCGTGCGTGAGATGCAGTGCGACCCCGGTGGTTCGGGCCAGGCCGATCATCTCCGCGTAGGCCTCGAGCGCGCCCGCCCCATACGACCGGGTATGCGGCGCGTAGAACCCGCCGAACTCGGCGACCACCTGGCACAGGGCCGCCAATTCCCCGGTGTCGGCATACATTCCGGGCGTATAGGTGAGCCCGCTGGACATGCCGACCGCACCCTCACGCAGGCCCTGCGCCAGCAGTTCCCGCATACGGCCGATCTCCTCGGCCGTCGCCGGACGCTGGTCCGCGCCGACCACGAGCAGCCGCAGTGTGCCCTGCGGCACCAGATAGGCCGCGTTGGGCGTGATCCCGCGATCGAGCCGATCCAGGTACTCACCGACGCTGCGCCAGGAGAAGTCCAGATCGCTGGGATTGCCGTTCCATCCGGCGATCTGGCGGCGCACCACCGCGAGGGTCGCATCGTCGATCGGCGCGTAGGACAGGCCGTCCTGCCCGATGAGCTCGGTGGTGATGCCCTGGCTGATCTTCGGGAAGTGGCCCGGCTCGGTCAGTAGATGCAGATCCGAGTGGGCGTGCATGTCGATGAAACCAGGGCACAGCACCGCGCCCGGTCCCGCATCGATGACACGCTCGGCGCCCCCGATACTGCCCGGCTCGGCGATCCGCGCGATGCGCCCCTGTTCGACCAGCACATCGCCGCGGAAGCGCGGCGAACCGGTGCCATCGATGATGTCGATGTCGCGAAAGAGTAAGTCCGTCATGGTCATCGGCTCGTCAGAAGAACGTATGCAGGAGGTCGACGACCCGTGGAGATGACGCGTCGGCGTCATCGATCACCGGGATGAGCCGCCACTTGTCGAACGCGGTACACGGGTGCGACAGGCCCAACCGCACCACCGAACCCACCGGCAGCGCGGTTCCGGCAGGCAGGCGCAGGAACGTGTGCTGATCGTTGAGCGCGGAGACCGTCGCCGCCGGGTCGACTGCCGAAGCTTCCTTTCCCACAACATATTGCGGCACCGGAAGGCCCTCGTCATAGGGCAGGTCGCGCTTGCCCGCGTCCAGCAGCGCCAACTCCGGCTCCGGACGGGAGACGGTGCGCGCCCAGCCGTGCATGGCCGAACGCAGCGGCGTCGCACTGCGCGACGCGGCGAACGGCGAGATGCCCGAGTAGAAGCCGTCGTCGTGGATGATGTAGGCCCCGGAGCGCAGCACGACCGAGGTCGGAACACCCTGCGCGCCTTGCTCATCGGCGAGACCGGCCAGCCGTTCGACGACCAGGTCCTGGTAGGCACTGCCACCCGCGGTCACGATCGCGCCGTCCGGATACTGTCCGGCGGCGGCGAGCTCGCGATGCAGGCGGGCGAGTTGGTCGAGGTAATGCCGCACCGTCTCGGTGGCGTCGGCGGTGCGGTCGTGCGCGAGCGCGCCCTCATAGCCGCCCACACCGGCGAGCGTCAGCCGCTGTGCGCCGGTGATTGCCGCCGCGACGGCGTGCGCCTCTTCGATGGTCCGCGCACCGGTACGACCATGTGGCCCACCGAGTTCGACGAGTACCCGTACCTTCGCCGAGCCCGGCGCGGACCGCAGGTGCTCGTCCATCAGCTCGATCGTCTCGACGCTGTCCGCCCAGCAGACGAACTCGAAAGCCGGATTCTCGGCCAATTCGGCCGCCACCCAGTGCAATCCGACCGGATCGACCAGCGCGTTGGCCAGCAGCACCCGGCCGACGCCGAAGGATCGCGCCACCTGCACCTGCCAGATGGTAGCCAGCGTGATACCCCAGCACCCCGCGGCCAGCTGCTGTGCCCACAGCTGCGGTGACATGGTGGTCTTGCCGTGCGGCGCGAGCTGCACACCTGCGGCACTTGCCCATTCGGCCATGACGGCGATGTTCGCCGCGACGGCGGACCGGTCGATGGTGAGCAGCGGCGTCTCGAACTGGTCGAGACTCGGTGCGGTGGCGAGGAATTCGCGCACGGTGCGCCCCCAGGCGGCCGGCGGCAGCCCTTTGTGCTCGGGACCGATCTTCCGGTCTCCGAGTCCTGCTACGACGTCTTCGTCGATCGCCACGGCATTCCTTCCCAGCGAATTCACCTCATTATGCATAGCGTATTGCTATTGCATATTTTGCAATGCTTGTTGCGCATCGTGTTTCGTGTGGTTATTCTGCACGGGATGGCCGGTGGCCGCAAGCACAGAAAGGAGATCGGTGTGACGTGGCCTACGTCGACCCGCTCGAGGGCGGTAACCGTCGGCGAGGGACTCGCGGTGCTGGTGGCGCAGCCGGGACCGCTGGAGGAATCAGAGAGCTTCGAACGGACCGCGGGCGGCGCGGAGGCGAACGTGGCCACCGTGCTGCGCCAGCTCGGTGTCGACACCGCGTGGCTGTCCCGAGTCGGCGACGACGGGTTCGGCCGATATCTCGTCACACACCTGGCGGCCCACGGCGTCGACGTGTCGGCGGTCGTCACCGATCCCGGCAGACCGACCGCCGTGTATGTCAAGGAGCGCGGCAGCGGCTCGGGCAAGGCCACCGATCTGGCCGACCGGGCGAGCCGCATGCTCTATTACCGGACGGGCTCGGCGGCGAGTGCGCTCTCCCCGGCCGATCTCGCGGCGACCGCGGCGGCCGAGCTGCTCGCGCAATGCCGCCTGATCCACTTCACCGGGATCACCACCGCACTCTCGGAGTCGGCGACCGGCCTCACCGAGGCGCTGCTCGCGCTCCCCCGCGACGGCAGGCTGGTGAGCTTCGACCTGAACTTCCGGCCCGCGCTGTGGGCCGGACGCGGCGAACTGGCCGCCGAGGTGCTCGCGCGCCACGTCCGCGGCAGCGATGTGGTCTTTCTCGGCGCCGACGAGGCCGGTGCGGTGTTCGGCACCGACGACTCCGACGAGCTGCGCGCGCTGTTCCCGGAACCCGCGCAGCTGATCGTCAAGAACGACGCGCACACGGTCACCGGATTCGCCGGTACCGAGCGCGTCGAGGTCCCGGCCCTCGGGCTGGAGATCACCGAACGGATCGGCGCGGGCGACGCGTTCGCCGGCGGCTACCTCGCCGCGTTACTACATGGACGACCGCTGGTGCAGCGGTTGCGATTCGGGCACCTCTGTGCCGCAGCGGCATTGACCGGAACCGGCGACGGTGCCGTGCTGCCCGCACCGGAGATACTGGAGCGACTGGCCAGTGTGGACGAAAACGCCTGGGCCGAGCTGCATTACAACGACAGCGTCAATCAGAATGTGGCCTCATGAGTCACCTTAAAGCTAGCGAGTCGCAGTCATGAGTCAGAGTTTGTCGCGTGCGTTGACCATTCTTGTTGCGCTCGGCGAGGATTCGCGATCGCTGGACCAGCTGGCGACCCAGCTCGGCGTGCACAAGTCGACGGTGCTGCGACTGCTGCAAACGATGGAGGCGCAGCGCTTCGTCACCCACGACAGCCAGCACCGGTACGTGCTCGGGTCGCGGTTGTTCGAACTGGCCAACCGCACCCTGGAGCAGCGCGACGTGCGCACCCTCGCGCGACCGCACCTGAGCGCGTTGAACGCCGACACCAAACAGACGATCCACCTCGCCACCTACGAGTCCGGCGATGTCATCTACATCGACAAGCTCGACGCCACCCAGAGCGTCCGCATGTACTCGCGGGTCGGCCGCCCGGCGCCGCTGCACTGCACCGCCGTCGGCAAGGTGCTGATCTCGGCGCTGCCCCGGTCGGAATGGCGGATCATCGCCGACAAGATCGACTTCCACCCGTTCACCGAACGGACCATCCGCACTCCCGAGCGCTACCTGATCGAGCTGGAAAAGGTTGCCGCGCTTGGTTATGCGGAGGACCACGAGGAACACGAGAGCTTCGTCAACTGCATCGGCGTCCCGGTGCGCAACGGCACCGGCGCGGTGGTCGCCGCGGTCTCCATGTCGGTGCCGGACATGCTGCTCGACCACGACCAGGTGCTGGCCGAACTGCCGCGTGTTCGCGCGGCGGCCGACGCCATCTCCGCCGAGCTCGGCTGGATCCCCGGCCGCGCAACCACATCCACGAAAGGCTGACCATGAGTGAGAAGATCGCCGTCCGCACCACCGACGCGCCCGCACCCGCGCACACGTTCTCCCAGGGCGTGCGCAAGGGGCCGTTCGTGCAGGTCTCTGGACAGGGTCCGGTGGACCCGGTGACCAACGAGTACCTGTACCCGGGTGACGTTGCGGCACAGACCATCCGCACGCTGCAGAATGTGAAGGCGATCGTCGACGCGAGCGGGGCGACGTTCGACGATGTGGTGATGCTGCGCGTCTACCTGACCACCCGCGACGACTTCGGCGCGATGAACGAGGCCTACGGCGAGTTCGTCAACGCCAACACCACCGGTGACGTATTGCCCAGCCGCACCACCGTTTTCACGGGCCTGCCCCGCGCCGAAATGCTCGTCGAGATCGACGCCGTCGCGATCGTCTCCGAGTAGAACAAACGCCTGCGGCGAGGATGTGCACAACGAGCCGCCCCGACCCACGGATGGGTCGGGGCGGCTGTTTCCGCGTCGCGTAGTCAGCCGCGACGCGGGGGTTGGGTTCGGCTGCGGTCCTTAGACTTTGGCAGCCAGTTCACTATCGACAGCAGCTGCGACGTCCTCGTCGTCGTCGCCGGACACGCCGCCACTGAGGACACCCGTGCCGGGGATCGCGGCCAGCAGTTGACGCGTGTACGGGTCGGCGGGCGCGGTGAGGACATCCTCGACCCGACCCTGTTCCACCACCCGGCCGTCCCGCATCACGACGACCTCGTGGGCCAGCGCGCGAACCACGGCCAAGTCGTGCGAGATGAACAGGTAGCTGACGCCGAGCCGCTCCTGCAGTGACGCGAGCAGCGTCAGGATCTGGTCCTGCACAAGCACATCCAGCGCCGACACCGCCTCGTCGCACACGACCAGCTGCGGCTCGATGGCCAGTGCCCTGGCGATCGCGACGCGCTGGCGCTGGCCACCGGACAGCTCGTTCGGGTACCGGTGCGCCATCGCGGCGGGCAGCGCCACCTGCTCCAGCAGTTCCGCGACCCGCTTGCGGCGGGCCTCGCGATCGCCGATGCCGAAGGCGCGCAACGGTTCCGCGATCAGCCGCTCGACCGTCCACATCGGGTCCAGCGAGGCGTACGGGTCCTGGAACACCGGCTGCATCGACAGCCGCGCCGCGCGCAACGGCGCACCGCTGAGCCCGACCATGTCGACACCGTTCAGCTTGATAGTGCCGGAGGTGGCGGTGACCAGGCCGAGCACCATCCGCGCGGTGGTGGTCTTGCCCGAGCCGGACTCGCCGACGATCGCCGTGGTGCGGCCGCGGGCGATCGTGAACGACACGTTGTCGACCGCGCGCAGCACCCCACCGCGACCGCGAATGCGATACTCTTTGCTGATGCCGGAGACCTCGAGAATCGGGGAATCCTTGGCGGGCACCGCATTCGACGGCGTGACGGCGGCGGCTTCGGCGGCGGACACCTTCGCGGTGTCGACCTTCTCCTCGGCCACGGCGTCGTCAACAGCCTTCGAGGCAGCGACCTCGCCGTCGGCAGCCTTCTCGTCGGCAGCGTCGGCGTCTGCCGACTTGCCTTCGGCAACCTTCTCTCCAGCTGCGTCGTCAGCAGCAGTCGCGTCGGCCGACTTGTCGTCCGCAGACTTCTCATCGCCCGCATCGCCAGCAGCCGCCACGTCGGCCGACTTGTCGTCAGCCTTCTCGGCAGCGACTTCGGCACCCTCGTCGTCAGCAGACTTCTCGGCAGCGGCCGCGCTGTCGGTGCCCTCGGCGACTACCTTCTCGGTAACCACTTTGCCGTTACCCTTGGCCGCCTTCTTGACGGCGACCTTGCCGTCGACAGCCTTCTCGTCGATCGCCTGCTCGTCGGCAGCGTTGTCCGCGGCCGCAGTCTCGTCCTCGGCCGACTTCGCGTCGGAATCCGTACCGCCGGTAGCCGTTTCGTCAGCGGCCGCAGCAACGGCCTGATCGGCCGCAACAGCACCCTCGCCGCCATCGGCCTCGCCGACCGCAGCCTTCTCCTCGAGCACCTCATCCACCACAACCGGATCAGCACGCCGCGGCGCGATCAACGCGGGCGCCGCCGCGACCAGCCGCCGCGTGTACTCCTCCTGCGGATCCGTCAGCACCTGCCGCGCGGGCCCGGACTCGACGATCCGCCCGTCCGACATCACCACCACCCGGTCCGCCCGCTCGGCCGCCAGCCCCAGATCATGGGTAACCAGCAGCAACGCGGTGCCGAGCTCCTGCGTCAACTTCTCCAGATGATCCAGGATCTGCCGCTGCACAGTCACATCCAGCGCCGAGGTCGGCTCGTCGGCGATCAGCAGATCCGGCCGGCAGGCCAGGCCGATCGCGATCAGCGCACGCTGCCGCATACCGCCCGAGAACTCGTGCGGGTACTGCCGTGCCCGGCGCGCGGGCTCGGGCAAACCCGCCTGCCCGAGCAGCTCGATCGCCCGTTCCTTCGCCTCGCTGCGCGTGCAGAGCTTGTGTGCCAGCAGGGTTTCCGACACCTGCCGACCCACCCGCGACACCGGGTTCAGGTTGGACATCGGGTCCTGCGGCACCAGCCCGATCTCTTTGCCGCGCAACGCGCGCAGCCGCTTCTCCTCGGCGTGCGTGATGTCCGCACCGCGCCACTTGATGCTGCCGCCGGTCACCCGGCCGGAGCCGGGCAGCAGGCCGATGATCGAGTGCGCCATGGTGGACTTGCCGGATCCGGAGGCACCGACCACCGCGACCCGCTCCCCCGGCTGGATGACCAGGTCCACGCCGTGCACCGCGGTCACGTCACCGAAGGACACCCGCAGATCACTGATCTCCAAAAGTGGTTCTGGCCCACCCGCCACCCGACCGCCGCCCCTCGTGGAATCGCTAGGCGATACTGTATTCATTCGGGCTCCTTCAGCGCCGTGTCTTCGGGTCGAGCGCATCCCGCAGGGCGTCGCCGAAGAGGTTGAATCCCAAGCAGATGAGCGCGAGCGCCACACCGGGGAAGATGCCCGGCCACGGCGTGCGGGTCAGGTACTGCTGTGCGTCGGACAGCATGATGCCGAGGCTCGGCGCGGGCGGCTTGATGCCGAGCCCGAGGAACGACAGGATCGCCTCGCCGATCACCGCGGTCGGCATGATCACCGTGGCCTGCACGATGATCGGCGCCAGCGAGTTGGGCAGGATGTGCTCGCCGAGGATCTTCCAGGACGGCACGTCCATCGTGTTCGCGGCGAGCACGAAGTCGGTCTCCTTGAGCCGCAAGGTTTCCGCGCGGACCACCCGCATCATGATCGGCACCTGGGCGATGCCGAGCGCGATCGCGGCGTCGGCGAGCCCGCCGCCGTTGATCGCGGTCAGCCCGACCGCGAGGATGATGAACGGGAACGCGAGCAGCACGTCGGAGAGCCGGGACAGGATCATGTCCAGCGTCCGCCAGTACCCGGCGAGCAGGCCGAGCGGCACGCCGATGAGCACCGCGCACAGCACCGACAGCACGCCGACCTCGAGCGAGGCGCGGGTGCCGTAGAGCACGCGGGAGAGGATGTCGCGGCCCAGATCGTCGGTGCCCAAAAGGAATCCGACGGTGCCGGGCTGCTGGAACGGGGTCGGGAAGTGCACCTCGCTCGGCGAATACGGGGCGAGCAGCGGCGCGAACACGCCGACGAAGATCACGATCAGCAGCAGCACCCCGCCGACCACGCCGAGCGGGTTGTGCAACAGCTGGCGCAGCACGCGACCGCGCACCGCCGGCGGCGGGGTCTCCAGGGGCTTTTTCTCGACGCCGGGACTTGCCTCGACGACCGGAGTATCGGTAATAGTCACTGCGCCCTCCCGGACACTCGCACGCGGGGGTCGATCACCGTGTACAGCACGTCGACCAGCAGGTTGATCACGATGTAGGACGCGGCGATCACCAGGATGACCGCCTGGATCACCGGGTAGTCGCGGGTGAACACCGAGTCGAGGGTCAGCTTGCCCATGCCGGGCAGGCTGAAGATGCGCTCGGTGACCACCGCGCCCGCGATGAGCCCGCCGAGTTGCAGGCCGACGATCGTGGTGACCACGATCAGGCTGTTGCGCAGGCCGAACCGGAAGATCACCGCGGGGCGGCTGAGCCCCTTGGCCCGCGCGGTGCGGACGAAGTCGGCGGTCAGCGTCTCCACCATCGACGACCTGGTCTGGCGCTGCACCACCGCGGCGTGCGCGAGACCGAGGATGATCGCGGGCAGCGTGAGGAAGTACAGGCCGCGCAGCGGATGCTCGAACGGCGAGACGTACCCGGAAGCGGGGAACCAGTTCAGGTGCACCGACAGATACAGCACCGCGAGGATGCCGACCCAGAAGGTGGGCACCGACAGCGCGGCCAGCGAGAATCCGTTGGCCACCCACTCGGGCCAGCGGCCGCGATACACCGCCGCGATCACGCCGCCGATCACGCCGACCAGCACCGCGATGATCATCGCGTACACCGCGAGCTGCGCGGTCACCGGCAGCGTGGTGCCGATCATGTCGATCACCGGCGTGCCGGTGCGGATCGACCGGCCGAAGTCACCGGTGAGTGCGTGCCAGACGAATTCGAAGTACTGCACCGGCAGCGACCGGTCCAGCCCGAGGTCGGCGCGCACCGCGGCGATGGCCGCCGGATCGGCCTGCTCCCCCGCCATCACCGTGGCGGGATCACCCGGCAGCGCGCGCACCCCGATGAAGATCACGATCGACGCGAGCACCAACGTGACAGCGGACTGCCACAGACGGTGAAACACATACTGCAACATGGATTTTCAGCCCTTCCGATCCGCGACGAACGCGGCTTTGCCGAGCCGGACAGCGCCGTCGGCGTACACCTCGATGCCCGTCACCCATGTCGAGTGCACGGTCAAGTTACGCAGGCGGTAGGTGTAGATAAACGGGTTCTCCCGTGCGATAAACCGCACCGCCTGCTCATAAAGCGCACCGCGTTGCGCGGCGCTCGTACTGTGTGCGGCCCAGCCGAGGAGGTCGTCCAGGGCGGGTGAGTTGTATCCGCTGTAGTTACCGCTCGAGCCGGTGGTCAGGAATCGGGCGGTGTTGCCATCCGGGTCGAGACGGCCCGACCAGCCGAGCAACAGGGCCTCGTAGGTGCCCTTCTTTTGCGCGTCCAACATGGCCGAGTATTCGGTCGGCACGATCCGCAGGTCGAACCCGCCCTGCGCGACACTGTCCCGCAAC
Organism: Nocardia sp. NPDC060255; assembly: GCF_042727395.1. Classification (NCBI taxonomy): domain Bacteria; kingdom Bacillati; phylum Actinomycetota; class Actinomycetes; order Mycobacteriales; family Nocardiaceae; genus Nocardia; species Nocardia sp. NPDC060255. The sequence goes on along the minus strand of NZ_JBHXAU010000008.1, from coordinate 205,449 downwards.
GCCTCCGCGTACTGGAGATAGTCCTGTGTGTTGGTGACTTGCATCGTGACGGGATACGGCAGTTGCACACCCGCCTCCTGGAGCAGCTCCTTGGATCGTTCCGGGTCGAAGAGCGGGCAGGCAGTACTGGCTCGCGTCGCGTAGGAGGTACGTGGCGCGATCGGTGTGCAGGCAATGTCGTACCAGTTGTGGAATACCTTCTTGACCAGTGACTCCCGATCCGTGGCCAACGAAAACGCCATCCGGACCCGTGGGTCCTTCGCGATGGCGGTGTTGATCGGCTTGACCGGTTTGCCCGCGCCGTCGACATTGCCGATATTGAGATACAGGCCCTGGAAGCCGAACGATCCCGATTGCAGGACGCGTAGTTGCGGCAGCTTGGCCAACCCGTCGATGTCCATCGGTGAGATCGTGTCGCCGACCTGGATGTCACCGGAGCGCAGATTCGCCGCACGCGTCTTCGCATCGGCCACGATCCGATAGGTGATCGAATCGAAGTGCACGTTCTTCGCGTCGTAGTACAGCGGGTCGCGGGCGACGGCGATCGAGGTATTCGGCACCCGCTTGACGAACTTGAACGGCCCGACGCACACCGGATGATCGCCGAAGTTCTTGTCCGACTCCTTCAGCGCGGCAGGCGACATGATCATCCCGGCGCGATCCGCGAGCGCGGCGGTGAGCGGCGCGAACGGCTCTTTATACTTGATCACCACGTGGTTGGAGTCGGCGGCCTCGATCTCGTCGATCGGACCCATCTCGCCGGTGCGCTGCGAGCCTTCCATCTTCCAGTGCCGCCGCAAGCTGGTCTCGACGGCGTCGGCGTTGAACTGGGTGCCGTCGGCGAACTGGATCCCGCTGCGCACCGGAATGGTGACAGTGAGGCCGTCCGACGAGATATCCGGGAGCGCGGTGGCCAACTGTGGCACCAGGTTTCCGGACGCGTCGTTGTCGTAGAGCTTCTCGCAGATCGTGCTCATCACATAGCGCATGTAGAGCGAGCTGGAAGTGGTCGGATCGAGCTTGTCGGGTTCGTTCGACAGGCCCATCACCAGATCACCGCCCTCACGCACCGGCTGCGTGCCTATGGGTGTGCCGTAATCGTCGACGTGCGTTGCGGTCTCGGTGGCGTGTTGCGTCGGTGCGCAGGCAGCGAGGACGGCGGCGACGACACCGAGGACCGCCATCCGAGTGGAGCGAACGAGCATGGGCTACAACATACTTCAACACGCTGCATTTTTCGCCACCACCGTTTCTTTTTGTACATTGTTCTCTTAACCGCCACTGAACGAAATGAAGGCGGGCGGAAATCGATACGGAAAATAGCGGTCCGGCGACTCCGGACCGCTATTCCCGTTCGGTGTTCAGCTATTGCGCTGCGCCGCGCCTTTTCAGCTCTTCGAGTCCGTGAACGCGGCCTTACCGAGGCGGATGACACCGTCGGCGTACGCCTCGATGCCGGTCACCTTCGTGGTGTGCACGGTGAGCACCCGGATTCGGTAGGTGTAGACGTACGGATTGTCCGCCTGGATCAACGCCGTTGTCTTGCCGTACAGCTCGGCACGCTCTTTCGGGTCGGTGGCGCGGGCGGCCTTTCCGAACAAGTCGTCCAGTGCGGGGTTGCTGTATCCGGCGTAATTTCCAGCCGAGCCGGTGGTGAGGAACTTGGCGAGATTCGCGTCCGGATCGAGCCGTCCGGACCAGCCGAGGTAGAGCACCTCGTAGGTGCCGCGCTTCTGCACGTCCAACAGGGTCGCGTACTCGGTGGGCACGATCTTCAGGTCGAATCCGCCTGCCGCGAGGCTCGCCTGCCAGGCCTGTGCATAGCGGAGCTGGTCAGGGGTATTCGTTACTTGCAGCGTCACCGGGTACGGCTGCTGCACTCCGGCCTCGGTGAGCAATTGCTTCGACCGCTGCGGATCATAGGCGGGACAGGCGACTCCGGCTTCGGTCGCGAACGTGCTGCCCGGCACGATGCCTGAGCAGGCCGTCTCGAACCAGTTGTTGAAGACCGTGTCGACCAATGTCTTCCGGTCGGTGGCCAGCGAGAAGGCCAGCCGGACCCGCGGATCCTTCGCGATCGGGGTGTCGATCTGCTTGGTCGGCTTACCAACACCATCGACGTTGCCGATATTGATATAGGCGCCGTTGAAACCGAGCGAACCGGATTGCAGCACTCGCAGGTCCGGGTCCTTGGCCAGCGCGTCGACGTCCTGCGGCGAGATGGTGTCGGCGACCTGAATATCACCCGAGCGCAGATTCGCCGCGCGGATGTTGGCATCGGTGATGATCCGGTAGGTCACCCGGTCGAGGTGCACCTTCTTCGCGTCGTAGTACTGCGGGTCGCGGACCACCTCGATCGAGGTCTGCGGCACCCGCTTGACGAACTTGAACGGCCCGACGCACACCGGGTGATCGGAGAAGTTCTTGCCCTCGTCCTTCGCGAGTTCGACCGGGGACATGATCATTCCGGCCCGGTCGGCGAGCGCGGCGGTGATCGGCGCGAACGGCTTTTTGTAGCGAATCACAACGTGCGTCGGATCGGCGGTCTCGATGGCCGCGACCGGACCCATTTCGCTCGTCCGCTGCGAGCCCTTCATGCTGAAGTGCCGCTGCAGGCTGGTCTGCACCGCGGCTGCGTCGAACGGAGCGCCGTCGGCGAATTTGACGCCTTCACGCACTGGAATGGTGACCGTCAGCCCGTCTTCGGAAACGGTCGGCAGCGCGGTGGCCAACTGCGGCACCAGGTTTCCGGACGAGTCGTTGTCGTAGAGCTTCTCGCAGATCGAGTTCATCACGAAACGCGTGTACAACGAACTGGAGGTAGTCGGGTCGAGCTTGTCGGGTTCGGAGGAGAGGCCCATCACCAGGTCGCCGCCTTCACGTACCGGCTGCGATCCCACGGGTGTGCCGTAATCATCTGTGTGCGTTGCCGTTCCAGCGGGGTGCTGTACGGGTGCGCAGGAGGCGATGGCGACGGCGGTTACGCCGAGCACCAGCATCCGTGTGAAGCGAGCGAGCATGCGCTACAAGATACTTCAACGTTTCGCACTTTTCTCGGCGGGTATTCGTTTTCGTAGATTGTTCTTGTTTGCGTCATCGGATCAATCAAAGCGAACTTATCAATGACACGACAAATAGCGGTCCGGCGCATCCGGACCGCTATTCTCCGCTTAAATATTCAGTTATCGTCCCGCGGCGTAGCCCTGCATGCCACGGGGATTGGCTCCAGCTGAAAGTACACCGTTCTCCCGGTCGCGAGCTACCGCGCACAACCGGCCTTCCGACCACGGCGGGCCCACCGTCACGCGATGACCGCGTCGTTCCAGGTCGGAGATCACCTCGGTGCCGATCCGCGACTCGACGATCACCGCACCCGGGCTCATCGCCCGCGGATAGAACGAGCCCGGGAAACTTTCCTGATGCCAGTTCGGTGCATCGATCGCGCCCTGCAGATCGAGGCCGCCGCGCACTTTCTCGCGCATCGCCACGGCGAGGAAGAAATGCAGGCTCCACTGATCCTGTTGATCGCCACCCGGCGTACCGAAAGCCATCACCGCCTCGCCGTCGCGCAATGCCAGCGACGGGCTGAGCGTGGTGCGCGGGCGGCGGCCCGGTGCGAGCGAATTGGGCAGGCCCGGTTCCAGCCAGGCCATCTGTAGTCGGGTGCCGAGCGGGAAACCGAGCTCGGGTACCACCGGATTGGACTGCAGCCAGCCGCCACTGGGCGTCGCCGCGATCATATTGCCCCAGCGGTCCACGATATCGAGCTGACAGGTGTCGCCGCGGGTAGCACCGGAGGTGGCCACCGTCGGCTCGCCCGCACCCAGCGGAACGTCAACGGCGTCAACGGAATTGGTCTGCACGTAGCCGCTCAGGCGGGGCCGCTGGCCGTCCGGGCTGCCCGGGCGCAGATCGAAGGAGGCCTGCGGGCCGATCAGCGCGCTGCGCTGCGCGTTGTACCAAGGCGAAAGCAGCGTCGCGAGCGAGACCTGGGTGCTGTCGCCGTACCAGGCCTCACGGTCGGCCATCGCGAGCTTCGAGCCCTCGATCAGCGTGTGGTAGTACTCCGGCGTGCCGTACTCCAGCCGTTCCGGCAGCAGTGCCAGCTGTTGCAGCATGACCGGGCCCTGGCTCCACAGACCCGGCTTCGCGACAGTCCAGCCGTTCCAGGTGTAGGTGACCGGATTCTCGTACGACGCACTGAAATTCGCGAGGTCGTCGCCGGTCAGCGTGCCGACGTGCCGCTCGCCGGAGGTGTCCATGGTCGGCCGCGCGGACGCGGCGACCAATGCCTCGGCGATGAAACCCTCACGCCAGATGCGGCGCGCGGCCTCGATCTGGGCGTCCCGATCCGCGCTCGCGGCCTCGGCCTCGGCGATCAACCGTCGCCAGGTCGCGGCGAGCACCGGGTTGCGCAACAAAGCGCCTGCGGCGGGCGCCTTTCCGTCACGCAGGTAGAGCTCTGCGGAGGTGGTCCACTCGTTCTCGAACAGCTCGGCCACCGTTTCGACGGTCTCGCCGATCCGCTCGACCGCGGGATGGCCGCGCTCGGCATTGCCGATCGCGTACGACAGCACCTCGGCGAGGCGCTTGGTGCCGTGATCGCGCAGCAGCACCATCCACGCATCGAACGCGCCGGGCACGGCTGCGGCCAGCGGACCGGTGCCGGGCACCAGATCCAGGCCGAGCGCGTTGTAGCGCGCGATGGTGGCCCCGGCCGGCGCCGGACCCTGGCCGCACAGCACACGGGGGGGCAGCCCCGCGGGCGCCAGGATGATCGGCACTTCGCCGGCCGGGCCGTTCAGATGTGGCTCGACCACGTGCAACACGAACCCCGCGGCGACCGCCGCGTCGAACGCGTTACCGTCGTCCTCGAGGACCGCCATCGCGGCGGCCGAGGCGAGCCAGTGGGTTGACGACACCATCCCGAAGGTGCCCTGCAAGGTGGGACGCGTGGTGAACACCTGCCGAGTATCTCCCGCAAACGGTACGTACGTCCAAGACATCTATGGCACCAAACCGATAGCCTATGGTTATGGAACGCAGGCAGCTGGAGTACTTCGTCGCCATCGTCGAGCACGGCGGGTTCACCCACGCCGCGCGGGCGTTGCGGGTAGCCCAGCCGTCGCTGTCGCGGGCGATCGGCAAGCTGGAGCGGGAGCTGGGGGTCGCCCTGTTCCACCGGGTCGGCCGCAACGCCGTGCTCAGCAATGCCGGGGAATTCATGGCCGATCGAGCGCGGCAGGTACTGCGCGATCTGGATGCGCTGCGGGCCGCCGCGCAGGCGGTCGGCGAAGGCGTGGTCGGGCGGGTGGATGTGGCGGCCACCTCGTCCTCCACGCTGGAACCGGTGATCAGCACCATCGCCGAACTGCGCGAGCATCACCCCGGTCTGACGGTCGGCACGTGGTCGGCGCTGTCGGCCGCCGAAGTGGTCGCCATGGTGTTGCGTGGACGCTGCGAAGCGGGCGTTTGCGGTAGCGCGGAGCGACCCGCGGGCCGCGGTTTGGTGGCGCATCACCTGCGCGACGAACAGTTCCTGCTCGTCGCGCCGCCCGGCACGAAGATCGGCACCGATGGCACAGTTACGCCAGAAGACCTGCGCGGCATGAGCTTTGTGATCACCCAGCCCGCCACCGCCGTCCGGGCCCGATTCGACCGGCTCGCGGCCACCGTCGGCGATCTGCACATCGCCGCCGAGGTCGGCGATCGCAGCGTGGTGCTGCCGATGGTGCTGCGCGGCATCGGTTCCGGCCTGATGCCCGACGGCTGGCACGACCTCGCGGTACGTGCGGGCGCCGAGGTCTACCGGTTCGATCCACCGGAGAAACTCCCCCAGTGGCTCGTACACCGCGGCGGCCCCCTGACCGCCGCAGCCCAAGCCTTCGTCGACACCACGTTGTCCCAGGCCAGCCGCGCCCGCTCGACCGCCTGAGCGGCACCACTTCTGACACACGCACGCGTGTCAAGTCGCGGTGCGCGACGTCAGAAGGCGTGCAGCTAGCCGGAGTTGCGCAGGGCGGTGGCGAGGCCGTTCATGGTGAGCAGGATGCCGCGTTTGACGAGTTCCGAGTCGTCGCCGGCGCGGAGTCTGCGCAACAGCTCTACCTGCATCTGATTCAGCGGTTCCAGGTAGGGGAAGCGGTTGTGGATCGACTCGGCCAGGGAGGGGTTGTCGGCGAGCAGGTGATCGTTGCCGGTGATCGCGGCGTGCATCCGGATGGTCCTGGCGTGCTCGTCGCGGATCATGCCGAAGATTTGCTCGCGCAATGCCGCATCTTCGACCAGCTCGGCGTAGCGGGCGGCGATGTCGAGGTCGCTCTTGGCCATCACCTGCGCCAGGTTGGACAGCACGGTGCGCAGGAACGGCCAGCGGCGGTACAGATCCGTCAGGGTGGCAAGGCGTTCGGGATCGCCGCCGATCCACTCCTCCAGCGCGGTGCCGGTGCCGTACCAGCCGGGCAGCATCACCCTGGCCTGGCTCCAGGACATCACCCACGGGATGGCGCGCAGGTCCGACACCGAGTTGGTCGGTTTGCGGGAGGCGGGCCTGCTGCCGATGTTCAGGTCGCCGACCTCGGCCACCGGGGTGGACTGGCGGAAATACTCGACGAATCCCGGTGTTTCGTGCACCAGCCGCGAATACGCCGCGCGGGCCCGGTCGGCCAGTTCGTCCATCAGCTCGTAGGACGGCTCCGCGTCCGCCCCGAGGCCCTCCACGTCGAGCAGCGTGGATTCCAGCGTGCCCGCGATGAGCGACTCCAGATTGCGGTGCGCCGCACCGGGTTCCGCGTACTTGGCGGCGATCACCTCGCCCTGCTCGGTCAGCCGCAGCGACCCGCGCACGGCGCCCGCGGGCTGGGCGAGGATGGCGTCGTAGCTGCGGCCGCCGCCGCGACCGACGGTGCCGCCGCGACCGTGGAAGAGCCGCAATCGAATACCGGACTTGCGCGCGACCTCGACGAGGTCGAGTTCGGCCCGGTAGAGCGCCCAGTTCGCGGCCAGGTAGCCGCCGTCCTTGTTGGAATCGGAGTACCCGAGCATCACCTCCTGGCGCATTCCGCGCGCCGCAACCAGGTCGCGGTACACCGGAACATCCAGTGCGGCAGCCAGTGTCGCCGCGCCGGCGCCGAGGTCCTCGATCGTCTCGAACAGCGGAACGATGCCCACCGAGCAGTGCGGCGGCCCGTCCGGCTCGCCGGGATCGAGCAGGCCGCCCTCCTTGAGCAGCAGCGCCGCCTCCAGCATGTCGCTGACCGAGGTGCACATGCTGATGATGTAGTTCGGCACCGCCTCGGTGCCGAGGGTGTCCACCACATCCCTTGCGGCACAAACGATGTCGACCTCTTTGCGGGCCAGCTCGCTCAGCCTGGCGTGCGGGCCGAGCAGCGGGCGGCGGGTACGCAGCTCCTCGGCGAGCAGTTCGACGCGTTGTTGTTCGGGCAGGCTCGCGTAGTCCGAATGCACACCGGCCCAGGCCAGTAGCTCGGCGACGACCTGTTCGTGCACCTCCGAGTTCTGTCGCATGTCCAGGCCCTGCAGGTGGAAGCCGAACGTCTCGATCGCATGGCGCAGGGCGGCGAGGCGGTCGTCGGCGAGCAGATCGTCGCCGCTCGCACGGAGCGAAGTGTCGACGGCGTCGAGGTCGTCGAGCACCGCCTGCGGGGTCGGGTACGGCTCCGCGCCGACATCCAGCCCGTTCGGCGGCACCTCCCCAAGGGCACGCTGGGCGGCCGAGGTCAGCCGTCCCCGGATGCGGTGCAGCGCACGGCGATACGGCTCGTCGGCGTGACTGGCCGGATCGGGATATCCGGCCTCGGCGAGGGCGGCCACCGCGGGCGTCACCTGGACCAGGCGCGCCGACAGCGCGAGGGCCTTCTCCAGTTCCACCAGTTCGCGCAGATACCGCGAGAAGGCGACCGCGGCCGCCTGATGTCCGGCCTGCCGCACGACATCCGCTGTCACGTACGGATTTCCGTCGCGGTCGCCACCGATCCACGAGCCGGGCCGCAGGATCGGCCGCGGCAGCAGTTCGGCGCCGGGCCAGCGCGAGCGCAGTGCGGCGCGCACCTCGGCGTTGATCGCGGGGATGACGTCGAACAGGGTGATGTCGTAGTAGCGCAGGCCCACCGAGATCTCGTCCTGGATCCGCAAGCGCTGCAACCGGATCAGCGCGGTGCGCCACAGGCTCAGCACCTGATGACGGATCTGCTGATCGAATTCGTTGCGCTCCCGCTCGGTTTCGGTGTAGCGCTGGCGCAGCCGCATCAGTTCGGTGATGCGGGTCTGGCTGTCGAAGACGGTGCGACGGCGGGTTTCGGTGGGGTGCGCCGTGATCACCGGCGAGACCAGTGCATCGGCCAGCAGGTCCGCCACCTGGGCACCGTCCAGCGCCGCCGCGTCGAGCTTGCGATAGGTGGCGGCCAGCGACGAATCCTGTGGCGGCTCACCGGCCGCCTCGTGCGCCTTACGCCGACGATCCCGCTGGATGTCCTCGGCCAGGTTGGCCAGCAGCACGAAATAGCTGAACGCGCGGATCAGCGGCAACGCCACCCCGATCTCGACCCCGTCCAGCATCTCCGCGACCGCGCTGCGCTCCACCTCCGCCCGCCGCACCCGGAAGGCCTCGATACGCACCCGCTCGATGAGGTCGAACACCTCCGGCCCCTCGTGGTCCCGAATGGTGTCGCCGAGTACACCACCGAGAAATCGGATGTCGTCGCGCAGCGGCCGAATGGCGTCGTGTTGCGTCTCGCTCGTCGATTCACCCATGATCAGACAGTATTGCCGTCCGGCCCGCGTTGGTATGCGACACCGCCCACACCGTGTCGCCGCCGAACCCAGCAGCCCCCTACGAGCGGCTACAACTCGCGGATCACCCGCGCCGGGTTACCGGCCGCGAACACCCGCGGCGGCAGGTCTCGGGTGACCACGCTGCCCGCGCCGACCACCGTGTCGTCCCCGATGGTGACCCCGGGGCACACGATGACTCCGCCGCCGAACCAGACGTTGTCGCCGATCCGGATGGGAGCGGCGGTCTCCCAGCGCTGCCTGCGCAGTTCGTGGTCCGCCATCGGGTGCAGCGCGGTCAGTAGCTGGCAGCGCGGACCGATGGACACGTCGTTGCCGATGGTGATCGGCGCGCAATCGAGCAGGATCGCGTCATAGTTCAGGAAGCTGTTCGTGCCGATCTCGATGAGATAGCCGTAGTCGCACTGGAATCGCGGCATGATCCACGACCCCTCCCCCACCTTCCCGAGCAGCTCACGCAGCACCGCGTCCCGCTCCTCGGTCTCCCCCGGCCCACTCCGATTGAACTGATCGCAGAGCTGCTGCGCCCGCCGCCGCTCCCCCACCAACTCCACATCGTTGTCCCGATACAACTCCCCGCGGAGCATCCGCTCCTTCATCTCACCCACCCGCGCCACTCTAAACGCCGAACGGGACCTGACCAGGTCCGCCGTTCGCGGCTACCGTGGCCATGTCCCGTTCGATGGAGCGTGTCAGGCGGGCAGGCCCTGCACCGATAGTCGGTGGAACAGGACCTGCTCGAGCAGGGCGACGAGGACGTCCTTGACCGATTCACGGTTGCGCGCATCGCATTCCAGCACCGGAATCCAGTCGTCCAGTTCCAGCGCCTCGCGGACCTCGGCGAGGTCGAAATGCACGCCGTTGTCGAAGCGGTTGACCACCACCACGAATGGGGTCTGCTTCTCCTCGAAGTAGTCCAGCACCGGGTAGCAGTCGTCGACCCGGCTGGTGTCCACCATGATCACCGCGCCGAGCGCGCCGTCGACCAGGTCGTCCCACAGGAAGACGAACCGGTCCTGGCCCGGCGTGCCGAACAGGTACAGAATCAGCGAGCGGTCCAACGTGATTCGGCCGAAGTCGAGCGCGACCGTGGTCTGCGTCTTGTCCGCGCGCCGACCCGGATCGTCGATGCCGAGCGACACCTCGGTCATCGCGGCCTCGGTGACCAACGGCTCGATCTCGGAGATCGCGCCGATGAATGTTGTTTTGCCGACACCGAATCCGCCGCTGATCACGATCTTCACCGACGACGGCATCGTCGGCGGTGGCGGACTGTTCACGTCAGAGTGCCCGTACAAGGTCCCTGATCCTCTCGATGGCAGCGGTAGACAGTTGATCGGCCTCGCGCACGGTCGCGTACCCGCCGGCGACGAGGTCGCTCACGACGACCTTTGCGACACCGACCGGAACACGCAGCGCGGTACCGATTTCGGCGATGGAATGGGGCTGCTGGCACAGCTGCACCACGGTGCGCTGTTCGAATTGCAGCGGTGCGGAGAGCGCCGCGGGCGGCGCCTGCACCAGGGTTTCGATGCGCAAACCGTCCATCAACGGCGTAGTGCGCCCCGCGGTGACGACAAAGGGACGCACAAACTGTTCATCACTGTCGACAAGTTCTTCGGCCGGCGGTTGTTGCTGGCCTGGGCGGTCCGGATCGAACCACCCGAACATCTGATTCATCGGGATCATCCGCGGGTCCGGCAGCCTCGGCCGGTCAGAATCTCTCATCTTCGCAACGTCTCTCGCAACTCGGATATCAACGCCGGATCAAGGAGCGACCCGGCGCGTTCGGCCAGCACGGCCATTTCGTAGCCGACAAGGCCGACATCGCAATTGCCGTCGGCGATGACGCCGAGGCAGCTGCCGTCACCCATGGCCGAGACGAGCAAAAAGCCACGCTTCATCTCGATCATGATCAGTTTGAGTCCGTCGAAGGAGTAACTGCGTGACGCACTCTTGGCGAGGCTGGCGAGCCCCGACACCATGGCCGAAAGCCGGTCCGCGGAGGTGCGGTCCAGGCCGTCCGACATCGCGATGAGCAGTCCGTCCGAAGACACCGCGACGGTGTCGCGGACACCGTCGGTTTCCCGGACGAAGTTCGCGAGCATCCAGTTGAACGTGTGCGGGTCGGCGCTCGGCAAGTGAGTGGTCACCGGTTCTCCTCTGCGATGGTCTGAGCCTGATCGTCGGCGCGGGTGTCGTGGTCGCGGGCACCGACATAGGGACGGGTGGTCGACGGCGGCGGCGGGGCGCCGCGGTCGTGTCCGGCCCGGAACGACGAAAGCATGCTACGGGTTTCCTCCGGCGAACGTTCCGGAATCGGCGACCGATCCGGACGCTCCGACGCGCCGTTGGTGTCCCGCCGCGGATCGGTGCTGGGCGCCGTGCCCGCGGTGCGAGTCTTCTTGTTGCGCTTAACAAGTCCGTTGCGCGTGGTGCGCGGTGCCGACGCGCCCGGGTTCGCCGATCCGTTTCCGCTGTACAGGCTTTCGGCGACACCGTAGTGACCGTCCGGCGAATCCGGCAGTCGCCAGGTTCCGGTATCGGTCAGGTTGTCCGGCTGCGCCGGGGGCGGCGGAGGCGGTGTGGAAACCGTTGGCGGGGAAACGAACTGGGAGTACGCGGAGGGCGCGGGAGCGTTCGGCGCGGCATGCTGCGGACCGTTGTATTGGTCGTTGCGCGGTACCACCCGTTGCGCCGCGGTCCACGGGCCCTCGGCCCTGCGGTCGGCGCCGTTCTGCTCGTTCGACGAGATCGCCGGCGCCGCATGGGCAGGACCGCGCGGGCTCGGCGGGATCGGGTCGGGCGCGGTGTTGCCGCGGATCACGGCGGGAGAAGTCATGGCGCCGTTGGTATTCGGCCCCTGCTCCAGTTCGGGCACGCCGTTCGACTCCGAATCGGCGCCCCAGGACCGCTCCAGCCCGGTGCCGGAGATCTTCGCCTGCACCGCGGCGGGCCGTCGATCCCCTTCCTGCACAAGGATTTCCAGTGGCAGCGACATCCGCGCGACGATGCCGCTGACCGGCGAGACGTTGAGCTCGACGTCGATGCCGAGCCGCTCGGCCAGCCGACCGACCACGTAGTGACCGAGGTAGCGGGTCGGCGCGACGATGAAGTCCTGTTCGCCGCGCAGCCTGGCGTTCGACTGGGCCAGCTGGTCCATCGGCATGCCGACACCGTGGTCGACGACGGCGAGCAGATAGCCGTGCGGCACCCGGCGCCCGTAGATCTCGACCTCGAGATCCGGTGGGGAGAAGGCGAGTCCGTTCTCGATCAGCTCGGCGAGCATGTGCGCGAGCTCACTGACCACCGCGCCGGTGATCATCACATCGTCCACCCGGCGCAGCACGACCCGGCGGTAGTCGTCGACCTCGGACAGACCCGCGCGGATCACGTCGCTCAGCGCGATCGGCTGGGCCCAGCGCCGCGGGCTCGCCTCACCGACGAGCACCAGCAGGCTCTCGGCGTTGCGGCGCATGCGGGTGGCCAGGTGGTCGAGCTCGAACAGGTTGGACAGACCCTTGGGATCGAGTTCCTCGCGCTCGAACTCGCTGATCAGGCCGAGCTGGCGGCGGACCAGGTTCTGGTTGCGCCGGGCCAGGTTCGCCATCGACTCCGTGGTGTTGCGGCGCACCAGCGCCTGCTGCGAGGCCAGCTCGAAGGCGGTGGTCTGCACACGGTCCAGCGCGCCTGCCACGGCGGCGATTTCGGTACTCGCACCCGCGGGCGCCAGCACCGGCATCGGCGCCTCCGGTCGGCTGTCGTCCGCCCGCGACCAGGCTTCGATGACCTGGGGCAGGCGGCGCGTCGCCACGTCGTCGGCCTCGCCGGCCAGCGCGGCCAGCGGGCGGACGATGGCGCGCACCGAGGTGATCACCAGCACGATCATCGCGGCGATGGCGATGGCCGAGGCGACGAGGAAGAAGATCAACTTGGTCGCCGCCGCGGCGCGCAGGCTGTCCGCCCGGGCCTGCACGTCGTCGCCGACGGCCTGCTGCACGGTGCGCTGCTCATCGAGGACGCTGGACATCTGCGTCCACCAGGTCATCGGGTCGACCTCACGGACCAGCGGCCCGTCGCTGGAGGCGATCGCGATGCTCTCGGATTGGTCCGCCTTGGTGGCGTTCTCGCTCAGCTGCGCCGCGTCCAGCTTGGCCTGCTGGCTCTTGGTCGCGTAGCGGGAGAACGCGGTGAAGCCCGCGAGCTTGGTGGAGCGGATCTCCATGAACTGCACGTACTCGCCGCCGTTGAATCGGCCGGCGGTGAAGACGCCGTTGAGGAAGCCTCGCTCCTTGTCGACCTCCTCCTTCGCCGCGCCGAGCGCGTAGAGCGCCTGCAGACCGCGCTGGATCTGCGGGTCGCGGGCCTGGTCGAGGCCGAGCGCGAGGCGGTTCAGCGCGGTGACGCCGTCGGTGTAGAACTGGAAGACGACCTGCCTGCTGACGCGGCGCGTGTCGATCTGAGTGCGGGTGTTGGCCAGCAGATTCAGCTGGCCGAGCGCCGCGCGCACCTGATCCGCGCCGGGCGCGTCCCCGGCCGCGGCGCTGGTGAGCGCGCCGAGCGCGCTGTCCACCTTGCCGCGCTGGTCGAGCAGTGGCTGCTGCAGGCGGTTGTCGCCGCCGAGCAGGCCGTTGCTCAGACCGAGCTCACGCTGGATCTGGTTGGTGAGGTCCTGCACGCTCAGCGCCAGCGAGACGGCCTTCACCGTGTCGTTGGACTCGCGGAAGTCCGAGAGTTCGCGATAGACAGTGACTCCCAGCAGGGCGAGCACCAAAATCAGCGCGAGCGCGAGAATTCGGGTCAGCTGACCGCCGATGGTCCTCGGCCGGATGACGGCCGACATTCGGCCACTCGAGTTCCCGGAGGGAACCGCAATAGTGAGATCCGGTGTGTCCCCGGGCTTTGGTTGCCGTAGACGTGAACGCACCAACCTGCTACTCCTCCGAAAAGCCGGCCGTGACAGCTCCACGACGAGCGCACGGAAAGTCTCCGAGCAAAATCCCATATGCCCGGTCCGGCGTCAACTCGAGAACCCCAGATAGGGAACTTTGTTCATACTTTTCAACCTGCACTGCAACCTGTAGCTACCAAGTGTCCAGATCTGGACAGAAAGGTGGTTCAAGGTTGTAGCAGAACTTAATGCGCACCGAGGTCGGTGCGGCATCACTGTCGATCAGTCGGCATCCGGGCGCCGGCCCGAAATGCCCTCGGATAGTAGCCGAGTCGTCGCCTTGCGCGCACCTCGAGCGACGACGGTCCGCCGCCGAACGCACTGATGGGCTGCCGAGACATCGGCAACCCATCAGCAAGCGAGGTCGGAGGTTACCCGCCGCCGAGAATCGCGAGTACCTTCTCCGAGGTGTAGAACGGCTCCAGCCGCTCTCGAATCAACTGGGACAGCACGCCGTTTCGCTTCGCGCCCTCGAGCACCGCCGGGCCGTAGCGCAGGATTTCGGTGGTAATGGCGTCGGCGGACAGGCCGAGCTCCGGCAACATGGCCGCCAGGGTGTAATCGCCGTACTTCGTGAAGAACACCTCGACACATTCGTCGACGAGCAGCCCGAAGTATTCCTTCTCCCGGGTGGTGACCGCGATTTCGTAGCAGATCAACACCAGCTCGTTCAGGTCCTTCTGCGACAGATAATCGCGCAGGCCGCTCACCGGCTCGTCGGCGTGCAGATCCCAGAATTCCATCGCGGCGTCGTGCACCGGAGCGTCACGCAGCATTTCGCGGATCGCGTTGTTGGTGCGCTTGAGCGCGAAAACCGCGCCCTTGCCCGCCATGTCACCGATGAAGGTGCTCTCGGTCGCCTTCTTCGCGGTCTTGGCCGCGGACTGCCCCATCGAGATCAACGAGGAGACGCCGGGGATCTTGCCGGCGATCTGCTTGTTCGCCTCCATGAAGTCCGAGATCAACTTGTCGACGAACTTCGACGCGACGGTGGCCACCAGCGGGCTCTCGGTGAGCCGGTCCAGGATCCGCTCCTGAGCCTGGTGCATGCCGAAGATCTTCTCCAGCAGCGCCTCGACCGGTTCGCGGTCGACCACCTGGCCGAGGGTGTAGTCGTTGTTGTTCGCGATGTGGTCGTAGATGGAATCGGCGAAAACCCCGACCATGTCGGCGATCACCGGACTGCCGCCGATCAGATCGATGACGGTCGCGACGGTCTGCTTGGCCTGATCGATCTCGACGATGTCCTTGAAGATCAGGGTGTCCGCGACACCGAGCACCGACTCGACATCGCGGGCAACAACTTCGGCGAAGCGATCGCCGGTGACCTCGGCGAGCACGAATTCCACCTGTGCATCGAGTAGCCGTTCAGCAATCTCGCGCGGCTCCGTCATGGTGTTCCACCCATTCACAGTCGTAGTACGGTGCGCCCGGCCAGGTTACGGCCCGTGTGTTTCGGTATCGTTGCCGCGCAACGACTTCCGTATCTGCTCCAGGCGTTCACGCGCCGCTCGCTCGCGCGCGTCCCATTGCTCGTCCGCGCTGCGGCCCGCGGGAGTCTGCTGGTCGAGTTCGCTCATCCCCTGCGCGGAGCCGAAGCGCTGCTCGACCTTATCGCGAACTGACCCCCAAGTAGGGACACCGGAGGACGAATATCCACCTGTCTCAGTCGGTGCCGGGATACCGGTCGGTGGTACCGGTACCGCGGGTACCGCAAAGGTGCTTCCTACCTGGCCGGATACGTCGTGCAGCGGCGGCGCGTCATGCACCGATGTGGGCATCGTGGTAGGAGTCACACCGCCGGCGGTCGTCGCATCACCGCCTTCGAGCAGGCCGAGCAGTGCGGCGTGCACGACCTCGAAGCCGGGACGTTCCGCGGTGGCGACCAGCAGCACGCCGACCAATTCACGGTCGGACAGCGCCGCCAAACGGGCCGCGATCTCGCTGTTTTCAGTCATATCACCAGGCTACGCAGGGCGATGACTCACGCCTGGACGATGGCACCGGCCCAGTCACGCACCAGCTCGAACCAGGCGGAGCCGCCCACGATGATCAGATCGTTGTGGCCCGCGCCCGGAAAGACCTTCAGACGTTTCGGTTCGCGGGCGGCCGAGTACAGGCGTTCGGCGTGCCGCAGCGGCAGGAGTTCGTCGTTGTCGCCGTGCATGATCAGGACCGGGGCGCGCAGGGAGCGGATCCGCTTTTCGCTCGGATACGCGTCGGGGACGAGCGGGCCCGGCAGGAAGGGGTAGACGGATCTGGCGGCGTCGCGCAGGCCGGAGAAGGTGGACATCAGCATCAGGCCGGCGGGCGGATGCGCGAGGGCGAGTTCCACCATCACGCCGCCGCCGAGTGACTTCCCCAGGTAGAGAACGTGATTCGGATCTACGCTGGGTTGTTCGAGCAGCACCCGGCGCGCTGCTCGCGCGTCGAGGTAGGTGCCGTGCTCGGTGGGACGTCCGGTGCTCTGCCCGTATCCGCGATAGTCGAACGCGAGCACATCGAACCCGGCCTCGACGAGCAGCGCGAACAACGCGATCCGATCGCCGATATTGCCCGCGTTGCCGTGCGCGAACAGGATGTGCCCGATCGACTTCGGCGCGGGCAGCCACCAGCCGTGCAGCGTTTCCCCGTCGGCGGTGCTGATCGACAGGTCGGTGTAGGCCATCCCGAGGACGGCGGGCGTCTGCAGGATCTGCCGATCCGGCAGATAGGTCAACGCGTTCAGTATCGGACTGGCCGGGTGTCGCATGCTCTCGTTCTTACCCCTCCCCCGGCCGTTTTGGTCACTCGACCCGCAGGCTTTTCGCGCTGTGCTGTCAGTGCCGCCGATGGATATGCACGACCGTACCGGTCGGCGACTCGCCGGAAATCGGGCCGCTTCGCGCGCTGCCGGAACGGGTATACAAGGCGGGGATTGTCAACCAACGAAAGGGAACATCTTCTATGCGGACAACGATTCTCGCGACTGTGACGCTCGTAGCGGCGCTCGCCGGCTTCACCGCCGCAGCTGTGCCCGCCAGTGCGGTTAGCGATGCGGACACCTGCGCGTCCGTCAGCGCAACGGCCAACGAACTGACCGCCGGGATCAACTCGTCCAAGGCGAACGGCGCCGGGTCCGCGGCAGAGGTGAAGGCGGCGTTCAGCACCGCGGCCGCCAAGTTGGACACCGTCGCCGCCAACGCCGACGACGGCAAGGTCAAGACCGCGATCGCGGCCGCCGTGCCATTCATGAACAAGGCGGCAACCGCATCCGACGCAGACCTCGGCGCCGTGCTCCAAGACCAAGAGCTGCAAAACGCCATGTCGGCCCTAGACCAGGCCTGCCGCACCAGCTAGCAAAATCCGCACCACCACAGGCCCGGAGGGTTCCCCTTCCGGGCCTGATCGCATATGCCCAACGTCAGCAGCCGCGCGGACGTTCCACCCCGCCGCGCACGTCCCATGCCCCCGCACACGAAATCGCCCACCAATTCGTGCGCAGCAGGCAAACCTATGCGCGGCAGACCAACCAATGCGCAGCTGCGTGTGCGACAGCGTTCAGCCGCGAGTCGGCGCAGGCTGCACATGTTCTGTCCCGCCGCGCACCAGTTGTGCAGCCGCGCACGAAATCGCCTGCTGATTCGTGCGCGGCGAGCAAACCCGTACGCCGCAGGCCAATCAGTGCGCGCCAGAGTGCACCAGCACGCAGCCGCGAGTCGGCGCCGCGCTCCGCATGTACTGACCCGCCGCGCACATTCCATGCCCTCGCGCACAAAGTCGCCCACTGATTCGTACGCGACAAGCAAACCCGTGCACCGCAGGCCAATCAGTGCGCGCCAGAGTGCACCAGCACGCAGCCGCGAGTCGGCGCCACGCTGCGCATGTACTGACCCGCCGCGCACATTCCATGCCCTCGCGCACAAAATCGCCGACTGATTCGTGCGCGGCAGGCAAACTTGTGCGCGGCAGACCGATCAATGCGCAGCTGCGTGCGACAGCGTTCAGCCGCGAGTCGGCGCAGGCTGCACATGTTCTGTCCCGCCGCGCACCAGTTTGTGCAGCCGCGCACGAAAACGCCTGCTGATTCGTGCGCGGCGAGCAAACCCGTACGCCGTAAGCCAATCAGTGCGTAGCTGAGTTCAGCTGGAAGGCGGCGGCACGCTGCGCACGTGTTGTCCTGTCGCGCACGAAATCGCTGGCAATTTCATGCGCGACAGGGTGATTCGTGCGCGGCGGGCGACTATCCGCGCAGGACTGCGCCGACGGCTTCGGCGGCTGCTGCTACCGCAGCGTCGCGGGCGGCGCTGGCTTCGTCCTCGGTGAGGGTGCGGTCGGTGGCGCGGAAGCGGAGGGCGTAGGTGAGGGACTTGCGGCCCTCGCCTGCTTGGGTGCCCTCGTAGACGTCGAACAGGGCGATGTCTTCGAGGAGGTCGCCGCCGCCGGTGCGCAGGGCCGATTCCACGGCGGCCGCCGGGGTCGCCTTCTCGACGCTGACCGAGACGTCCTGCAGCACCGCCGGGAACGGGAAAATCGTTGGGGCGGGGCGGGATTCGAGCAGGGGCAGGGCGTCGAGGTCGAGTTCGACGGCGCAGGTGCGCGGCGGCAGGCCGGAACGTTCCAGCACGGCGGGGTGCAGTTCGCCCGCGTAGCCGACAACGTTGCCGTCGACGACCAGTTCGGCGCAGCGACCCGGATGCCACGGCAGGTAGGCGGCGGGGCGGCGTTCGATGGTGACGCCCGCCGCGTCCGCGACCGCATCGGCGATGGCGAAGGCGTCGGCGGCCTCGGCCTGACGACCCTGACCCCACGGCCCACGCGGGTCGCGGCGGCCGGTGAGGACGGCCGCGACGTGCACGGGCTGGGCGGGCAGCGAGTCCAGCAGGTCGGTGATCTGGTCGTCGGTGGGACGACGGTCGACTGGCAGCGCCTCGACCGGGTGCACGTTGTCACCGGGCAGCACCACCTGGGCGATACCGAAGATGGTGAGGTCGCGGGCGCCGCGGGAGATGTTGCGGGCGGCCACTTCCAGCAGTCCGGGCAGCAGCGTGGTGGCCAGCTCGGCCCGCTCGACATCGAGCGGGTTCAGCACCCGGGTGCTCGCCCGGCGCGGGTCGTCCGCGTCGAGCCCCCAGATGTCGAAGACACCGGCGGGCATGAACAACGGCGCGGGCACCTCGACGGCACCGGTGAAGGCCAGCGCCCGGCTGACCGCGCGGCGGCGGAGCTGGGTGGCGGTGAGACCACGCCCGGCGGGCGCGGTGGGCAGCACGGACGGGATCTGCTCGAGCCCCTCCAGCCGCAGCACCTCTTCGACCAGGTCGGCGGGCTGGGCCAGGTCGGGCCGCCAGCTCGGCGGGGTGACCACGAGCTGACCGTGCCCGGTGGTCTCGTCGACGGCCACCTCGACGATGCAGCCGATCTGGGCGAGACGACGCGCGGAGGTGCCGGTCGGGTAGACGACACCGGCGACGCGGTCGGCCACGTCGATGTCCATCCGGATCGGCGGCGCGGGCGGCACCGGGACCCGTACGTCGGTGAGCGCGGATTCGACAGTGCCACCGGCGATTTCGGCGAGCAGGGTGGCGGCGCGGTCCAGCGCGGCCACGTTGATCTCCGGGTCGACCACCCGTTCGTACCGCTTGCCCGCCTCGGACACCAGCTTGTGCCTGCGCGAGGTGCGGTAGACCAGCAGCGGGTTCCAGGTGGCGGCTTCCAGCACGATGTCGGTCGTTTCGGCGCCGACCTCGGTGGTCGCGCCGCCCATCACGCCGGCCAGCGAGATGACGCCGGAATCGTCGGCGATCACCACGTCCTCGGGATCGAGGGTGCGCTGGACCTCGTCGAGGGTGCGCAGCGTCTCGCCCTTGTTGGCGGTGCGGACGACCAGGCCGCCGCTCACCTTGGCCGCGTCGAAGGCGTGCAGCGGCTGGCCCAGTTCGAGCATGACGTAGTTGGTGACGTCGACGGCAGGCGAGATCGGGCGCACCCCGGACAGCAGCAGCCTGCGCTGTAACCACCAGGGGCTCACCGCATTCGGGTCGATGCCGGTGACCCGGCGGACCGCGAACCGGGTGCACTTGGACTCGGGTTCGAGGCGGATCGACCAGGCGTCCTGCTCGTCGTCGGGCAGGGTACGCACGGCGGGATCGGCGTAGTCGAGGTCGAAGCCGCAGGCGAGCTCACGGGCCAGGCCGCGCACCGAGAAGCAGTAGCCGCGGTCCGGGGTGATGTTGAGCTCGATGACCGTATCGTCAAGGCCCAGCAGCTCGTTCGCGTCCGCGCCCGGCTCGGCGGTGCCCGGCTCCAGCACCAGGATGCCCGAATGATCCTTGCCGATACCGAGTTCGGCGACCGAGCAGATCATGCCGTTGGAGACGTGCCCGTAGGTCTTGCGCGAGGAGATCGCGAAACCGCCTGGCAGCACCCCGCCGGGCAGCACCACGACCACCAGGTCGCCGACGGCGAAGTTGCTTGCGCCGCAGACGATCTCCTGCAGTTCAGGATTGCCGACGTCGACCTTGCAGAACCGGATCGGCTTCTTGAACTCGGTCAGCTCGGTGATCTCGGCGACGCGGCCGACCACCAGCGGCTTGTCGATGTCACCGGAGATCCGCTCGAGCTTGTCGAGTTCTTCGACCTCCAGACCCACTCGGACAAAGCCCGCGTCGAGTTCTTCCGGCGTCACCGACCAGTCGGGGTTGGTGCGCTGGATGATGTCGGTCAGCCAGGACTGCGCTACTCGCACTTGACGTTTCGCTCTCTCGATCGAAGGGTGGGGTCAGGACCGGATGCCGAAGGGCAGCGTGAAACGCACATCGCCCTCGACGATGTCGCGCATGTCCGGGATGCCGTTGCGGAACTGCAGCGTCCGCTCCAGGCCCATGCCGAACGCGAACCCGCTGTACACCTCGGGATCGATCCCGCTGGCGATCAGCACCTTCGGGTTCACCATGCCGCAGCCGCCCCACTCGACCCAGCCCGCGCCGCCCCGCTTGTCCGGGAACCAGACGTCGACCTCGGCGGAGGGTTCGGTGAACGGAAAGTAGTTGGGGCGCATCCTGGTTCGGGTTTCCGGGCCGAACAGCGCCCGCGCGAACGCGTCCAGGGTGCCGCGCAGGTGCGCCATGGTCAGGCCCTTGTCCACGGCCAGCCCCTCCACCTGGGAGAAGATCGGGGTGTGCGTGGCGTCGAGCTCGTCGGTGCGGAAGGTCCGACCGGGGCACACCACGTAGATCGGCAGCTCGCGCGACAGCAGCGAGCGCACCTGCACCGGGGAGGTGTGCGTACGCAGCACCTGGCGCGAACCCTCCGGCGCGATGTGGAAGGTGTCCTGCATGGTGCGGGCCGGGTGGTCGGGCAGGAAGTTGAGCGCGTCGAAGTTGAAGTGCTCGGTCTCCACCTCGGGGCCCTCGGCGACCTCCCAGCCCATCGCGACGAAGACGTCGGCGACCTGCTCGGAGATGACGGTGACCGGGTGCCTGGCACCGAACGGGTGCCTGCGGGCGGGCAGCGTCACGTCGATCGCCTCGGCTACCAAAACCGCCGCGTCCCGCTCCTCGAGCAACGTCGCGCGGCGCTGCTCGAACGCCTCGGACACCCGGGCGCGCGCGACATTGACCCGCTTGCCCGCGTCGGCCTTCTCGGTCTTGGGGATGCTGCCCAGCGCGCGTTGCGCCAGCGCGAGCGGCGCCTTGCCGCCGAGGTGCTCGGTTTTCGCGACCGCGAGCGCATCGAGGTCGGCCGCAGCGGCGAACGCCTTCTCGGCGGCCGCCGCCGCGGCGGCCAGTGCCTCCTCAGTCAGCGTCGCGTTCTGCTCGACTGCGTCGTTGTCGTCGGCCACGATGGTTCGACTCTCCCCTGGGGATCGGTTCGCGGGCACGGCTGGTTCCCTGCCCACATTGCTGCTGGTGGAATCCTATTGGATGCGCCATATCCAGTTCATCCGGATTCCCCGGTGCGCGGTGGGACACCGATTGCGCTGCGGATGAGCGGTGCCAGCCACCCGGTCGCGCGGTCTTCTCGAGGACAACTGCGGCCGATCAGTCAGCTCCCCCGCCGCCGGACCGGCGGTCCAGCATCCGGGGCGGCACCGGCCATGACCACCGAGGCGTTCGGCGGCATGGTCAGACCCATGCCGATGATGGACCGCCGGTCCATCGTCGATCACGCCGGCCACCGACTCCGTGCCCGCAGATCCGCCGATGCCGGCCGTCTCCGCAGAGTCGACCGGCATCGGTGTGTGAACTACCCGTCAGGCTTGAGTGATCTTGGCAGGCAGTAGTAACGAGAGGACCGCACCGACCGCGACGATGGCGGTGCCGACCCAGATCGCGGGCACAAGGCCGTCGACGAACGCCTGCGGGCTGAGATACGAACCGTGCGAAGCGAATACGGACGCGAGCACGGCGACACCCATCGCGACACCCACCTCCCGCAGGGTGCTGTTGGTGCCCGAGGCCATCGCCCGATCATCCGGGGCGGCACTGGCCATCACCACCGAGGCGTTCGGCGGCATCGTCAGACCCATGCCGATCCCACCGAGCACGAACGCGCCGACGAAAGAGCCGTAGGTGGCATCGACAGAGGTGATCGCCGCCATCCACCCGAGCGCGATCGCCAACATCAGCTGACCGGACGCCAGCAGCGCGCGGGCGCCGATCCGGTCGACGAGCAGACCGGAGATCGGGGCGACCACCATCGGCACCATCGTCCACGGCATGGTGCGAATGCCCGATTCCAGCGGGCTGTAGCCCTGCACCACCTGGAAGTACTGCGCCAGCAGGAAGATCGACCCGAAGACACCCATGGCGAAGGTGAAGCTCGTCGCATTGCTGATCCGGTAGGCGCGCGAGCGGAACAGACGCAGCGGCAGCATCGGATCGGGTGTCCGCAGTTCCCACGCGATCAAACCGGTCAGCAGCACCGCGCCCGCGATGAAGCAGCCGAGCACACCAGCCGAGGTCCAGCCGTCGTCGGCGCCGTGGATCACGCCCCACACCACCGCGAGCACCCCGCTCGCCGACAACACCAAGCCGACCAGGTCGAGCCGCCGGGCGCCGCCGTACGACTCGCGCAGCGCCCGGGCCGCGAACGGCACAACGGCGATGCCGATGGGCACATTCAGCCAGAAGATCCACTGCCAGCTCAGCCCGTCCACTACCGCACCACCGACGACTGGCCCGACCGCGACGCCGAGTCCGGCTATGCCACCCCAGATCCCGATCGCGGCGCTGCGCATCCGCTCCGGCACCGCCGCCGACAGCAGGGTCAGCGACAGCGGCATGACTGCGGCGCCGCCGAAGCCCTGCACGACCCTGGCCGCGATCAACATCCACGGTTCGGTGGCGAGCGCACAGGCCGCCGACGCCACCGTGAACAGCGCGATGCCTGCCAGGAAGATCCGGCGGCGACCGAGTCGGTCACCGATCGCCGAGACGGTGAGCAGCATCGAGGCGAAGGACAGTGTGTAGGCGTTGATGAACCACTGCAGATCCGACAGTGAGGCGCCGAGTTCGGTGCGGATGATCGGCAACGCGTTGGTTACCACGAGATTGTCGAGCGTGACCATGAACATCGGGATGCCGACAGCGGCGAGCACTGCGGCGACCGCGCGGCCGCTCATGGGTTTCGTGGGCTCGACCGGGGCCAGTACGGCGTCGGGTTCGAGGATTTCGGTCATGATCGGCCTTTGTTGTAATTGACTGATAACTACAGAGCCGAAGAGTATGCATCGACTGATAACATGTCAATACCAACGGGGCGGACGAGCGGAATGGAGCACGATGTCGAGTTCGACCAGGGTCCGGATGACCGCCTCGGAGCGCGGCGAGCAGGTATTGCAGGCCGCCGTCTCCGCCTTCGCCGAATCCGGTTACGCGGCCACCCGCACCGACGAGATCGCCAGGCGCGCAGGCGTTTCCCAGCCGTACGTGATCCGGCTCTTCGGCACCAAACAGCACCTGTTCATCAGTGCGATGCATCGAGTGTGCGACCGGATCGAGGAGGTGTTCCGTGCGGCGCGCGGAGAGGCGGAGCCGGACGCGACACCGGAGCAAGGGCTGCACGCCCTAGGCCATGGCTTCGGCATCTTCCTGACCGACCGGGAGATGCTCCAACTGTTCCTGCACGGCTTCGCGGCCAGCGGTGACCCGGCGATCGGCGACGAGGTGCGCACCCGCTTCGGCAACATCTACCAACTGGTGCGCGACCTCACCGGCGCCGACGTCCATCAGGCCCGCGAGTTCATCGCCACCGGCATGCTGCTCACCGTCCTCAGCGCAATCCAAGTAGCGGGCCCCGATGCGGTCGCACCCCAGTGGGCAACCGAAATGCTGAACGACTGCGCGGTGCTCGACGATTGATCTGCCGCCGCACTACGTCTGACGCACGCACGCATGTCAGCGCGGCAAGTCGGCGTGCGGGAGGTCAGAAGGCGTGCAGCCACTGCGGCCGGGCACTAGCACGCACAACGTACGCATCCACTACCCATGGCCG
Source organism: Nocardia sp. NPDC060255 (assembly GCF_042727395.1). Lineage (NCBI taxonomy): Bacteria > Bacillati > Actinomycetota > Actinomycetes > Mycobacteriales > Nocardiaceae > Nocardia > Nocardia sp. NPDC060255. Next base: position 181,211 of record NZ_JBHXAU010000008.1, on the reverse strand, counting down.
CACCACTTCTGACAGATGCACGCGTGTTGGCGCGGCAAGTCGTGGTGCGGGGAGTCAGAAGGCGTGCGGCGGTCTACTTTGCGTAGCGCACGCGGGAGTTCGCGTACAGGCAGATGGCGGCGGCGGTGGCCAGGTTCAGGCTTTCGGCGCGGCCACGGATCGGGATGCTGATGCGGTGGTCGGCGCGCTGCGTGACCTCAGGATCCAGCCCGTGCGCTTCGTTGCCGAACAGCCAGGCGACCGGTCCGGCGAACAGTTCATCGGCGTCATCGAGATCGACCTCACCGTTCGCGGCGGTGGCCAGGATCGTGATGCCCGCCGCCGCAAGAGAATCCAGCGTTTCGCCGACGTCGCGATGCCGCGCGATCGGCACATGGAACAGGCTGCCCGCGCTCGCCCGCACGCACTTCCCGTTATGCGGGTCGACCGAATCACCAGCCAGCACAACCCCATCCGCACCAACGGAATCGGCGACCCGGATCAGGGTTCCAGCATTGCCGGGTTCGGCCATCTCGACGGGCACGGCGAGCATCCGCGGCGCGGTCGCGAGCACATCGGCCAGCGGCACGTCGATCAGCTCGCACACCGCGACAAGTCCTGGCGCGGTGACGGTTTCGCCGAGCTGCTGCGCGGCGCGATCGCTGACCAGCGTGGTGCGCACGCCCATCCCGGCGGCACCGGCGACCAGTTCATGCTCGCGAGCCGCGGCACCGGCGGAGTAGAACAGCTCCTGCACCCGTCCCGTATCCAATGCCGCGGCAACGGAATTGGCCCCTTCGGCGAGGAAGAGCCCGGCCTTGCGACGCTGCGCACCGCGCTGCAGCTTGACAGCGGAAACGACCCGTGGATTGCGCTCCGAGAGCGCGTCCACGGGTCGTTCCGAAAGATATTCGCTTGTCACCCGGTGACTTACGCGGCAGGCGCGTTGACGTCCTGCGGCAGGGCGGCCTTGGCGATCGCGACGAGACCGGCGAACGCCTCGGCGTCGGAGACGGCGAGCTCGGCGAGGATCTTGCGATCCACCTCGACACCCGCGGCCTTCAGGCCCTGGATGAAGCGGTTGTAGGTGATGTCGTTCAGACGCGCCGCGGCGTTGATGCGGGCGATCCACAGCTTGCGGAAGTCACCCTTGCGCGCCCGGCGGTCCCGGTAGGCGTAGGTGAGCGAGTGCAGCTGCTGTTCCTTGGCCTTGCGGTACAGGCGCGAACGCTGCCCGCGGTAGCCCTTGGAGGCCTCGAGGATGGAACGACGCTTCTTCTGAGCGTTGACGGCCCTTTTGACGCGTGCCATGGGTCAGTCCTTTGTCGATCTAGGGGGCGCATGCGGCACCCGGAGTTTGTCAGTTGGTCGGCGTCCGGAATCCGGAACGCGGTTTGCTCACGGGCTCTTTCGAGCGACCGGCAAGCAATCGCTGGCCCTTTCGAGCGATCTGCAAGCAATCGCTACGGGTAGGTCTCTCAGAGACCGAGCAGCCTCTTCACGCGCGGGACGTCGACGGACGCGACGGCCTCCGTGCCATCCAGACGACGAGTCCGGCGGGACGACTTGTGCTCGAGCAGGTGGCGACGGTTCGCCTGCTGGCGAAGCAGCTTGCCTCGGCCCGACACCTTGAATCGCTTCGAGGCGCCGCTGTGGCTCTTCATCTTCGGCATGGATTCCTCTATCTGTCTCGTCCCGGCGGCCCTTGCGGACCGCCGGCTCTTATCGGTATTACTGCGGCGACTCGGCCTGCTCGGCCGGAGCCGCAGCGGGCGTCGTGTCTGCGGCGACGGCTTCAGCGGGCGCGGGGCTCGGCTGCGCAGCGGGCTGCTGCGGCCGCGGAGCTGCGGACTCCTGCTGTGCCTTCACTCGCGTCTTCGCACCCTTGTGGGGCGCGAGGACCATGGTCATGTTGCGACCGTCCTGCTTGGCCGAGGTTTCGACGAACCCCAAGTCAGCCACGTCCGCCGCGAGACGCTGCAGCAACCGGTAGCCCAGTTCGGGCCTCGACTGCTCACGTCCACGGAACATGATGGTGACCTTGACCTTCGACCCGGCCTCGAGGAAGCGCATGACATGGCCCCTCTTGGTCGCGTAGTCGTGGTCGTCGATCTTCGGGCGGAGCTTCTGCTCCTTGATCACGGTCTGCACCTGGTTCTTCCGAGACTCGCGCGCCTTCTGCGCCGTCTCGTACTTGAACTTGCCGTAGTCCATGATCTTGCAGACCGGCGGACGTGCATCCGGAGCGACCTCGACGAGATCGAGATCTGCCTCCATGGCGACGCGTAGTGCATCTTCAACACGCACGATCCCAACCTGCTCGCCGCTGGGTCCGATGAGCCGAACCTCGGGAACACGGATGCGATCGTTGATGCGGGTCTCAGTGCTGATGGGGCCTCCTAGGTCAAGCGGTGTCGTCAGGACGACCGCGCGCAATAACTGCAACCCCTTTTCAACACAAAAGCCCCGGAGCGGTATTCCGCTACGGGGCCCGAGTCGACCGGTCAGCGCACGCCAAAGCCTCGCGTGCGATCTTGTGCCGGGGTTCTCGCGAGAGAACCCCGGCACAAGAAACCCGCCTCCGAGAAGGCGGGTGACCGGACCGTTTGACCTGACGATCGCTCGTCGGCAACGGTGGGAGTCGGGCTCCACTTATCAGCCCCAGGCTCGAAATCTTGGAAGAAGACACAACCAGGGGCGGTCGTCAGCGGAAAGTCTAACATTCTGTTCGGCTATCGCCGAATCGGCCCGGCGACCGCGCGTCGAGCTCGGCCGATTCATCGGACCGCAGGTCGCGTCGCTAGCCTGATGAGCATGACAGAAGAGCTCGACAACTCCGTGCGCGAACTGGCCGACATCCCCGCGGTCGAGGTGATCAGCCGGGCCGCGGTGATGCTGATGAGTTCGGCGGCGGAGAAGCTCGGGCTGGCGGACGAGGATCCGGAGAGCAGTTCGCGGCGCGATCTGGACGAGGCGCGGCGAGTGATCACGGCGCTGGCCGGGCTGGTCACGGCTTCGGTGGAGTACCTCGGGCCGCATGCGGGGCCGATTCGTGAGGGGTTGCAGTCGCTGCAGCGGGCGTTCCGGGAAGCGTCGGCGCATCCGGATGAGCCGGGTAAGGGGCCGGGCGAGAAGTACACCGGTCCGGTCTACTGATTTTTCGCAACGCCGCGCGGCAGCGCTGACCTGGCCTTCGCCCGGTTCGCGCTGCCGTTAATGTTTCCCGGCGGGAAATTTTGCCCACCGGGCACGTTTTTTCGGTAGGCTGTGCTCATGCCGGATGAAGAAGTGCTCGGACTGCGCGAACGCAAGAAGCTCGATACCCGCATGGCGTTGAGCACCGCCGCGTTGGAGCTCGCTTTCGAGCGCGGCATGGAGAACGTCACCCGCGAAGACATCGCGGCGCGCGCCGGGGTTTCGGTGCGCACGTTCAACAACTACTTCACCGGCAAGCACGACGCGATCGTCTATCGGCAGATCGTGCGGATCCGCCGCAGTCTCGCGATATTGCGGGAACGTCCGGCAGACGAGCCGCTCTGGACCGCAATCACCGCTTCGATGCTCGAGCCGTTGGAGGACGATGGCATGCAGTTCACCCTGCCGAGTCCGCAGCAACTGGCCGAGATCCGGAAGCTGTTCAACGCGCCGGAATTGCGGCACGCCATGTCCAAAGAGATCTCCGACGATTGGCTCGAGCTGATCGCCGAACGCACCGGCACCGACCCGCTGCGCGACATCTATCCGCGCCTGGTCGCCGGCACTGTCGCCACCATCGCCGAAGCGGTCATGGTGGCGTACCTCAATGCCGATCCGCCGGTCCACATCACCACGCTGCTCCGCCGCGCCCTCGCCCAAGTGGCCGCCGGACTACCCGAACCTCCGCGCTGACCTGACAACGCTCACACCGCACTAAACCCACCATCGAACAAGGGGTGTATTTGTCATGCCCGAAAACTCTGTCGACGTAGTCATTTCCGGTGCCGGACCCAACGGGCTGATGCTCGCCGGCGAACTCGCGCTGGCCGGTGTCCACGCCATCGTGCTGGACGGACTTCCCGCGCCAAGCGCTGAGCCGAAGGCGAACGGCCTTGTCGGCCAGGTGATTCGACTACTGGACATGCGCGGTCTCTACCACGAGTTCGGCGGCGCGCCCGGTGCGCCGCAGCCGCTGCCCGCCTACTTCTTCAGTGGGCTGCCGTTGTCGTTCGCCGAGCTGCCGGACAATCCGATGACCTTTCTCGGCATCCCGCAGCCGAAACTCGTTCGGCTGCTGGAGAAGTGGACTGCCGGACTGGGCGTTGACATCAGGTGGGGGCACCGGCTCAGCGCGCTGGCTCAGCGCGACGATGGCGTCGACATCACCGTGACGGGACCTGACGGTGACTATCGCCTCGGCGCTCGGTACCTGATCGGCGCCGACGGTGGCAAGAGTTTCGTCCGCAAACAGGTCGGCATCGACTTCCCTGGCTACACCGCGACCGACGGCATCACGCGGATGGGGCACGTCTGGTTGCCAGACGAGTTGCGGACCAGTGACGGCGGCCTCGACATTCCCGGATTCGGGCGACTTCCCTTCGGGCACAACAGACTAGAACGTGGCGGCTTCGTCTTCGCCGAGTTGGATCCAGGCAGGCCGCTCATCGCCAGCATGGAGTTCGGCGTCGAACCGGTGCCCGACGGCACCCCGATGACCTTCGAGGAACTGCGCGCAAGCGTGCGACGAGTACTCGGCGTCGACCTGCCGATGGACGCGCCGCGCGGTCCTGGCCCACATGCATTGCGCCGCATCGACAATCAGAACACCCGCCAGGCCGAACGGTACCGCGCGGGCAACGTGTTCCTCGTCGGCGACGCCGCCCACGTCCATTCCGGCATGGGCGGCCCCGGCCTCAACCTCGGCCTCCAGGACGCAGCCAACCTCGGCTGGAAGCTCGCCGCATCGATAAACGGTTGGGCCCCAGCAGGTTTGCTCGACACCTACCACACCGAACGCCACCCGATCGGCGTCCGCGTAATGATGAGCTCCCTAGCCCAAACCGCCCTCTTCGCCCCCGGCCCCGAAGTAACCGCAATGCGCACCCTCCTCGGCGAACTACTCCAACAGCCGGAGAACACGGCTTACATCGCCCGCCTGATGTCCGGCTCCGACACCCGCTACGAAACCGACGACCCACACCCCCTCGCCGGCCGAATGGTCCCCGACCTCACCCTCGAAACCTCCGACGGCCCCCAACGAGTCGCCGAACTCCTCCGCAAGGCACGCCCAGTACTCCTCACACTCACCAACAACACAAACTTCACCGATATCGCAGCCGGATGGCACGACCGACTCGACATCATCACCGCAACCACTACCCCCGCACCCGCACCCGCACCCGCACCAGCACCAGCACCAGCGTCAGCATCCCCTGCACTCGCCACAGCGCCTACACCCGCCGCAGCATTGTTGATCAGGCCGGACGGATACGTGGCGTGGGCATCCGACGGAGTCGACCACCCCAACTCAGATCGCCTACACAAAGCCCTGACCCGCTGGTTCGGCCCACCCCTGAACTAACCCACCGATCCCCCTGCCGCGCACAAATCATCCAGCCGCGCAACGTTTTGCCAGCAATTTCGCGCGCAGCCGAACAATTCAAGCGCGGCAGCGCACAGTGCGATCGGCTGTTCGACTGGTCGCGAAATAGCACCAGCGGCTACTCGCACAGAGGAACTGCGAGACCACATCGACCTGCCCACGGATCGCATGCCCTGCCCTCGCACCACGTGCACCAACCGGCCAGCCGCGCACGAATCATCCAGCCGCGCAACATTTTGCCACCCAATTCGCGCGCAGCCAGACAATTCAAGCGCCGCAGCGCACAGTACGATCGGCTGTTCGACTGGTCGCGAGATACCACCAGCGGCTACTCGCACAGAGAAACTGCGAGACCACATCGACCTGCCCACGGATCGCATGCCCTGCTCTCGCAGCACGTGCACCAACCGGCCGGCCGCGCACGGATCGTCCTGCCGCGCGGGGGTTTGCCAGCCGATTCACGCGCAGCCTGACAATTCATACGCGGCACGGTGCAGGCGACTGCCCGGTACGCACTGGGAGGCAGCGCCAACCTTCGCGGGCCCGACTCTCGCCACACACGCACGAATTGGCCTGCCGCGCACAGTTCGTGCCACCGCGCACGGATTCGCCTGCCGCGCAATGGTTTGCTGGCCGATTCGTGCGCAGCAAGACAATTCGTGCGCGGCGCGGATAGTCGCGAGACAGCCTCACCGGGGAGTAACTGCGAGACAGTGTCGGTCCGCTCGAGAATCGCGCGCCGACATCCACGACACGCACACCCAACAGCACTCCGCGCATGGTCTGGGGCACGCGCACACACCGGCACACCGCGCATGGTCTGGCCTGCCGCGCACAGATTCGCATGCCGCGAAAGGGCTTGCCAGCCAATCCGTGCGCAGCTGAACAATTCGTGCGCGGCAGGGCGCGGCCAACTGCGCGGATACAACACCGAGGAGGAACTGCGCGACAGCGCCGGTCTGCTCAAGGATCGCGCGCCCACACTCACGGCACGCGCACACACCGGCGCTCCGCGCTGGTCTGGCCTGCCGCGTACGGACTCGCATGCTGCGTCAGGGCTTGCTAGCCAATCCGTGCGCAACTGAACAATCCGCGCGCGGCAGGGTGCGGGCGACTGCGCGGATACCGCGCCGAGGAGGAACTGCGTGACAGCGGCGGTCTGCTCAAGGATCGCGTGCCGAAACTCGCGGCACGCGCACACACCGGCGCTTCGCGTATGGTTTGGCCTGCCGTGCACGGATTAGCGTGCCGCGCACGAGTTTGCCGACGGATTAGCTTGTCGCGCATGGGTTTGCCGTTCGAATTCGGTGCGGCCGGGCGAATCGTGCGCGGTGCGGTGGGGCCGGTTATCGGGTTAGTGGTGGGTGGGCCGGGCGTTCGGCGAGGAGGAAGTTCAGCACCGTTTCGGCTTGGCCGAGGATTGCGTGGCCGACGTTGGGGAGCATGTGCACTGTTGCGTTGGTGACGGAGTGGCGGACTCGGCCGGCGGTGGTGGCGGAGTCGAGCATGACGTCGCGGGCGCCGACTATTACCAGCATTGGCATGGTCAGGCTGTGTAGGTGCTCGTCGGAGAATATGGGGAGTCGTTCGGTGCGCGGCTTGTACTGGGTGAAGGTGAGCACTATGTCGTCGAGGACTTGTTCGGTCAACTTTGTGTCCAGGCCGGTGGCGATGCGTGCGGTCTGCCGGACGCCGCGGCGTCCGAAGAAGCGGAGGAACAACGCTAATGGGAGCCAGCCCATTTTCTGCGCGCCGATACCAGCGGGGCACAGCAGGGCGAGGCGCGTTATCCGCCCCGGCCTGCGGACGGCATAGTCCAGTGCCACCCAACCACCGAGGGAGGCGGCGACAACCGAAAAGGTTTCGAGTCCAAGGTTTTCCAGCACATCGTCGAGCCACAGCGCGAGCCGGTCGGAGTCGAGGGGCGGGCGCGACGGCGCACTGGCACCGGCCTCGCCGATGATGTCGACCGCGTAGGTGCGGAAATGCATTGCCCAGGAGGTGATCTCGTCGCGCCACATGGTCGTGTTCGCGCCCGATCCGTGCAGCAACAGGAGCGGCGGCGCGTCCTGCGGACCCGAGACGACGACGAAGGTCTCCCCCTCGCGGGTCGGAACGCGCAGGTGTTCAGCCGGTACGGGCCATTCCCTGAGTAGTTCCTCGTAACGCTCGCGAACCTTGGCCGCCCCGCTCTCGGACTTGTAGATCTTGGTCATGCCACCCTGATCGGTGGCGATATTTGGCTCGCTCATGACGCGAGCACCCCCTCCATGTATTCGAACAGCCGAGCCGTATCGGCAAGGCCGCCAAGGACAATCACTTTCATGCGCGCCCGCTCCGCGTCGTACGCCGTCTCGATCCGCAGCGGCTCGTCATCGGGCGACCGCGTGTTGGCCGCACCCATCAGCAGGGTGGTGAGGCGGTCCGCCATCTCGGCACTGACCGCTTCCACCTGAACGATGCTCGACACCTCGGTGTGTCGCTGCCGCCCCACCGTGTCACGCATCGGGGCAGGCACCGGCAGCCCGGTGAACGCCTCGAGATCCGTCTCCGCGATCCGATACTGCTTCCCGATCCGCACCGCATTGAGCCGCCCGTCCCGCACGTAGTTGCGGATCGTCCGGACGTGCAGGCCGAGACGCTCGGCGACTTGCTCAACTGAGTACAGGCGATCGGTCACTAAATGACTCTAAACTTCCCTATCGAACATCGCAATAGGGAAGTTTAGAGAAGTTAGGTGTGCAGAAGGTGGACGCCCAAACACCCGCAGCGCTCCCTCCGCTCGCGGACCACCCCCAGCGGCATCCATGACCAACGGCACACGACGGCGACCTTCACTCGTGAAGTGCAGCTGCCGTGTGCCGGTGACTACGCGATCGAACGTGTCATGCCGCACTGCGCGGCGGGATCACGGTGACGGTGTCGATGTGGCAGCGGCGGCCGTCGGTGGTTGTGGGCGGGGTGATGGTTCCGCCCGATCCGGTGTAGGTGAGTTCCGGGGTGAGGCAGCTTTGCTTGGCTTCGTTCTGGAAGGTGATCGTGGTGTCGGAGAAGACGAGCCGGTTGGGGATCGTCGCGTTGTCCCAGGGCTCGATCGCGAACAGGGCCATGTTCTGCGCCTGCCTCGCCATATTGATGGAGTAGCGCACCGAACCCGATTGTCCGGTAATGGTTTGCGTCCATACGCCGGTGGCCGAGTTCAAGGCGATGTCGATGTCGAGGGCCTCGCCGACCTTCAATGACATCGCCCGCCCGGAGTGACAGTCGGCGTAGCGCGGGTCTTTGGAGTACACGTTGACGTACTGTCCGGAAATCCACCAGGTCGAGTAGGTCGGCGGCTGCTGCACCGGGGCGCAGGCGTCACCCCACGTGAGCACGGGCTGCAGAACACCGAGGCCGATCGGATAGTAGTTTCTGCCCCCATCGCGAGGCTCGAGCCCCGGCCACAAAAACATTGTCCCCACCCTGGGCGGTTTCGGCGGCACCGTGAAATGCGTTTGCAGCCGGACCATTTCGTTGGCAGCCGGAATCTTGAAATAGATCCGCGACTGCTGATCCGGCTGAAGCGGTATCGGCTGCGTCCGCGGCGCCATCGACGGCGGCGCCGGAGTGGTCGGCGGCTCCGCCAACGAACTGGGCACAGCAACGAAACCCGCTGCCACTATGGCGATTACGACTGTAACGAGATGACGAGCCACAGCTCTACGTTTAAGGTTCACACTTGCAAATAGAATCACACGTAATCGCCACCAAGACCACCATCGACTGGGGAAAGACAAAAGCGCAGGCCCACCCCTCCCCAATTGCCTTCTCCTGTAAACAGTTACCGGAACCCCGCACCCCCATTCACCCAAACCTCTTCGCACACTTAGTTGATTCTTCGAATACCCCCAACAGATTGAACGAAGCTCTCCCCCTTTGGCTAAGCGGCACACCCGCTATACGGATGTCCGCGTGCCCCAAAGGGTGTACACACCACACAAAGGCTGTGTGCATCTCAACCAACTACCAAACCATCGCCCAATATCCCAACTCTCCCGAAGGGCTCGAAAACAGCACCACAGCCAGATGACCACCTCCAGAACGCGACACCGCGCACCTGACGCACACCTAAAGCCGGGTACCCCACCTGACGCGCCCAGCACTACTCACAAGAAAACATGGGATCAGGTCTTCAGCTCACTGAACAGGTCATCGCCTGGAGTCCTAAGAAGCACTTGCCCGGATAGGTCCACCTCCCCGAGGGTCTCTACGTGTACTGGTCCGGGTTGGTATACGCACAGAGAACTCCGGTGGTGTGCTGGCTCAAAGGTTGTCGACTGGTTCATCAGATGACCGGAGTAGTGCTGGGCGCGTCAGGTGGGGTACCCGACCTGCTCTTCCGCGGCTTGTGATGGGCAACGCTTGTGTTCCAGCGTGAGGACTGGCTGTGGTCCGGTTCAAAGATGCTCGGGGAAAACGAGCAGAGTCAAATGGTCGTTGGGCGTCATCGAGCAGAGTCATATGGTTGCTGGTCAAGATCGTTTAGCGACCATATGACTCGACTCGATGGTTAGCCGGTGTTCCTGACGTACAGACACTCCGTACGCCTCACAGCAACGGACGTATAGCGGGTGTGAGGCGTACGGAAAGTCTGTACGCCTGACGGAGGGGTCTGCGGATGCACGGTCAACGGGCCCCCGGGGGTGTGCCGTCGGCGAAATCTGCACTCTCACTCGGGATCTGCACTCGGAATAGGGCCCTAAAGCCAGTGCAGATCCCGAGAGTCAGTGCGTATTTCGATAGAGGGTGCGGGAATGCGATCGCGGCCGGGGGGGTGGGGCCGGGCGCGGGTAGGTGGTGGGTGTCGG
>NZ_JBHXAU010000008.1:0-170794 GCF_042727395.1 Nocardia sp. NPDC060255 | reverse complement strand
TACTTCACCCCACCCCGGGCTTCTCCCCGTCTATTCGGCCCCAAACCCCAGTCAACACCCCTACTTTAGGGGCTAATTTCATTCGTGGGTGGGGTACGCCCCCCGCCCCCTGCCGCTTGGGCCCGCCCGCGATTCGGAAGTGGTTCTCGCGGTGCGTGATCAGCGGAGGGCTGCGGCCTTTCGGGCTAGACGCTTCGTGGCGGATTTCGCTGCGGCTTGCGCTTCGGTCGGCTTGTCGGCTACCGGCTTGGTGGCCTTCTTCGCCGGAGCCTTCTTGGCAGGAGCCTTGGTAGCGGATGCCTTCTTCGCAGGTGACTTCTTCGCGGCCGCAGGGGCGCCCGCTTGTTCCAGCGCATCCCGGAGGAACTGCCCGGTGTAGCTTTCGGCTACGGCGACAACGTCTTCCGGAGTGCCCTGGGCTACGACCATGCCGCCGCCGGAGCCACCTTCGGGGCCCATGTCGATGACCCAGTCGGCGGTTTTGATGACGTCGAGGTTGTGTTCGATGACGATAACCGTGTTGCCCTTGTCGACGAGGCCGTTGATGACCTTGAGGAGCTTGCGGATGTCTTCGAAGTGCAGGCCGGTGGTCGGTTCGTCGAGGATGTAGACGGTGCGGCCGGTGGAGCGTTTCTGGAGTTCGGCGGAGAGTTTGACGCGCTGGGCTTCACCGCCGGACAACGTGGGTGCGCTCTGACCGAGCCGCACGTACCCGAGCCCGACGTCCACCAGCGTCTTCAGGTAGCGGTGGATCGAGCTGATCGGCTCGAAGAACTCGGCGCCCTCCTCGATGGACATGTCGAGGACCTCGGCGATGGTTTTGCCCTTGTAGTGCACCTCGAGGGTTTCCCGGTTGTAGCGGGCACCGTGGCAGACCTCGCACGGGACGTACACGTCCGGCAGGAAGTTCATTTCGATCTTGAGCGTGCCGTCACCGGAGCACGCCTCGCAGCGACCGCCCTTGACGTTGAACGAGAATCGGCCCGGCTGATAGCCGCGCACCTTCGCCTCGGTGGTCGACGCGAACAGGGTGCGAATCTTGTCGAACACACCGGTGTAGGTGGCCGGGTTCGAGCGCGGAGTGCGGCCGATCGGCGACTGATCCACCTGAACGAGCTTGTCCAGGTCGTCGAGCCCCTTGATCCTGGTGTGCCTGCCCGGCACCTGCCGCGCGCCGTTGAGCTTGTTCGCCAGCACGGTCGCCAGGATGTCGTTGACCAGCGTCGACTTGCCGGAGCCGGAGACGCCGGTGACCGCGGTGAGCACGCCGAGCGGGAAGTCGACGTCGATGCCGCGCAGGTTGTGCTCGGTCGCGCCGACCACGGTGAGCAGCCGCTTCTTGTTGATCGGACGCCGAACCAGCGGCAGCTCGATCCGCTCCCGGCCGGAAAGGTAAGCGCCGGTGAGTGATTCGGGCTCGGTGAGCAGCTCCTGGTACGGACCGCTGTGCACCACCCGGCCACCGTGCTCGCCGGCCAGCGGGCCGATGTCCACCACCCAGTCCGAGGCGCGGATGGTGTCCTCGTCGTGTTCGACGACGATCAGCGTGTTGCCGAGATTGCGCAGCCGGGTGAGCGTTTCGATGAGCCGCCGGTTGTCCCGCTGATGCAGGCCGATGGACGGTTCGTCGAGCACATACAGCACACCGACCAGCCCGGAACCGATCTGGGTGGCGAGCCGAATACGCTGCGCCTCACCGCCGGACAGCGTCGCGGCGGCCCGCCCGAGCGACAGGTATTCCAGGCCGACGTCGAGCAGGAACCCGAGCCGCGCCTGCACCTCCTTGAGCACCTGCCCGGCGATCGCCGCCTCGCGCTCCCCCAGCGTCAACGAGTTCAGGAACTTCGAGCACTCCCCGATGGACAGATCGCTGACCTCGGCGATGGACTTGTTGTCGCCGCCGGCGCTGATGGTGACCGCGAGGATCTCCGGACGCAGCCGGGCGCCGTTGCAGACCGGGCACGGCACGTCGCGCATGTACCCGTCGTAGTGCTCCTTCATCTGCTCGGACTCGGTGCTCTCCATGCGCCGCTGCAGGAACGGCATCACGCCCTCGAAATCGGCGTAGTACGAACGCTTCCGGCCGTACCGGTTGGTGTAGGAGACGTGCACCTGGTCGGAACTGCCCTCGAGCACGGCCTTGCGCGCCTTGAGCGGCAGGTCTTCCCACGGGGTCTTCATCGAGAAGCCGACGGCCTCGGCGAGCCCGGACAGCAGCCTGGTGAAGTACTCCGCGGTCTGCCCGCGCGACCACGGCGCGATGGCGCCGTCGTTCAGGCTGAGCGCCGGGTCGGGCACCACCAGGTCCGGATCGACCTCCTTGCGAATGCCGAGACCGGAGCAGTCCGGGCAGGCGCCGTAGGGCGAGTTGAACGAGAACGACCGGGGTTCCAGGTCTTCGATGTCGAGCGGGTGCCCGTTCGGGCAGGCCAACCGCTCGGAGAAGCGGCGCTCCCGATCGTGCGCGTGCTCGTCGCGGTCGACGAAGTCGAGCACCACGATGCCGTCGGCCAACCGCAGCGCGGTCTCGATCGAATCGGTGAGGCGCTGTTTGGAATTCGTTTTGACGGCCAGGCGGTCGACGACCACCTCGACGTCGTGCTTCTCCTGCTTCTTCAGCTTCGGCGGGTCGGTCAGCGGATACACCACGCCGTCGACCCGGACCCGGGAGTAGCCCTGGCTGTGCAATTGGTCGAAGAGATCGACGAATTCGCCCTTGCGGGTGCGCACCACCGGCGCGAGCACCTGGAACTTGATGCCCTCCTCCATGGCGAGCACCTGGTCGACGATCTGCTGCGGGGTCTGCTTCTCGATCAGCTCGCCACATACCGGGCAGTGCGGCGTGCCGGCCCGCGCGTACAGCAGGCGCAGGTAGTCGTACACCTCGGTGATGGTGCCGACGGTCGAGCGCGGGTTGCGGTTGGTCGACTTCTGGTCGATCGACACCGCGGGCGAGAGCCCCTCGATGAAGTCGACGTCGGGCTTGTCCATCTGCCCGAGGAACTGCCGCGCGTACGCCGACAGCGACTCCACGTATCGCCGCTGTCCCTCGGCGAAGATCGTGTCGAACGCCAGACTCGACTTGCCGGAGCCCGACAGTCCGGTGAACACGATGAGACTGTCGCGGGGCAGGTCGAGGTCGACCCCCTTCAGGTTGTGCTCCCGAGCTCCGCGCACAGTGAGGCGTTCCGCCACCAGGTGAGTCCCTTCTCGATCGTGTTCGGATGAACCGACAAACGGGTCCAGACGTATCCGGCCGTCATGCTAAACACACCCACCGACAAGTTTGGCTCGTCCGGGGCGTACCAGCTACAACAGCGCTCGCATCGGCGATATTGCGGTGCGTTCGACGCTAGGTCCGCCGCAGATCACCGGACAGACCGCGGACCTGCCAGCCCGCCGCGTCCACCGTGACCGACAGCACGTCCGAGCCGACGCGCAACCCGCCGACCCGCAACGGCAGGTAGCGAGCGGGGACCACCGGCGCGACCGACAGCACCCCCTCCGGAACACTCGGTTCCAGTCTCAACAGCGTACGCAAAAACAGCAACGGCGCGGCAGCGGCCCACGCCTGCGGCGAACAGGACGTCGGATAGGGCACCGGGATGTCGAATTCGGCGCGATCGAAACCGCAGAAGAGTTCGGGCAACCGGTAGCCGAAGCGGGTCGAGGCGTCAAGCACGGCCGCGACCACCTGATTCGCATGCTCGGTGAACCCGTAGCGCATCAGGCCCGCGGCGCAGATCGCGTTGTCGTGCGGCCAGACCGAGCCGTTGTGATAACTGACCGGGTTGTATGCGCCCATTGACGTGGCCAGCGTGCGGATCCCCCAGCCGCTGAACATCTCCGGCGAGAGCAAGTGGCCGGCGACCCGCTCGGCCTTGTCGTCATCGACGATCCCGGTCCACAGGCAGTGCCCGATATTCGAGGTGAGCGCGTCGATCGGGCGCTTGTCCCGGTCCAGGCCGATCGCGAACCAGCCCCGATCCGGCAGCCAGAATGCCTCGTTGAAGGCGGTTTTCAACTGCGCGGCCTTGGCGCGCCAGCGTTCGGCGGCCGCGTGATCGCCGGTGCCCGCGGCGAGTGTGGCGCGTGCGACATACGCCGCGTACGTGTAGCCCTGCACTTCGGCCAGGGCGATCGGCGCTTCGGGCAGCGTGCCGTCGGCGAAGTTGACCCCGTCCCAGGAGTCCTTCCAGCCCTGATTCGCCAGGCCGTGCTCGGCTGCGCACTGATATTCGACGAAACCGTCGCCGTCCAGATCGCCGTAGCGTTCGATCCACTCCAGCGCGCGATCCGCATGCGGCAGCAGCTCGTCGCGGATCCGCGCATCCAATCCCCAGCGATACAACTCGCCGAGCAACATCACGAACAACGGAGTCGCGTCGGCGGTGCCGTAATACGCGGTGCCGCCGCCGAGCAACAGTGTCGCCGCACGCCCGAACCGCACCTCGTGCGGAATCCGCCCCGGCTGTTCTTCGGTCGCCGCATGCACTTTCGTCCCCTGCAGATCGGCCAGACTCTGCAACGTGCCGACCGCCAACCTGCGGTCCAGCGGCAACACCATCCACGAGGTGAGCAGCGAGTCGCGGCCGAACAGCGCCATGAACCAGGGCGCACCCGCGGCCACCACGGCACGCTCCGGATGGTCTGGATCGAAGATGCGCAACGCACCGAGATCGGTGAGCGTGCGTTGCAACACCGACGCGAGGGTTTCGTCCTCGGTGTGCACGGTCGGCGAGTTCGCATACCACTCGCGCAGTCGTTGCGCGGGCGCGCTGCGGTTCACCGGTACGCCACAGGGATAGCGCGGCGGCGCGGGATCGGCGTCGAGCGCGGGCAGGTACTCGATGCACGCGGACCATTCACCACGTCCGGGAAGTGTTACCTCCCAGCACAATTCGCGATCGGTCGCGCTGGCCCCGCTACCGCTGACGGTCACCGCGACACCGAGCTCGGCACGGCTGATCTGAATGGCACCATCGATCGCACGCGCCGCAGTGATCACCTCGTGGTCATGACCGATGCGCCCCTCTTTGACCTCGAAGAGATCAGCGAAATCGGCGTCGAGTTCCAACCGGATCGCACACTCCAACGGCGCACCGGAAAGGTTGCGCACCACCAGATCCTCGCGCATGCCGTCCCCGACGTGCCTGCCGATGATCACCAGCGCGGTGCTGTCCGCAGTGCCCGCCCGCGGCACGGTCCGGGCCAGCAACGTCGCACTGTACGGTTCGTCGTAGCGCACAGTGAGCGGCTCCGGCTCCTTGCCGTCGACGGTCAATCGCCAATGCGACAACACCCTGGTATCGCGAACGAACAAGCCCGCCGCGCGATTCGGACTGATCGCACCGCTGACCTCGCTGATGCAGAAGGTCGAGCCCTCGACCAAGGTGACCCCGGCATTGATCGCCGTCGGCGCCTCCGTGTCCGAGCCGTCGCCCCATGGATGGGTCACCACGCAGCCCCGAGGGCGCTCGGCAAACTCACGCCACCGTGGTGGGCGCCATGACCCGGGTCGTCCGGTCGGCGAGAATGCGGCGATACAGCCGCTCGTGATCGCGCGCCATCCGCAGCCTGCCGAACCGCTGCTCCGCCGCCGCACGGCAATCGCGTCGATCGATGGTGTGCACCTGATCGAGCGCATCCACCATCTCGTCGACGTCGCGGCACAGGAATCCGGTCTTGCCGTGCTCGACGATCTCCGGTGCCGCGCCGTTGGGGAACGCGAGAACCGGTGTGCCGCAAGCCAATGCCTCGGCCATCACGAGCCCGAACGGTTCCGGCCACTCGATCGGATTGATCAACGCGTCGGCGTGGCGCACCAGCTCGACCCGGCGCGCGGTGGCTTCCTCACGCGGCTCGGGATCGTCGGGGCCCATCAGTGGACGCACCCGCTCAGTGTAGTAGCGCTGTTCCTCCGGTTCGCGCATCTTGGTGATCATGAGCAGCTTGCGCCGGGCCAGCCTGGCGATCTGCACCGCGCGGTGCACGCCCTTCGTCTCGTTCATCCGGCCGACGAATATCAGGTAACCGCCGCTGCCAGGGCCGAATCGGTGCGCGTCGAGGTCGATGCCGTGAGGGATCACCTCGGCGATCGGCACGCTGCCCGCCATCCGGCGTTGCGCCTCGGAGATCGCGACGATGCTGGCGTGGCGCGCCATCGAACGGAAGAGTTCCTGACGCATCTCGGTGAACGGCCCGTGATTGGTGACGACGACCGGTGGCCCGTCCTGGATGGCGCCGACGAACGGGCCGAGCGAGGTGTGGTCGTGAATGATGTCGACGTCGGCCAGCGTCTCGTACGCCGCGAGCACGTGCATCAGCTCGGCCTCACCGACGCCGATCTGCACGGTCGGATGCTCGTACAGCGAATACCGGCGCACCGGGCAGGTGGACTCGCCCACCGTGAACAGGTGCACGTCGTGGCCGAGCAGGTCGAGACCGACGGAGAGATTGCCGACCACCGCTTCGGTGCCGCCGTAGGCGGGCGGTGGGACCGGGACCCATGGCGGAACGATCTGCCCGATTCTCATGGACGCCTACGTTCTTCGCCGTCACGCCCTTCCGCCGCAGGCCCCCAGTCTGCGCCGCAGCCGCCGCAGCGCAACAGGACATCGGGTAGTTCGTCGAAGAGGTCGGATCCGCAGCCCGGACAGGCGCGCGGCGATCCGAAGATCGCGCTGAAATCTAGTGTCGCTGAATATGTCATCGCTCGAGTTCCCATATACATATGAGCCTTATGGCTCCGCTGCCCAGGGCCCCTCTGGTTGACTTCATTGCGAGCTTACCCGGAACCTCGTTATCTAATCGTGGCTTTCGGGAGCAGCTTTCGTCCGGTAGACGACGACAGGGAGGCCGACGTGCTCGAGGTATTTCTGGTCGACGATCACGAAATTGTCCGGCGCGGTCTGATCGATCTGCTGGAGGGTGATCCTGAGCTGACCGTGATCGGCGAGGCGGGTGACGTGGCGCAGGCGATGGCCCGAATTCCCATCCTGCGCCCCGATGTCGCGGTGCTCGACGTCCGGCTGCCCGACGGCAACGGCATCGAGCTGTGCCGCGACCTGCTCGCCGAGGTGGAGGGGTTGCGCTGCCTGATCCTCACCTCCTACACCGACGAGCAGGCGATGCTCGACGCCATCCTGGCCGGGGCGAGCGGATACGTCGTGAAGAACATCAAGGGCATGGAGCTGGCCGCCGCGATCAAGGCGGTCGGCGCGGGCCGTTCGCTGCTGGACAACCGGGCGGCCGCCGCGTTGCGGGCCCGGCTGCGCGACGGCGCGCCCGACGACGACGGCCCGCTGGCCGGGCTCACCGAGCAGGAGCGCAAGCTGCTCGCGCTGCTCGGCGAGGGACTCACCAACCGGCAGATCGCGGCGCGAATGTTCTTGGCGGAGAAGACGGTGAAGAACTACGTGTCGAGGCTGCTTGCCAAGCTCGGCATGGAGCGGCGCACCCAGGCGGCGGTGCTGGCCAGCAAGCTCGGCGAGCGCTGACGCGCGACATGACCGACGCCGTGCCGCACACCTTGTTCGACACGTTGCGTGCCGTAGTCGACACCGCGACCCGCATCGCCGTCGACAACGCGCGACTCTATGAATGGGCCCGCACTAGTCAGGCGTGGATCGCGGCGAACCGGGATATCGCCACCGAGTTCCTGGCGGGCACCGAGCCGGATCGGGTGCTCGCGCAGGTGGTCGAGCACGCGCGCGGTTTGACCCGGTCGGAGCAGGCGATCCTGGCGGTGGTCGAGCCCGGCATTCCACCCGAGGAGGCCACGGAACTCGTTGTGGCGCAATGGTCGAGGTCGGCCGCGCCGGCCGAGGGACAGCACGTGCGACTCGTCGACACCGTCGCGGGCAAGGCCTTCGCCGAGCGCGCGACCGTGCATCTGGCCGACGCGCGAGGCGTCGATCTCGGCGCCCCGCTCGAGTCGGCGGGACCCGCGCTGATCCTGCCGTTGCAGACGGCGGGGATCGTGCTCGGCGTGCTGATCGTGGTGCGCGCGCCCGACGCCGAGCCGTACTCCGACGAACTCGGCGCGCTGGCCGCGGCGTTCACCGATCAGGCCGCACTGGCCATGCAGCTGGCCGAGGCGCAGCGCCGGGCACGCGAACTCGATGTGCTCGCCGATCGCGACCGGATCGCGCGCGACCTGCACGACCACGTCATCCAGCGGGTCTTCGCGGTCGGCCTCGGCCTGCAGGGCATGGCCGCGCGGGTGGACGATCCGCAAGTCCAGCAACGACTTTCGGACGAGATCGATCGACTGCAGGAGATCGTGCACGAGATCAGGACGACGATCTTCGATCTGCACGGCGGCGCGGGCGCCTCGCTGCGCCGACGCCTGGAGGACGCGGTCCAGCAGCAGACCGCGGCGACCCCGATCCGGGCGCGGCTGCGCGTCGACGGGCCGCTGTCGGTGGTCGGGCCCGCGCTGGCCGATCACGCGGAAGCCGTTGTGCGCGAATCGGTCAGCAATGCGGTGCGGCATTCCGGCGGGGACGCGGTGACGATCGAGATCACCGTGGCCGACGAGTTGACCATCGTGGTGCAGGACAACGGGTCAGGCGTGCCGGACGACGTAATCGCCAGCGGCCTGGCCAATCTCGCGCAGCGGGCGGCCGAATCGGAGGGCCGATGCGGCATCGAGCGCGCCGCGTCCGGTGGGACGCGGGTGCACTGGTCGGTCCCGCTGAGCTGAGGTCGGTTACGCCGGTTCGACCATGCTGAGATCACCGTCGTAGCGGCGGTACAGCAGCCGGCCGCGGCCACCGGCCGGGTCGGTGAAGAACAGGAACGGCAGGCCGTCCCGGCACAGCACGTGCGCGGCCTGTTCCTCATCGAGGACGGGCGCCGGTGCCGAATCCACTGTCAGTGGAAGCAAATTCACCGTCGGCGGGCAGCTCACCGCCGCGTCCTGACGGAACAGCCGGACGCCGAGCGGATCACCCCAGGCGACCACGGCCTCGGTGCCGGACTCGCCGTCGGTGAACAGGTACGCGTCGTAGTCCATCGCGTCCATCACCGCCGTCGCCTCGGCCGGCGTACCGGTGAGCAGCTCGCATTTCTTGCGCCGCACGATCGGGCGCGGCTCGGTGACCTGGGCCAGCGGCGGTCGGGCCGGATCGGGCCAGTCCCGGGACCGGGTCGTTTGGAGCCGGGCCAGCTGCCGGTCGAGCCGTTCGGCGGCGAAGGTCACCGCGAACCCGCCCGGCCCGGTCACCTGCACCCGGGTGGCGATCTCGCGACACCGAATGTTGGCCTGTACCACCGTCGCTTCGCCCGCATCGGTGGGCGCGGTGACGCGCACCCTGGTCGCCGCGTCGAGGTGGTGGCGGCGGAGCACCCGGCCGATCGCCCGGACCGCCCTCGTCACGTCCACATCCGGCACCGCACCGAAGGTGGTGACGGCTAGATCGAGATCACTTGCGGTGAGCCAGTGTTGTGGTGACGAAGAATGCAACAGCCCCGACGACTTCATGTGACACGCCCTGCCTTCGATATTCAGATCCCGTAGCCCCATGTCACCATCGCAATGCGGTGGCGAACAGGGCCGAAAGTCCCCGAAGGTCGAACTAGACTGGGACAAGGCGCAGTTCGCGCGCCCACCACAAGGGGAAGCCGATATGACCGACGATCACGGCAACGACCCCTATTCCGTGCGCGACACCCTGTCGCAACTGCGCCTGCGCGAATTGCTCAGCGAGGTCAAGGAACGCGTCGAGCTCATTCTCGATTCCCGGGACCGAATGGACGGTTTGGTCGAGGCGATGCTGGCCGTCACCTCCGGCCTCGACCTGGACGACACCCTGCGCACCATCGTGCGCACCGCGATCAACCTGGTCGACGCCCGCTACGGCGCGCTCGCCGTGCGCGGCCACGACCAGCAGGTGGTGCAGTTCATCGACGAGGGCTTCGATGACGAAACCCGCACTGCCATCGGACGATTACCCGAGGGCCACGGCGTGCTCGGCGTGGTGTTCCACCAGTCGAAACCGCTCCGGCTCGACGAACTCACCAATCACCCTGCCTCCGTTGGACTTCCACCACATCACCCGCCGATGCACACCTTCCTCGGGGTGCCGGTGCGGATCCGCGGCGAGGTGTTCGGCAGCCTCTACCTGACCGAAAAGGCGGGCGGGCAACCGTTCACCGACGATGACGACGTACTGGTGCAGGCGCTCGCCGCCGCGGCGGGCATCGCGGTGGACAACGCCAGACTCTACGAATCGGCGCGCACCAGGCAGGCGTGGATCGCGGCGACCCGCGACATCGCCACCGAACTGCTGGCGGGCAACCAGTCCGCCAGCGTGCTCGCGCACGTGGTCGAGCACGCGCGCACGCTGACCGGCTCGCACCAGTCGTTTCTGACCGGGCCCGACGAAGACGGCGAGCCGACCGCGCTCGCGGTCACCACCTGGTGTGGGCCCGGCGAAGGCTACGAGGGCAAGGCGGTGCACACCGAGGGGACGGCGCTCGGCGAGGCGTTCACCCGCCGCACCCCGCTGCGCTTCGACGACGCGGGCGCGGTCAACCTCGGCCTCGCGCTCCCCGACGCGGGACCGCTGCTGATCCTGCCGCTGTGCACGCCGGACACCACGCTCGGCGTGCTGACCACGGTGCGCGAGGTCGGCGCGGCGCCGTATTCCGACGAGCTGGTCGAGCTGACCGCCGCGTTCACCGACCAGGCGGCGCTGGCCATGCAGCTGGCCGACGCGCAGCAGCGGATGCGCGACATCGACATCATCGCCGATCGCGATCGGATCGCCAGGGACCTGCACGACCACGTCATCCAGCGGTTGTTCGCCGTCGGCATCACGCTGCAGGGCGCGGTCGCCAAGGCCACCGTTCCCGAAGTGCGGCAACGCCTTTCCACGGTGGTCAACGACCTGCAGGAGGTGGTGCAGGAGATCAGGACCTCGATCTTCGACCTGCACGGCGGCAACGGTAATCCGCTGCAGCAGCGGATCGAGCACGCGATCCGCCAGCAGACCGCCGAATCCGCACTGCGGTCGACCTTTTCGGTGTCAGGTCCACTGTCGGTGCTGGAGGCCGAGCTGGCCGATCACGCGGAAGCCGTTGTGCGCGAAGCGGTCAGCAATGCGGTCCGGCATTCCGGGGCGGACACCGTCGCGGTGCAGATCAGCGTCGACGACGATCTGACGATCGTGGTGACCGACAACGGCTGGGGCATCCCGAATCACGTGGTGCGCAGCGGACTACGCAATCTGGAGCAGCGCGCGGAGAAGGCGGACGGGCACTTCGTCATCGGGACGGCCGGGAACACGACCGAAGCGGGCGAAGCGATGCCGGGCACCCGGTTGTGCTGGTCGGTGCCGCTGCCGTGAGGACGGATGCGGCGAACCTCCTGGCCCGAGCGGCGACGTCGAGTGGTTCGCTCGCTGCCACCGCAGCGGTCGACTTCCTGCCGAACAGGCCAGGTCACCGTGCGTGGGTGGCCACGATGACGGCACCGATCCCGGCCAACGTCATATGATCTTGATAATGCCGCTTGTCCGGGTCGGCTCCGCGCTCCTGCACAACGCTTCACCAGAACCGTGGTCAGCGAGACAATTCCTGGACACCGGTTCTGTAATGATCACCAGACACTGTCCGATCAAGCACCTGAACTGTGATCGAGGCAATAGCGTCGAGACTGTAGTCGCGTGCACGTCGATACGAGAATAATCCCATGCTCCACTGGCCGGAATCGGGTCGATGATCGGGGGTTAGAGGTGAGCGAGGACAAGGCAGCCGCCGCGATCGAAGCGGCCGAGCAGCTAGCTGAGCGCTACCGTTCTCTGGTCGAGCACACGTCCGACGCCATCTGCGTGCACGAGCGCGGCATCGTCGTCTACGTCAACCCCGCCACCGTCCGGCTGCTGGCCGCCGACAGCGTCGACGACGTGGTCGGCAAACCACTCACCCAGTTCGTCCATCCGAACTCCGTGCCCGCGATGCTGGCCGGGATCAGCGTGCTGACCACCAACGGGGCCGCCACCGAGCCGACCGAGATCACACTGGTCCGGGCCAACGGCGTACAGATGCCCGCGGAGATCGTGTCGGTACTCACCCCCTGGCACGACCACCTCGCCTACCAGGTCGTCATCCACGATCTCACCGCCCAGCGGCAGGCCGAGGCCGCGCAGCAGCGGGCCGAACAGCACTTCACCACGGTTGTCTCGCAGTTGGAGGAGGGCGTGGTGGTAATCGATCCGGAGGGCCGCATCGAGTCGGCCAATCCGGCGGCCATGCACATCTTCGGCAGCGACGACGAGCTCATCGGCAAAACGATCCAGTCGCTGCCGGTCACGCTGCTAGACGCGAACGCGCAGCCACTCGCACCCACGCGCCACCCGATCGCCCGCACACTGGCCACCGGCGAGACCATCACCGGCTATGTCTTCGGCGTCGACCGGGCCGACGGGCAGCGGCGCTGGCTGTCCGGCAGCAGCAGGTTGCTCAATCCCGGCGATCGGCGCTCGTCCGCGGTGTCCTCGTTCGCCGACATCACCGAGTTCCGGGCCAGCAGGCGGCAATTGGAGTACCAGGCCACGCACGACTCGCTGACCGGGCTGGCGAATCGCTCGCTGATCCTGTCCCAGCTGGCCGGCGCGCTGGCCACCAGCGAGAACCTGCCGGTGTCGACGGTGCTGTTCATCGACCTGGACGGGTTCAAGGCGATCAACGACACGCTCGGGCACGCCATCGGCGACACGGTGCTGCAGATCGTCGCGCAGCGCTTGCAGCGCGCGCTGCGCAGCGACGATCTCGTCGGCAGGCTCGGCGGCGACGAATTCCTGGTGCTGCTGTCCGGCGGCACCCGGCGGGTGGACATCGACGCGCTGGTGGCCCGGCTGCGCTCGACGATGGCCGAGCCGATCATCGCGCGCGGGCACCGGATCGAGGTGAACGCCTCGATCGGCGTCACCCCGCTCAACGTCAACGACCGCCGCACCCCCGAGGCCGTGTTGCACGACGCTGACCTGGCGATGTACCGGGCCAAGCCGTCCGGGCACCGCGAGAGTGCGGCTGGCTTAGGACGCAGACCGAACAGCACACACGCGTCCTGACGGGTCTCCGATCGATGATTCTCGAAGAACTTCGCGGGTCGGCGGAATACCCGCGGTGCCCGAAGCTGTTACACCACTTCTATGACATGTCCCCGGTCGCCGGGTCGGCAACCGTCGCGCACAACGCCGCGTGGTTGACGACGCGACACCGGATACACCTGCGGTTACGGCGACCCCGCCGCAATCGCAGTAGACTCGACAACCTTGTTTTCCGAACGTTCGCGTGCGTATTGCCATGCGTGTGTACCGTTCGCTCGGCTCATCGCGGTGAAGGAGTTCAGTTTGCCCGACCTCACTCAGGACCGTGCCGCTCGTGACGGCGCGCCCGAGCTGACCCGCGAGACCGAACAGGAACAGAAGTACCTGTCGGTGCTGTACGACCGGCTCGACGAGATGCGCGACTACGCCCGCAACCGCTTGCGCACCGTGCTGCTGGAATCCGGTGGCACGCCGCAGGCTCGCAGCGAACGCGAGTCGTTCAGCCAGCTCTATAACGAGGACCTCGCCAAATACGATGCGGCAGAACACGGTCTATGTTTCGGCCGGATCGATCTGGCCGACGAATACCGCTACATCGGCAGGCTCGGCATCCTCGACGAGAAGGACGATTACGAGACGCTGCTGCTGGACTGGCGCGCGCCGATGGCCCGCCCGTTCTACCTCGCCACCACCGCGGCACCGGACGGCGTGACCCGGCGCAGGCACATCCGCTCGCGCAACCGCAATGTCACCGCCATCAACGACGAATACCTCGATCTGGATGCCGCACGCCAGGCCGGCGCGACCGACGACGACGGCGGGGTGGGTGCCGAGAGCGCGCTGCTGGCCGCGTTGAACGCCGCACGCACCGGCCACATGAACGACATCGTCGAGACCATCCAGCACGAGCAGGACGCGATCATCCGCTCGGAGCACAAGAGCGTGCTGGTGGTGCAGGGCGGGCCGGGCACCGGCAAGACGGCCGTCGCGCTGCATCGCGCCGCCTACCTGCTTTACACCTTCCGCCAGCAGCTGGCGAAGAGTGGCGTGCTGATCATCGGGCCGAACGCCACCTTCCTCGACTACATCGGCCAGGTGCTCCCCTCGCTCGGCGAGACCGGCGTGCTGCTGTCCACCATCGGCGACCTGTATCCGGGTGTGAAGGCGACCCGCGAGGACTCGTTGCGGGCGGGCGAGATCAAGGGCTCGCTCGACATCCTCGAGGTGCTCAAGCAGGCGGTGCGGGACCGGCAGGAGGTGCCCGCCGAACCGGTCCGGCTCAGCTTCGACGGCTATCAGGTGACCCTGGATCGCAAGATCGCCACCCGGGCGCGTGGCCGGGCCCGTTCCTCGCGGCGCCCGCACAACTTGGCCAAGCCGATCTTCACCAGCGCGGTCATCGACGCGCTCACCGAGCAGCTCGCCGAGACGATGGGCTCGGATCTATCCGGCGGCCCAAGCTTGCTCAGCCGCACCGATATTGCCGAGATCCGCGACGAGATGCGGGCGGACCAGGAGATCCAGCAGGCCATCGGCAAGCTGTGGCCGCTGCTGTCCCCGCAGGACGTGCTCGCCGATCTGCTCGCCGACCCCAAGCGGCTCGACCGCGTCGCAGGCACCCTGTCGGCCGCGGATCGCGCGGAACTGGTGCGGCCGGACAACGGCGAGTTCAGCGCCGCCGACGCCCCGCTGCTCGATGAGCTGGCCGAACTGCTCGGCGTGGACGACACCGAGGAACGCGAACGCTCCCGGCGCCGCTGGCGGGCCCAGCTGGCCGAGGCGCAGGACGCGCTGGACATCCTGACCGGTTCCGCCCCACAGGATCTCGAAGACGAGCTCGACCCGGAAATCCTGATGGCCTACGACCTGATCGACGCGAGCCAGCTCGCCGAACGCCAGAACGTGCGCACCAGCCAGACCACCGCCGAGCGCGCCGCGGGCGACCGCACCTGGACCTACGGGCACGTCATCGTGGACGAGGCGCAGGAACTGTCGGAGATGGCGTGGCGAATGGTGATGCGGCGCATCCCGAATCGCTGGATCACCGTGGTCGGCGATGTCGCGCAGACCGGCGACCCGGCGGGCGCGTCGTCCTGGCAGCGCGTGCTGGAACCGTATGTGGCCAAACGGTGGAAGCTCACCGAGCTGACCGTGAACTACCGCACCCCGGCCGAGATCATGGACGTGGCCGCGGATGTACTCGCCGCGATCGATCCGTCCGCGTCCGCACCACGCTCGGTGCGCGACAGCGGCAACCCGCCGCGCGGATATCGGGTCACCGCAAGCGAAATCCGCGACCAGGTGGCGAAACTGGTCGCCGAGGAAACCGGGCCGGGCACCACCGCGGTGATCGCGCCACACACGCTGGTCGAGGAGTTGGCCGAACTGGCCGACGAATCGGTGCGCGTACTGACCGTGCACGACGTGAAGGGCCTGGAGTTCGACGCCGTGTATCTGGTCGAACCCCAAGCGATCCTGAACGAATCGCCCCGCGGCCTCAACGACCTGTATGTCGCCCTGACCCGCGCGACCCAGCGCCTAGGCGTAGTCCACAGCGACGACCTGCCCGACGTACTGACCGCACTGGCCTAACCGAAGGCCCCCTTCAGTCGGCTACACAGACCAAAGGCACCCTTCGGTCGAGACGTTCACTCGACTGAAGGGCGCCTTTGGTCTGTCTGGCGTGCCGAAGGGGGCCTTCGGTTGGTGGGATGGCTAGCGGACGGTGTGCACGATCAGGACGTCCGAGCGGGACTTGCGGGCGACGTCCGAGGGGACGGAGCCGAGCAGGCGGCCGGTGAGGGTGTTGAGCCCGCGGTTGCCGACGACGAGCAGGTCGGCGTCGACGTCCTTGGTTAGTGTGAGCAGCGACTCGACCGGTTCGCCGACTACGGCGCGTTCGACGATGTTCTTCGCGCCCGCGGCGACGGCCTTGTCCCGCGCGGTGCGCAGGATCTCGTTGGTGGGGGCGGACCCGCGCACCTGGTAGGCCTCTTCCTTGAGCACGTCCGCGGCGGCGGCCACGTCGCGATCGTCGGTCGGGTAGTAAGCACACGCGATGACCAGGGTCGCGTCGGACACTCCAGCCAGCGCGGCGGCCTTCTCGACGGCGACGTACGACGAGTCCGAGCCATCAGTACCGACAACAATGGTCCGGTAGGCGGTCATTCTCTCCTCCAACTGTGCGGGTGTCAGGGTGCCTACGTCCGGGCGCATACCAAGACGTGCCCCGGCGCAGCGACTTGGGTCGACCCTAGCGGCAAACAGACCGGAAATATCAGAAATCGCAGCACATCACATTGCCGGTGTCCTGGCATTGGCGCCACATGTTCGCCAGGAAATGCGGGAAGGGCATGAGCAACCTGGGCAGACACAATTGCCGCGCCGTCAAACTGTGATCAAGCACAATGATGATGAACGGTCTTGTCCCCCTGGGATATTCGTCACATACCAGCAGGGATCGAACAGACATCGGCCCGCCGCGGCGCGCAAATCACGCACCGGGACGGGCCGCTGGAGCCTGGGACTACCGTGCCACTACGGCCACTGTTGGTAGTTCGCCCAGAATAAGCCGAGAATCGCTCCGATGATGTCCATGCCTTCCTCTCCCTGCAGTAAAAAGGACGCGCAATATTAGCGCGGCACGCGGGGTCAGAGGTCGAAAAGCGGTCCGGTGATGGTCAATCCGAGGTCGTCGACGTGAGCGAAGAACGCGAACAGCATCAACGCGGCGCCGGCCAGCGCCAGGTTCTTGTTGAAGTTGACCATTTCGCCCTGTTTGGCCTGCGCATCCGTTTCCTTCCAGAACGGGTGCATCAGTAGAGCGGTCACCACCAGCAGGGCCGCGAGCAGCACCGACCCGAGATCGGCCCACACCCCGAGCAACACGCTCAGCCCGCCGAGACCGAACAGGGCTCCCGAACCGAGCACCGACAGCTTCGCCATCGGCACACCCTTGCTCGCCGTATAGCCCGTCATCGCTTCGGTCTGCATGAAGTGCCCGAGCGCGGAGCTCAGGAACAACACCGAGAACAACACCCGTCCGATCAACACCACGACATCCATGTCCAGCTCCTTTTTTGGCTGACAGTAGGTAGTGCAACATTCAACTAAGCAACCCGGGAGCTATCTCCCCGGCCGTGGTCGAATGGTCGAATACGGTCGGCCCAGCAACTACATCCTGGTCGATATGACCTTTGCGGTGACCTCGTTGCGCGAGCGTAGCGAATTCTTGGCGTATTCCAGTGGAGCCATTCCGACTTCCGCAGTGAACTCGCGCGAGAAGTGCGCCTGATCGAAGTATCCCAGTTCCGCGGCCAATGTGGCGAGATCTTCGGTGCGACCGCGGGCGAGTAGTTCGGCGCCGTCCTGCAGGCGGTACCGGCGCAGCACCCATTTCGGTCCCGCGCCGACGTAACGGCGGAACATGCGCTGCAAGGTGCGGGTGGGAATATCGAATCGGTCGGTGATCTGGTCGACCCTGGTCAGGTCCTGGTCCGTGGCCATCGCGCCGATGATGCGCAGCACCAGGTCATAGGTCGGATCGTCGGCGACGGGGCGGGCGGTGAGGAAGTCCTCGACGATGGCGCGGCGTTGCTCGTCGGTGGGGGCGGAGAGGACACGGTCGGCCAGGCCGTGGGCGTCGGGCATGACGTCGGTCAGTTCGACGACGGTGTCGCGGAAGGAGCCGACATCCAGTCCGGTGAAGGCGCCGAAGCCGCCCGCGCGGAAACGCAGGCCGAATACTTCACCCTGGTCGCTGAGTTCGCGGATGAACTTGGTGGTGCACACGCCGGTGACGAAACCGCCTGTGCGGCTTGCGGATCGCTCGAAGGTGACGTTCACGCTCGGGTACGAGAGCACCTCGGCCTGGTACGGCGGTCTGCCGCGCAGGTCCCAGCGCACCGACCAGTACCACTCGACGAACCGGTCTACCGCCGGACCCGCGGGCAGCCGGGCCAGCGTGCGGTACTTGGCCTGTTCGTCGGGATGCAGGATGCCGGTGGTGTCCGCGGGGGCCACCGGATTCCGTGGCGGCGGTGCGGAATCAGTGCTGCCGGACATGGTTTCGCTCCCGCCGGGCACCGTGTCGCGTTCTTACAAGACCAACAGCACGCGTCCGACCAGGATTGATGTCATGACCAACACCGTGAATCCCATTGCCGAGGGCTACCACTCCATCACCTGTTTCCTCGCGGTCAGCGACGGCAACAAGGCCATCGACTTCTACTCCGCCGTCTTCGGCGCCGAGGTGATCGCCCGCAACGACCTGCCCGATGGCCAGCCCGCACATGCCGAGCTGAAGATCGGCGACTCCACCTTGCAGCTGGGCATGCCGATCCCGGACAACAACGTGCTCGCGCCGAACGGCGAGTGGGTGCACACCTCGATCGTGCACTACTGCCCCGACGTCGACGACGTCATCAAGCGCGCCGTCGAAAACGGTGCCCGCAGCGCCGAAGAACCCCAAACCTTCGTCACCGGCGACCGTTTCGCCGTGATCATCGATCCCTTCGGCCACCGCTGGGCCGTGATGACCAAGGTCGAGGACGTCTCCCGCGAGGAAGCCGAACGCCGCGTAAACGAATGGATGGCCACCCAGAGCTGACGCCCGAAAACCCCGAACAGCCGCACCCCTTGCCGCGCCAAACACGTTGTGTCGCACGGCAAGTCGGGGTGCGGAACCCAAGAGATGGCGCAGAAGCACAACACTCATCCGGCTAGCACTCCCACCCGTTCCGCCCCGCCGCCGACGAGCCCCAGAAGCCGCGCACGAACGCGCGCCCGCGACTCGCACCACCGGCGAGCACCCGAGGCTCACTCCCGCACCCTCTACTGCACAGGACACGGCGTGTCCCACAGCAAGTCTGGGTGCAGATCCCGAGAGAAGGTGCGCGGATCCAGCAGACATACAACTAGAGCCCACACCTGCCCCGGCCCGGCCACTGGCAGGAGCCCCGAAGCCGCACGCAACCACAGATCCGCGCCTCGCATCACCACCCGACCCGCACCCCGGGCCCACACCCGCACCCTCTACCGCACCGGACACGGCGTGTCCCACAGCAAGTCTGAGTGCAGATCCCGAGACAGAGTGCGCGGATCCAGCAGACATACAACTAGAGCCCACACCTGCCCCGGCCCAGCCGCCGACGGGAACCCAGAAGCCGCACGCAAACACAAGTCCGCGCCTCGCACCACCACCCGGCCCGACTCCCGCACCCTCTATCGCACCGGACACGGCGTGTCCCACGGCAAGTCTGGGTGCAGATCCCGAGACAGAGTGCGCGGATCCAGTAGACATACAGCTACAGCTCGCACCTGTCCCAGCCCGGCCACTGACAAGAATCCAGAAGCCGCGCGCAAACACAGATCCGCGCCCCGCACCACCACCCGACCCGCACACCGAGCCCACACCCGCACCCCCTACTACACCGGACACGGCGTGTCCCACAGCGAGTCTGGGTGCAGATCCCGAGAGAAGGTGCGGCAGCACAACAGGCATACGGCTAGTGCTCCCGCCCGTTCCGAACGGCCGCTGATGGCGGCTAATGCTCAACACGCCACTGCTCCCGCACACCGATTTGCCTCAGACATGGTGTCTCACAAGGCAAGTCAGTGTGCGGGAACGTAACGATGGTGCGGGAGTACAAGATCTACACGGTCCGTTCCCTCGCCCAGCTCCCGCGAACAGTCCGTCCCCTCCGGGCGCCGGAGCGGCCGCACCTGCTCCGCTCAACTTAATCCGGCGGCGTCCATGCCGCGCAGTTCCTTCTTGAGATCGGCGATCTCGTCGCGCAGTCGGCCTGCGAGCTCGAACTGGAGCTCGCGGGCCGCGTTCATCATCTGCGCGGTGAGTTCCTTGACCAGGTCGGCGAGTTCGGCGCGCGGCATCGACTTGATGTCGCGGCCCTCGTAGACGCCCGCGCTCACCGCGCGGCCCGGCTCGCCCTGGGCGCGGCGGCCGCGGCTGGAGTTACGGCCGGAGCCGCCGACCGCGACCTCGGTGTCGTCGGCTTCCAGATACACCTGGTCGAGGATGTCGGCGATCTTCTTGCGCAACGGTTGTGGGTCGATGCCCTTCTCCGTGTTGTAGGCGACCTGCTTGGCCCGGCGGCGATCGGTCTCGTCGATGGCGTGCCGCATCGAGTCGGTGATCTTGTCGGCGTACATGTGCACCTCGCCGGACACGTTGCGCGCCGCGCGGCCGATGGTCTGGATCAGGCTGGTGCTGCTGCGCAGGAAGCCTTCCTTGTCCGCGTCGAGGATCGCGACCAGCGACACCTCGGGCAGGTCGAGACCCTCGCGCAGCAGGTTGATGCCGACCAGCACGTCGTACTCGCCGAGTCGCAACTGCCGCAACAGTTCCACGCGACGCAGCGTGTCGATCTCCGAGTGCAGATACCGCACCCGCACACCAAGCCCGAGCAGATAGTCGGTGAGATCCTCCGACATCTTCTTGGTCAGCGTGGTGACCAGCACCCGCTCGTCCTTCTCGGTGCGCTGCCGGATCTCGTGCACCAGATCGTCGATCTGGCCCTTGGTCGGCTTGACCACCACCTTCGGATCGACCAGGCCGGTCGGGCGAATGACCTGCTCGACCACCTCGCCGCCGACCTGTCCCAGTTCGTAGGGACCCGGCGTGGCCGACAGATACACCGCCTGACCGATCCGGTCGGCGAACTCCTCCCAGGTGAGCGGCCGGTTGTCCACCGCGGACGGCAGCCGGAACCCGAATTCGACCAGGTTGCGCTTGCGCGACATGTCGCCCTCGTACATGCCGCCGATCTGCGGCACCGTCACGTGCGACTCGTCGATGACGAGCAGGAAGTCGTCGGGGAAGTAGTCGAGCAGCGTCGCGGGCGCCGACCCGGCCGGGCGGCCGTCGATGTGCCGCGAGTAGTTCTCGATGCCGGAGCAGAACCCGACCTGGCGGATCATCTCCAGGTCGTACTGGGTCCGCATGCGCAGCCGCTGCGCCTCGAGCAGCTTGCCCTGTCGTTCCAGTTCCGCCAGCCGCACTTCCAGTTCGGCCTCGATGTCGCGCACCGCGCGCTCCATCCGGTCCGGGCCCGCCACATAGTGGGTGGCCGGGAAGATGCGCAGCATGTCCACCTGGCGAACCACATCGCCGGTGAGCGGGTGCAGGTAATACAGCGCCTCGATCTCGTCGCCGAAGAACTCGATGCGGATCGCGAGTTCCTCGTAGGACGGGATGATCTCGACGGTGTCGCCGCGCACCCGGAACGAGCCACGGGTGAACGCCATGTCGTTGCGGGTGTACTGCACGTCGACCAGCAGCCGCAGCAGCGCGTCGCGGTCGACCTCGCCGCCGACCTCGAGCTGCACCGACCGATCGAGGTAGGACTGCGGGGTGCCGAGGCCGTAGATGCACGACACCGACGCGACCACCACCACATCGCGCCGGGACAGCAGGCTCGACGTGGCCGAGTGCCGCAGCCGCTCGACGTCGTCGTTGATCGAGCTGTCCTTCTCGATGTAGGTGTCGGTCTGCGCGATGTACGCCTCGGGTTGGTAGTAGTCGTAGTACGAGACGAAGTATTCGACGGCGTTGTTCGGCAGCATCTCGCGCAGCTCGTTGGCCAGCTGCGCGGCGAGGGTCTTGTTCGGCGCCATCACCAGCGTGGGGCGCTGCAGCCGCTCGATGAGCCAGGCGGTGGTGGCCGACTTGCCGGTGCCGGTGGCGCCGAGCAGCACCACGTCGCGCTCCCCCGCCTTGATCCGGCGTTCCAGCTCCTCGATGGCGGCCGGCTGGTCACCGGCGGGCACGTGCTCGCTGACCACCTGGAAGCGCGCGTCACTGCGCTCGATCGCGCCGACGGGCCGATGCTCGGAGTGCGCCAGCGGGGTCTCGCCCGCGACCCTCTCCTCGTAGCCTTCCGTCGGAATCTCGGTTGCGAATGCCATGCTCACCAGCCTAAGCCCAGCCACCGACAGATTTCAGCGGTCGCACGGGCGGTGGCTGCCGCGGACCCCGGGACGTGGGCCTCGGCCGGGTGTCGCCCGCCGGGCCCCGGTGATAAAACCGCCGTCGGCCCTCCCCCATTCCCGGGACGGATAAACCTGTGACGAGTAAGTTTTACCGGAGCAATACCAGGCTTTACCGGGACAATACCGTTTCACTCTCAGGCACCGTTATGTGTCCGAAATGTCCCATGCGCCAACACATTTCGTAGCCAAAAACATATCGCGTCAATCCGCCCGATCACCATTTCCCGGGTGTACTCTGGCTTGGTTGTTCGGACAACAAAGTTCGGATGTGGCGAAGGACTAGAGCCATGAGAGGTCTGATTCCATTGCTCAATACCGTGCCGACCACCGGCTTCACTGGAAGTATCGCCCGACACATCCGTGCGGCGGTACCAGGCCTCAACAACAACGCCGCCGCCCCGCCGAACACCGCGTTACCGCCCGGCCATCCCCCGCACCGGCCGCACGTCGAGTTCTTCAACCTCGCCGAGCACACCAGCACCGACAGCAAGGGCTTCGTCCGCCAGGTCGAGCGCTACCACCACGAACCGTGGGGCGTATATATGGCACGCATCGTGCCCGTCCCGCACCATCACTACCTGGAGTCCTGGCTGCTGCCCGAGCTCTCGCTGCGGGTCACGTGCGCCCGCCGGAACCCGGCGCACCACGTGGACCACGACTTCCACTTGGATATCGGCGAGTTCACCCAGGTCGCGCCGAAACGCTGGAAGGCCGTCGACCACTACCTCGACATCGAGGTACACCGCGGCCATCACGTCGAACTGCTCGGCGTCGACGACCTACTGGCCGCCCACGCGGCCGGATTGGTGGACACCGCGCAGGCGCATCGGGCGTTCGAGTGCGCGACCGCGGCCCTGGACGGACTCGCCGCCAACGACCACTGTGTCGAGGACTGGCTCGCCACCCAGGGCATCACGCTCACCTGGATGTAACCGCGAGGCCACTCGACTCCGACGTCGTGGCGGTAGATTCTGAATGCATGACCCAGGCACCATCCGTCGACGTGCATCGGCCCAAGGTCGAGTACTTCGACCTCGCGGACCTGACGAACACGGATCCGAAAGGATTCGTGCGGCCGGTCGAGCAGTACCACGTGGAGCCGTGGGGCCTGTACATGGCGCGAACCTCCGACCATGAACAGTTCCACTACATCGAATCGTGGCTACTGCCCGACTTGGCGCTGCGCGCCTCCGTCTTCCACTACCACCCCGAGCACCAGCGGGACCAGGACTTCTACCTCGACCTCGGCGAGTTCGGTCAGGTAGCGCCCGAACGGTGGAAGTCGGTGGACCACTACCTGGACATCATCGTGCGCACCGGGCGCGGCACCGACCTGCTCGACGTCGACGAGTTGCTCGCCGCGCACGCGGCCGGCCTGCTCACCGCCGTTCAGGCCCAGGCCGCCATCGAGACCGCGACCAGCACTATTGACGGCATCGCCGCCAACGACTACCGCCTCGAAAGCTGGCTCGAAAAGCGCGGCATCACGCTCACCTGGAAGTAGCGGACGGCTGGGCAGGGCAAAGCTGTTGCGCTGCTAGCGATCCCGCCAAGCGAGCATGCGGGGATAGGCGGCAGTGAACCAAGGTTCCTTGACATCCAGGTACGCGACCGTAGCCTCCGCGCCGGTCAACCCGGTCGCCTTCGCCTCCGCCGCGCGCTTCACCTCGAGATATTCGGCACGTGCACCGGCGTCGGCGCGCAGCCAGTCACGGAACAGCAGCGCGTACTCCTGCCCCGGCGAACCCGCCACGCGCACATGGACATTGGCGAGTCGGCCGGGGTCGGCGTTCTGGTGGTAGCGCTTGGTCCACAGCGCGACGTCCGTGCCCGCCGGATCCTGTGGTGTCGGTCGCGGGCAGTCCTCGGTGACCTCCGGCCGAACCGGAAAACCCGCTGCGCCCAACGCATCTCGCAGTCCGTCGGCGACGGCCAGGTCGGCGACGGTGATCTGCAGATCGAGCACATCCTTGGCCGGAAGATCCGGCACCGCAGTCGATCCGATGTGATCGATCCGCGATGCGGACGCGCCGCACGCCACCCACAGCCGGGCGATGAGCCGCTGCGCTTGCACGGCCCATTCCGGGTTCGCGGGTACTACCCGTATCTCCTTCCGGCGCGCGGGCGTCCCGGTGCGCAGGTTGTGCTCGAACGGCACCAGCCGCTCCTGCCACAACTGCCGCACCACACCCTCGATTGCTCCAGGCTCCCCACTGTTGTCTAGCAACACATCGGCAACCGCGCGCCGCTGCTCGTCGGTGGCCTGCGCGGCAATTCGGGCCCGCGCATCGGCTTCGGCAACGCCACGGAATTCGACAAGCCGGCGCAGCCGAATTTCCGCATCGACATCGACGACAATTACCAAGTTCATCAATGGCGCGAGACCATTCTCGACCAGCAATGGAATATCTTGCACGACAATGGCATCGCCCGGCGCCGCGGCAATGAGTTCGGCGGTGCGTTTACCGACCAACGGGTGCGTAATGGAATTCAAGGTCGCCCGGGATTCGTCATCGGCAAAGGCCTTGGCCGCCAAGGCCGGTCGATCCAGACTGCCGTCGGCCGCCAGGATCTCGGTGCCGAACGCCGCGACGAGCGCCGCGAGGCCCTCGGTACCTGGCGCGACGACCTCCCTGGCGATCACGTCGGAATCGACGATCACCGCACCGAGGTCGGCGAGGATCCGCGCGACGGTGGACTTGCCCGCTCCCATGCCTCCGGTGAGGCCGATCCGCAACATTCGACCAGTCTCGCATCCCGCGCCCAACGGCGGGCTCGCCGCCCACCGCCCCATGGACGGGTGCTGCAAGGACCGACGTTCGACTACGGCGGCACAATCAGCCCGATTACCCATCCGGGCCGCGGTTTCCACCTGCCGCCGCCGTAATTGCCCGATCCGTGACGAGCCCGAGACCAATTCGCAACAATTCCGGCCGGACCGGGTAGATCGGCGACAACTTTCCGACACGCCGGGGCAATTACTTGCGCAAAATACTCTGCGTGGCACTTTCGTTCCGCTAATCTTCGCCCTGGCGATCGGAGCGCCAGCACCAGCAAGCAAAGGAACACCATTGGGCACCAGAATGAACCAGACGGCTCGCCACCGCCTGGGCATGGCGGGCGGCGTGCATTGCATCCACATCCCCGCTGTCGCGGCCGCATTGGCCGAACACCGTCGTACATGGTTCACCGCACTGCTCAGCCCGGCCCGACATAGCTTCGCGGCCATGCGAAAACGCTCCGTCGTCCCGTCCGTCCGGTGGGTGCCCGCCACCGCGAGCTGACCGCAGACTTCGCGAACTGGTTCGAGAAGTGGCCCAGCCCCCGCCAGGGCTGGGCCACTCTCATGCCCGAATCAACCCGCTCGGCTTGCGCCGGGTTCCGGGTTGTTGTGTCGGCATCGAGTTCGGCGGCACCGGATAGGGAATCCCGGTTGTCGCCGTACCCAACGCGATATTCGGGCCGCATTGGGCGACCGCGGCGTCCATTTTCGGTTTCGGATCGGGCAGCACCGGTTTCGCGATATTCGGTGCCGAGCCGAAATCGAAGGTGGAGGTCATATCGCCGGTGACGCCGCGTCGCCACGCGGTCACATTCGGCACCTCCACTCCGAACCTGGTTTCCAGCAGTCGCAGCTGTGAGGTGTGGTCGAAGGTCTCCGAGGCGACGAGCCCGCCCCGGGTGTACGGCGAAATCACCAGTGCCGGAACGCGATAGCCCAAACCGATCGGACCGGCGATGCCCTTCGCGGCGGACACGCGGTCCAGCGGCACGGTGAGAAACTCGCCCGGCGTACCCGGCGGCGGGGTCGGCGGGGTGACGTGGTCGAAGAAGCCGCCGTTCTCGTCGTAGCTGATGATCAGCGCGGTTTTCTCCCACACCTTCGGATTCGAGGTGAGGATGTCGAGCAACTGCACGATGCCGAACGCGCCGAATGCCGCTGGCAGCGCGGGATGTTCGCAGTTCAGCAGCGACGGGATCACCCAGGAGACGGCGGGCAGCGTGTCATTGGCGACGTCGGCTTGAAAGTCGTTGGGGTACACCGGCGCCAGGCCGCGGCGCGCCAATTCCGAGTTCGGGTCCGATGATTGGGTGAAGCAGCCGAGCATGCCGTCGAGGATCACCGAGGACAGCGGGCCGACGTCGCGGTTGTTGTACACCTTCCAGCTGACGCCTGCCTCGGACAGGTTCTCCGGGTACGTGCGCCAGCTGTACACGTGCTGCGGAATCAGTTTGGGGGTCTCCACCAGCGGACCGCCCGCGAGTCCGTCCGGGTCGATGGTTCCGCTGATCCAGTACAGCCGGTTCGGGTCAGTCGGGCCGAGCACCGAGCAGTGGTAGTTGTCGCACAGCGTGAAGGCGTCGGCGAGCGCGGTGTGGATCGGAATGTCTTCGGGCAGGTAGTAACCCATCGCCGCGGGCGCGTTGGCCGGGCCGACGCTGGCGATCGACATCGGCATCCACTGGTCGTTGCGGCCGCCGTTCCATGAGCGGTGCATGCCTTCCCAGGAGTGGTCCGGGTCGTTGATGCATTCGCCGTCGAGCGAGGCGCCGCGGGTGGTGTCGAGGCGGAACGGATTCACAAAGCCGTCCGGGCCGGGGCCCGCACCGGGAGTCCAGCCGTACTGCCGCCACGCCGTCGACGGGTCATCGAACCCGCGGACGCCGGACAGGGTGCCGAAATAGTGGTCGAAGGAGCGGTTTTCCTGCATCAGCAACACGAAGTGCTCGATATCGCCGAGTCCGCCCATCCCGGCGGGGTCGGCGGCGTAGGCCCGTTCGATGATCGGGTTGGCCCACGAGGCCAACGCGCCCACCGCACCGGCCGCAGCCGCCTTCGCTAGGAATTGTCTGCGATTGAGCCCACTGAATGGCCCCGCTGCGCACATATCTTCGGCCGACCTTTCCGCCAGGGCTGTCGAGCAGAGTTTCGCGATCCGCGCCGACCATACCCGACGTGCTGCGACGCCGCAGAGAAAGATCGTTTAGGCGAGCCGGGAAGTGAGCAGAACCACGGTGCGGGTTGGCGATTCCTGGATGATAGCTCGGTAGCTGCCCGAAACATCATACCGTTCTGAGTGTTTCACCCGTTTTGCCCGCTTTCACCCGATCGATGACACGGATTCCCGCGTGGGCGTGGCGAAGTCGGCGGCACCGCGCCGAAACCTGCGCCACACCAGCAATGCGGTGGCACCGAAACCGAGGCACAGCCCGAGCCAGATGCCCGGCGCGCGCCAGCCGAGGCCGAAACCGAAGAGCGCCATGGCCGGTATACCGATCGCGAAATAGCCGATCAGCGTGCTCTGCAGCCCGGCCTTGGTATTTCCGATGCCGCGCAGCAGTCCGATGGACAGGTTTTGCGAGCCCTTGCAGTACTGCTGGACGATCGCGAACCACAGCAGGGTCGAGGCAGCGGCGACGACGGCGGTGTCGTCCTGGTGTGCGCCGAGGAACGGCGTGAGAACGACACCGGGGAACAGCACGTAGCCGAGGCCGACCACGGTCATGAAGGCGAACCCGATGACGAAGGTGCGGCGGGCGATGTCCGCCACCGCATTCCGGTCGCCCTGCCCGATCGTGCGGCTCACCAGGATCGAAGAGCCTTGGGACAGACCGATATTGACCTGGTAGACGATGTAGGCCAGCTGGTTGACGATATTGCTCGCAGCCAGTGCGACCGGACCGAAGCTGCCCATCAGCACTGCGGCGACGGACGTGATCGCCGCTTCCGCACCGTAGGTCAACGAGATCGGGACGCCCATCCGGACGATTCGCGTGATGGTTGCCCGGTCCGCCTGCCACGCCCGCAGCGACAGCAGATCGCCGAGGAGCGGGTCGCGGGTGACGGTGCGCAGATAGAGACCGAACGTCCACAGTTGAACGAGGGAGGTGGACAGGCCGATTCCGGCCAGGCCGAGTTTCGGGATGCCGAGCCAGCCGAAGACGAACAGCGCGTTCAGGAGCGCGTTGACACCGATCGACAGCAGCGTCACGCGTAACAGTGAGCCCGCCCGGCGGAGGCCGACGGCGAACTGCCGCAACACGTTCAACCACAGCATCGGAATCAGGCCGGGCGCGAGCGTCCAGATGATCGGGCGAGCCAGGTCGAGCACAGCGGGGTCCTGGCCGAGCCAACGCAGTGCGTAGCCGAGGCCGATCAGGATCAGCGCGCCCGCTGCGGAGGTCACCGTGGCGACGAATGCCGCCGCCCGGACCAATCCACGGATCTCGGCGCGGGCCTGCCCATCGATATCGGCACGGCCGGTGCGTTTTTCGCTGCTCCCCACCGCCTCGGCGATCATGTTCCCGACCCCGGTGATCATGCCGACGCACATGGTGCGCAGCTGGTTGTACAGCAGCAGCGCGAGGCCGCCCGCCGCGACGGACGCGACGCCGAGCAGTCCCATCATCGCCAGATCGACGGTGGTCAGTGCTACTTGGGCGAGCTGCAGGCCGGCGATCGGGGCGGCCAGTGCGACGATGGCTCGATACGGTCGAAAGTTCACCGGACCTACGCTCCCGCCCGCTCGACGCCGTATGCCGCCAGCCGTACCGATTCGTCGTAAGCGCGGCAGAGCCTGATGATTCGCTGCCGCGCGGCACGGTCGTAGAGGCCGCGTTCGTGTAGCCAGTCGTCGTCGTACACAGTGTCGAGGTACTTCTCCCCCGCGTCGCACACCAGCACGATCACCGTGCTGCCCGCGGGCAGATGCACGAGGCGGCGCAGTGCCACGTGTATTGCGGCGCCGCCGGTTCCGCCGACCAGGATGCCGGTGCGGCGGGCGACCACTCGCGCGGTGGCGAACGCGTCGACGTCGCGGACTCGGCAGTTCTCGTCGATGGCGTCGTATTTCACGTTGCCGCCCACCGGGAATCCGGCGGGGCTGCCCGCGCCGGTCTGCCAGTAGCCGCCGCCCGCGCCGCCGAAGATGATGGAGCCGGTGGGCTCGACACCGAGCGCGTAGACCCGGGAGCCCAGCCTGCGCAGCTCTTCGACTGTGCCGCAGAGGGATCCGCCGGTACCGACGGCGCCGACGAGGTAGTCGATATCGGTGTTGAGGTCGGCGAGGAGTTCGCGGGCGAGGTCGCGGTAGCCCGCGTTGTTGTGCGGGTTGTTGTGCTGGTCGGGGCGATAGGCGCCGGTCTGTGCGGCGATCTCGGCGGCGATGCGCCTGCGTTCGACGGTGCTCGGTCCGCCGCTGGTGCCGCTGTCTACCGAAACCAGTTGGGCGCCCATTGCTTTCATGGCGCGGAGCTTGTCTTTCGCGGCGTGGTCGTCGACCACTGCGGTGAATGTGTAGCCGCGTTCCAGGGCCATCAGTGCGAGTCCGGTGCCGGTGTTGCCGGAGGTGGGTTCGACGATGTGGCCGCCGGGGCGCAGTTCGCCGCTGCGTTCGGCCTGCAGCACCATCTCGCGTGCCATCCGGACTTTCGCGGAGCCGGTCGGGTTGAACTGCTCCAGCTTCAACAGCAAGCGGGTGCCGGTGCCGGTGCGGATGAGTTCGAGAAGCGGAGTGGAGCCGATGAGTTCGGAGGCCGAGCGGACGACGTTTTCGCTGCGCAGAGGCAGCTGAGTGGTGGCCGGTAATGGCAGCACGGCATGCGCGTTCATTTGTCCAAGCGCCACTGGAACCGGCCCTCCTGCGGTGTGATGACTACCTTCGGCGGCAGCGGGAGTTGGTGGAATTCGCTTTCGTTCTTGTCCATCTGATAGCCCGCCGTATTCGGATACAGCAGCAGGTCGCCGTGGCGGGGGCGTTGCGGCAGCGGCACTTTGCGCCAGGTGAGCACGTCGTATTCCATGCAGCTGGCACCGCCGACGCAGGTGGCGATCGGTTCCGCCGCCGGATCGGGGTTGCGGGGCAGCAGGATCGGGTCCGGTAGGAATTCGCTGCCCTTCCATTGTTCGGACACGCTCATGCTCAGTCCGTGCACGGTGGTGATGCCGTAGTCGGCGTTCTGCTTATAGCCGAGGACCGGGAACACTGTGCAGCCCGCATCGATCAGGAGTGCGCGACCGGGCTCGATGAAAAGCTGAATGTCGTTGTCACGGAGGTGCTTTGCCAGCGTGTGCCCCTCGAATACGGTCGTGAGGATGGCGTCCAGCATGTCGGCACCGGTCGGGTCCTGTGCGTACGGATAGAACCTCTCGAACCGTTTTCCGGCGTGGAACCATTCGTCGCGCCGGTGCGTGATGAAGGCGTTCCAGTCGTCGTCGCCGAGGTAACGGCAAGCGAAACCGCCACCTATCGAGAGTGTGGTGAGCGGCAGACCTTGCGCTTTCGCCCTGGCGCACAACCGGATCAGGTCGAAGGCGAGCTCAGCCCGCGGTGCGACCGCGTAGCCATCCAGGTGGAACGAGAACCCGATCAACTCGACGTGGGGGCGCAGTCGCGCGCACAACGCGATGGCGGTGTCGAGATCTGTTGCCGACAAGCCGAATCGGCTGTGTGGCGCGTTCGGCGGCAACGTCCGCAACAGGATGCGCACCGGCCCGGCAGTTCGTGCGATCTCCGCGATCCGATCCAGTTCATCGAGCGCGTCGATGGCGACCACACAACCGTGCCTGGCGGCAAGCCGCAGCAGCCCATCGGTTTTCGCCGCACCGGTCACCCCGATATCGCGGCCGCGGATGCCGTGCGCCAGCGCATGCACCAGTTCGGGTTCACTCGCGACATCCACGGCACCATCGAGATCGGCGATCATCGGCAGCCAGCAGCCTGCCTTGTTGGCCTTCTTGCCGTAGTAGACCTGGCCGCGCACGCCGTGTCCGGCAAGGGTTTGCTGGAAGGAGCGCAGGTTGTCGGCGAACTGCTCCGGGTAGAGGACGTGGAACGGGCCGCCGACCGCGTGGTGAATGTCGAAGAGCAACTGCCGATCCGCGCGCAGGCGCCGCTGCCAGTCCTGTTCCACCGCGGGCAGCGCGGGCAGATCGACCAGCGAGGCGTTCAGGACCACAGTTCCACCCGCTGTCCGCGTCCCGCCGCCACCGCGCGGGTGGCCAGCGCGTGGGCGACCGGGATGTCGGTGATGATCATGCCGCTGGCGAACGCGAACACCCGATCGGTGTCGCTGGACCGTCCTATCGCCTTTCCGGCCACGATGTCCGGCAGTTCCGCGTCGATGACCAGCCCGTCCGGTCCCGCCAGCCGGCTGCCCGTGACGCCGAGTTGCCCGGCGCTGGTAGCGATCGCGTAGTCGGCCGCGCGCAGGGCACCGCTCTCGACCCCCTTGCTGGCCACCGAGATCAGCAGTCCGCCCAGCGGTAGCCATTCGGTGCGCACCTTGGGATGCGCGGCCCGTCCGGAGGCGACGACAACGACGTCGGACTCGGCGACCGCCGACGGCACATCGTCGACGAGCTCGATGTCCCGCTCCGGAAACCAGCGGCGCATGGCGGCAAGGCTTTCGGCGATGCCGTCGGGATGTGTCCCGAACAGCCGCAGCTTCTCCAGACCCGGCAGGGCGGTCAGCAAGTACGGCAACGTGTTTCGGCCCTGGATGCCCGTGCCGATCATGAGCGCTGTGGTAGCCCCCTCGCGGGCACAGTGTTTCGCGATGATGGCGGTGGTCGCCGGCGTGCGGGCGGCGCCGACCCGCTGGCAGTCCATGAACGCGAACGGGAGACCGGTGGTGTCGTCGTACAGGCTGATCGTCGTGTAGTACTTGTCCGCGCTCGCGCTGCCCTGCCGATAGGACGTCTTGAAACCGAGGTGCTCCAGCGAACTGTCGTAGCCGAGCATCGAATACGACACCGCGTCGCGCTCGGTCTTCGGGATCGGCATCATCAGCTTCACCGGGCAGCGGGAATCGCCGCGCGCGAACGCCAGATATCCGTCCTCGACCAGATCGATCACCTCGGCGGGCGGCAGGTCGATATCGGCCAGGTCGGTGCGAGTGAGAATGTGCAGTGGGTTACTCATAGGACTCCGATGTGCGAATCGAGAGGACGCCCGGCCGGTGGTGCCGCGGCGGGAGAAGGGTTGCCGCCCAGGTGCACAACGCGATCCGTGCACACGGCGAGCA
The DNA here is from genome assembly GCF_042727395.1 of Nocardia sp. NPDC060255. Lineage (NCBI taxonomy): Bacteria > Bacillati > Actinomycetota > Actinomycetes > Mycobacteriales > Nocardiaceae > Nocardia > Nocardia sp. NPDC060255. The sequence goes on along the minus strand of NZ_JBHXAU010000008.1, from coordinate 138,701 downwards.
GAGCGAGGTCGTGACTGATGAACAGCACTCCGACACCGGTGGCGGCCAGGCCGGTCACCGTGCGTGCCACGGTCGCGGTGGTGGCCGGGTCGAGCATCGAAGTCATCTCGTCACACAGCAGGTAGTCGGGCTTGGACGCGAGGACGCGGGCGACCGCCGCCCGCTGTAATTGGCCGTCGGAGACCTGCGCCGGGTATCGATCGAGCAGATCCGCTGTCATGCCGACGGATTCGACGACGGTGTCCCAGTCCACCGGCCCGCGGGCCAGTTCGGCGATGGATTGACGCAGCGGCAGGCGCGGATCGCACGAGCGGCGAGGCGACTGGAACAGCATCGCGATCCGGCCGGTCCGCCGCCGTGGTAACGGCGCACCGTCGCAGGTGACGCGACCGCTGTCCGGCCGCCGCAGGCCCGAGAGGACATGCGCGAGAGTGGTTTTACCGGTGCCGGAGGGTCCCGCCAGCCCGACCACCTCACCGTGCCCGATCTCGATGGACACGTCGGTGAGTACCCGACGCCCACCCAATAGGGCGGAGACATTGTGTGCAGCAAGCGATCGTTGAGTCATGGTGTGCCATATCGGAAGTCGTCGGGCAGGTTGACCAGCTCCGGTGTACGGAAGGGCAGGGGCGACAACCCGTTCTCCGGCAATGCCGCGAGCAGATCCTTGGTGTACCGCTCCTCCGGATTGTCGAGAACTGTTTCAGCGCTGCCCGACTCGACGATCCGGGACGCGTACATCACCGAGACATCGGTGCATATCGCGGACTCCCGCAATGCGGTGAGATCGTGCGTGACCAGCAGGACATGGCCGCCACCGGCGGCGAAGTCGCCGAGCAACCCCAGGATCGCCGCCGCCCGCTCGGCGTCGAGGGCCGAGGTCGGTTCGTCGGCGATGATGAGCGCGGGATCCCCCGCCAGCGCGAAGGCCATGGCCGCGCGCTGCGCCATACCGCCGGAGAGCTCATGCGGATACTGTTGCAGCACAGCGGCTTCCAGTCCGACGCGAGTGACCAGGTCGACCGGATCGTGTGCGGTGCCGAGATACCGGATCGTCTCGGTCAACTGCGACCCGATCCGCCGCACCGGCGTGAAGTACGTCATCGCCGACGGCGGCACCCATGCCACGGTATGGCCGCGTGACCGCCAGATTTCCTGGGTGGTCAGGATCCGATCGTCGAGCTCCAGCGCTACCGCACCGGTCATGCGCGCTCGCTTCGGTAGCAGCCCGGTGATCGTCGCGGCCAACATCGACTTGCCGGAACCGGATTCGCCGATCAATCCATGCACCGTCCCGCGCCGCACCACCAGGTCCGCGGCGGTTACCGCATGCACTGAACGGCCAGGCGCCAGCGGAATACGCACCGTGACCTGACGGAGAGTTAGCGTCATAGCGAAACCTCCTGTCGGACTGCCGATTCAGCGGCCGGGGCGCGGCTGTACGCGTTCATGCGGCAACCTCCTGCGGCACTTGGACTTTCTGCTGCCAGTGCCTGCCGAGCAGCGACACCGCAAGCGTGACGAGCACCAGCACTCCGGCCGGGAAGATCAGCAACCACCAGTCCCCCAACAGGATCGACGCCTGCGCGTCGGACAGCAGCGTGCCCAGCGACGCACGCTGCGGCGGCAGCCCGACACCGAGGAACGACAACGTCGACTCGTGCCAGATCGCGTGCGGGATCAGCAGCACCACGCCGATCAGCGCCTGCCCCATCGCGACCGGAACGAAATGCCGCCGGACGATCCGCCATCGCGGCAGGCCACGCAGCTGGGCCGCCTGCACGAATTCGGCGTGCCGCAGCGCGAGTACCTCGCTGCGCACTACACGGGCGATGGAGGTCCAGTGGGTGAGCACCAGCGAGAGCACGATGACGAGCACCGACCCGCGATACATGGCCACGATCAGCAGCGTGAGCAGCAGGCTCGGCAGCGAATTCACCGCATCGACCAGCCGCATCGCGATCCGGTCCCACCAGCCGCCGAACGCTCCGGCGCTCACGCCGACCAGCACGCCGAGAATCGCCGAACCCACCGCTGTGGTCGCCGCGATCAACAACGAGATCCGCATGCCCTGCGCCACCCGCACGAACACATCGCGCCCGGCATTGTCGGTGCCGAACGGGAATTCGAGGCTCGGCGGCCGCCTGCTGATCGAGAAGTCCACCAGCACGTCGTCCACCGGCCGCAGCAGCGGCACCAGCCCGGCATACAGCACTGCGACCACCAGTACGCCGACCGCGAACACCAGCACCGGCCGCGCCCTACCCATCGGCGTCGATCTGCGGATCGATCAGCACGGCGGCAGCGTCGGCGGTCAGATTACCGAGCAGCACCACGGCGGTGATCAGCACCGTGAGGATGGCCAGCAGCGGAAAGTCCACGCCGCGTGCGGCGGTCACCGTCGCCGACCCCAATCCCGGCCAGCTGAAGATGGTTTCGACCACGGTGGCACCGACCACGAGTTCCGGCAGCCTGGCACCGCACAGCGCCAGGAACGGCACGATCGCGACCGGCAGCACGTGCCGAAAAGCGATGACCCGCCACGGCAATCCGCGCACCCTGGCGCCTTTGACCGCGTCGCTGTCGAGAGTGCGGGCCACCGTCTCGCGCAGGCCGAGCACGAGCCACGGCAACTGCGTGACGCCGAGCAGCACGGCGGGCAACACGAGGTGCCTGGCCGTCGAACCGGCGGTGACGCCGCCGCCCGGATCGGTCAATCCCGCAGCGGGGAACCAACGCAGCGTCAACGCGAAGAGCAGTACCGCGCCGAGCGCCAGCACGAACGGTGGAATCGCCTGCAGCACAACCGCGGCCGCGCTGATCGTCCGATCGATGAGCCCGCCGCGCCGCAGCCCGGCCCACGCGCCGAGTATCGCCGCGAGCACCAAGGCCACCACACCGCCGAGCACGCCGAGCAGCAAGCTCCACGGCAGCCGCTCGGCCAGCACCTGCGCGACCGGCTGGCGGTACGACCGTGATTCACCCAGCTCACCGCGCGCCAGATCACCGGCCCACGACCACCAGGCCTCGAACCAGTTGCGCTCCAACCCGAGTCGCTCCCGCAGCGCCGCCCGCTGCACCTCGGTGAATCCGTCACCGTGCGCACCCAGGTACTCGTCGAGCGGGTCGAACGGGCTGGCTGCGGCGAGCGCGAACACCGCGAGCGAGACCAGTCCGGCGAGCGGGACGGCCACGGCGAGGCGCCGGGCGATCAGCCTGCTTGCTCTGCCACCCATCAGCGGGTCCAGCGGGCGAGCCCGTACCACGGCCCCCACGCGACGCCGTGCGAGTGCGGTTCGAGCGCGGTCGGGGTGATCCGCCAGCCGTTGTCGCGCAACACATAGACGTGGTTCGTGGTGACCAGCGCCAGCATCGCGGGGTCACGGTGATATTCGGCCTGGACTTGGCGGTACAGCTCGGTCCGCCGCTGCGGATTCGCTTCCCCGCGTGCGGCATCCAGCAGTTGGTCGATCTTCGGGTTCACGTAATCCGAGGCGTTGTCCCACTTGGATCCGACGCCGGGTGCGGCATAGCGGGAGTGGAGTTTGGTGTAGAGCTGGCTGTCCACGGTGTACGGCTGGCCGCCACCGCCGAGCAGGAACGCCGTGTGCGCCAGATAGTCCGGCGTCATCCGCTGCTTGTCCACGGCCACCGGGGTGATCTCGATGCCCACCTTCTTCGCATCGGAGACCACCGCCATCGTCAGGTCGCGGCGCAGTACTTCCGTTGGGTAGTAGGCGATCTCGAAGGTTGCCCGGTGCCCGTCGCGCTCGCGGATACCGTCCGCGCCGATGCGCCAGCCCGCGCTGTCGAGCACTCGCGCGGCCTCAGCCCGGTCATAGCCGAAATCCTGTGCCGGATCGTAGGTCTCGCCGTACACCTGACCGACCAGGGTGGACATGGGGGCACCGTGACCGCCCAGAATATGGTCGACCATCCCTTGCCGGTCGACAGCGAAGTTCAACGCCTTACGGACCGCCGGGTCGCCCGCCACCGGGTTGCCGGACGGCAAAGTGATTGCGCGCCAGTCATTCGCCACCGCGGGGACGACCCGGTAACCGTCCTTGGCCGCCGCCTGCGCCAACTCCGGCGGCAGCACCGTCCCGTCGGCACCGTCACGCAGCTGACTCGCTCTCGCGTTGTCGTCGTCGGCGCGGCGAATGACGAACTTGCGCACTCGCGCTCGTTCACCCCAGTAGTCGTCACGCGCGGTGAGCACCACCTGATCCGGCCGGGATTCGGTGAGGACATACGGCCCGGTCCCGATCGGATGCCGATTGAGCTCGGCCCGGTCGGCCGGCCCCGGTCGCGCGAACGCCTCCGCCGGGGCGATCGCCAGGAACAATCGATGATCGAAATCGGCGTACGCGCCGGTCAATTCGAACTCGACGGTGTTCGGCCCCGTCTGCCTGGTAGTACGCAAGAAGTCGTAATCCGCGGCGATCGGAGCGGCGAAGGCCGGATCGATCAGCGAGTTATAGGTCGCCACAACATCTTCCGGGCCGAACGTCGTTCCGTCCGAAAAGGTCACGCCGGTCCGGGTATTCACCCGCCACCGCGACAGATCCCCGTCCACCGGCTCGGGCGGCCCTGCCGCGAGCACCGGAACGGCGGCCGGTATCCGCTCAGTTACTCCCTCTTCCACCCGATAGAGGCTCTCGAAGATCTTCGACTCCCCGTTCTTCCCCGGCCCGAGCAGCGGGCTGAAGTCGCCGAGTTCCTCGGTATCGATCACCACGAACTGCTCGGAATCCCCTGAGGTCTGCCCCGGCGCCGAACACGCCGTCAACCCGACGACGAATGCCGTTGCCGCAGCGCACATCCCGATCCGAAATAAAGCCATGCCAGCATCGTAGACTACTGGTAATGATTTTCATTAGCATTATCAGTGAAATCGGACACATGCACCGAGCCGGGCACGACATACCCGCCGACGAGGCGGATGCCGAGCCAATGGCTAACCTCGAGCTAATCTCCTGGCTGTGCCGATCAAGGAACGCTTGGTGCCGAAGTGGAAGCCGCTGCTGTGGCTCACCGCCATCGCCGTGTCGCTGCTGCTCGCCGCGGGCACCGTGTACTCCTGGACGCACGCGGGCAGCAGGCACGCTCCGGTCGCGGAGGTCGGCGCCACGGTGTCCAACTACGCCGAGGCGGAAGCGATTGTGACGCCGCATCTTCCGCAAGATCAGGTGGTCCCCCGGTTGTCCACCGGGGTGCTGATGAACTCGCTGCAGTTCGTCAACGCGCACAACATCAAAGCCACCGGGCATATCTGGCAACACATACCCGCCGACTTTCCGGCGGATATCGAGCTCGGCGTCCAGCTACTCGAGGCGGAGGACCCGCACTGCCCGAAGAAAGTCTTCGAGTATCCGCTCGGCGCATGGCGCGTGGTCGTCTGGTCGTTCTCGACGGTCATCCGGCAACAGTTCAACTACGAGGACTATCCGCTGGACCACCAGGACATCTGGCTGCGGATGCGCCCGGTCGACATGATCCACCAGGTCCAGCTGGTGCCCTCGTTCGAATCGTTTCCGCCGTGGGACGCGCACGCGCTCAACGGCCTGGATCCCGGGCTGGTGTTCGGCGACTGGGAGCCCGATTACACGGTGTGGAGCCTGAATCACCAGGCGTACAGCATGCTGGCCCATCCCGGTCTGGCCAATACCGACGAGCTGTATTTCAATGTCGGCGTCAGCCGCGGACTACTCGGACCACTGCTAGGGCGGATCGTTCCGGTGCTACTGCTCGCCGTGCTGATGTTCCTGTCGCTGTTCGTGATCACCACCGATCCCGACCGGCGACCGATTTCCGGCTTCACCGCCTTCGCGATCATCACCTTTTCGGTATCCACCGTGCTCGTGGTCGCGGTCAACGACAATGCGGCGAGGTCGGAGATCGGCGCCTCGGGCATCTCCTATATCGAGTACTGGTATTTCACGCTGTATGTGATGACACTGCTCGTCGCGCTCAACGCCACGATGCTGTTGCACGGCGCCTTCAGCAAGGTCGTCACCTGGCGAGACAACCTGGGGCCGAAGATCCTGTTCTGGCCGTTGTTCACCGGCATCATGTTCGCGGCGACCGTGGGCTATCTCGGGCTGTGAGCTAGGACCGGACGACCAGCAACCACACAGGCAACAGCAGTAGCGCCACCAGCGAGGTCTTGGCGACGACCGACGCGGCGAGGTCCACGTCGGTGTCGTAGCGCTGGGCGAAGATGAACAGGTTCTGCGGCGCGGGCATGGCGGCGATCAGCACCAGATAGGTCAGCCAGGTGCCGTGAATACCGAAGAGGTACTTGCAGATCAGCAGCGCGAGCAGTGGGAAAGCCAGGCATTTGAAGGCGATCAGCGCGTATTCGTCGCGCAGCGCGCCGCGCAACCGCAGGCCCGTTCCGCCGAGGTGCAGGCCGAGGGCGAACAGCGCAACGGGTGCGGCGGCGTTGCCTGCGAACGACAGCGCGTCCAGCAGCCAGCGCGGCACCGGCACCTCGGCGGCGTTCGCGGCGATCCCGAGATAGCAGGCCACGACGATCGGCGTCGCCAGTGCCGCGAGCACCCCGCGCAGTACGGCCCGGCGCCTTGGCTTGTCCGTATCATCTTGTGCGGCACCGAATTCCATCACCGCGATGACCACGACGGTGAGCACACAGACCTGCAGCAGAATGACCGGGAAGATCGGCGCGACATCACCGAACAGCAGCACGAACACTGGAATCGCGAAGTAGGTCGTATTGACCTGCACGCCGGCCATGATCCGCAGCGCGACGCCTCGTGCGTCGGCCCCGGTCACCCGCCGCGACCAGAACCCGACGGCCACCATGCCGAGCAGCGCGGTCACCAGATATGCGGCGATGGCCCGCGGATCGAACAGCCGCCCCAGATCGCTCGAGTAGAGCGAGCCGACCAGATAGCACGGGATCGCGAACAGAAAGGCGAACTCGGAGAACGCCTTCGACACCTCGGCTCCGATGATCTTGCGCCGCGCGAAGACCACTCCCGCACCGAACACCAGCGCCACCGGAGCCAGCTTCCCGGCGGTCGCAACTAGATCACTCACTGACTACAACCCGAGCGAACGGACCAGGTCCAGCATCTCGGTGTGGAAAAGCTTTGCCGGGTCGCGGGATTGGGGTACCAGGTGGCCGTACACCTCGAGCGCGATCAGGCCGTGCATGCGGCCCCACATGCGCAACGCGAGGCCGAGGGCGGCGGGTGACAGGTCGGGAAAATCCGCTCGGACGTGCTCGACAAGACCTGGGTCGAATTCGGACCATGTTGTGTCACTGATGGTTTGGCGCTCTTCCGCGTGCGGCCACGCAGCGGCGGTCAAGCCGACGAGGCCGGTGCAGGCGCGCAATTCGGCGGCCATGGCGGGACCGCCCGGCGGTGGTTGGTAGCCGGGTACCGGGTCGCCGTAGATGAGCCGGAACTCGGCGGGGTGGGCGATTGCCCAGTCGCGCACGGCCTCACCCCAGGCCACGATCCGCCCGGCCGGGTCCTCGGCGGGCACCGCGTCGCGCGCCGCCTCGACCCGGTCGACCAGGGCGGTGTAGACGTCGGAGATCAATGTGGTGATCAGGTCGTCGCGGGTGGCGTAGTAGCCGTAGATGGCGCCTGCGGTCATGCCCATGTCGCGGGCGATGGCGCGCAAGGAGATCGCATCGGGACCGCCCTCGGCCAGCAACCGCAGCGCAATGGCTTTGATTTCACCGGATGCCTGCTCGCGCATGCGCTCTCTGCGACTCTTCACGACCTCCACCACGGTTGACACTCTACAGCGTTTGGCTACTATCTACCGTGCTGTTACTGAACGGCGTGTAGTAAATGAACAGTGCATAGGGAGTGGATCGTGGATATCGGGATTTTCGGCGCAACGGGCGTCATCGGCAGTCGTGCGGTCGCCGAGGCAATACAGCGTGGACATCGGGTGACCGCGTTCACCCGTGATGCGGCTCGGTTCCCCGCTGAGCAGGGGAAGGTGGCCTGGCGGGTCGCCGATTGGCTCGATGCCGACAGCATCGCGGCCGCGATCGCCGGTCTCGATGTGGTGATCAGCGCGGTCAATGCCGGGCACGGTATCGCCGACACCATCGCCAACGCAGGCGATTTCGTTGTCGGGGCAGAGGCGATGGTCGGTGCGCTCGAGCAGCAGCCGCGGGTTCGGGTGATCACTGTCGGCGGCGCGGGCAGTCTGGAGATCGCGCCCGGGCGGCAACTGGTCGATACCGGTGCGGCGTTCATCCGCACACTGACCGAGGATCTCGAGGTGCCTGCCGAGTACATCGAAGTGGTGCGGGCGCTGCGGTCGGCCTTGAATGTCTATCGGCTGTCCAACCGCAAGTGGACCTACCTCAGTCCATCGTCGGGCCGGGTCAACCCCGGTGCGCGCACAGGCTGCTTCCGCGTGGGCGGCGATCAGCTGCTCCTCGGTGGGGACGATATCTCCGCCGAAGATCTCGCCGTCGCCTTGCTCGACGAGGTGGAGCAGCCGCGCTTCATCCAGCGCCGCTTCACCGTCGGCTACTGAAACCTGTCGTACCCCTCTGCCACAATAGATACCAGGTCGGACGTCGATCGAGTTGTTGCCCAACGTAATTGGCAACTCGACCGAGGAGGCGCAATGCCTGACGTTCCAGCTTCGATGCCCGGCCCGCGTGACCCGATGTGCATCGACGTCGACCAGTTGGTTGAGCTGGCGGCTGAGATCGAACGGCATCGGCACCTGCTGCGATCCGCCGCCGAGGGATACCGGTGGCGGGTCGCCCAGCGGGTGGAATACCTCGACCCGCCGGACCGAGACATGCGCCTCGCGCATGCGGAACGGCTGATCGAGGCCTTGATGATCGACCCGGTCCGGCACAACACCCTGGATCTCGACGCCTACCGCGCAGTCCGCGACGGTGCACCGATCGAGTTCGATACCGAACGCAGAACCTTCGTCCTGCGCATGCCGGGCCGAGACCCGCTACCGATCCGCCCCGGCCTGCCCGAACATCGCCTCGGCGTAATCGCCCGCCTCGCCGGCCTCGGCCTTCGCCTGGAACAAATCCAGGTCGTCGCCCTCACCACAACCCAAGGCACAGCCCCACCCAAGCCCCCAACAACCACCCCCCAGGTAAACCTCGGAACAACCAAGCCCTCCCGCCGCCTCGGCCAATCCGCCATCAGAATCGGAACCGCCACCCCGAGACCCGACTTCGGCGCTTACTACTAGCACCGCGTCCGATCTGCACCGCCCCCGTCGCCTTGACGGTTGTCAAGCTCGCGCCGAGGTAGACGGAAAGCTCAGCGGGGCAATCGATCCCGCCCCAGCTGCACACCTTCCGACATCCACTAGCGCGTCGGCTCGGCAAGTCCCGGTGCAGGTAGCAGAAGACGCGCAGCCAACACCACGCCCAGCAATCCGTGCAGAGCACTAACCCCGCAACTGAGGCGAATACATCATGGGCACGGGCGGGGATCCTTCCATCCAGTGATGAGGAATCCTCGTAACCCGGCGGACTAAAACCCGGGACGGCCCAAAGCGGCCAGAAAGCCGGGGCGGTTCAGGTAGCCCAACCGCAGCCACACGCCTACCAACACCCGCACGCATGTCACCACGGCAAGCCACGGTGCGGAAGATCAGAAGCACCGCGGCCCACCCAACTGGCGCACACCCCCAGCCCGCCACGCCACGCACGGCCACGCCGCACGGAACGAGGCGAGTCATATGGACGCTAAACGATCTTGAGAAGCAACCATATGACTCGCCTCGATGCGCAATCCCCAGGCTGCGGCACGCATCGTTACCCCTGGCTGTTGCGTGCCGCAAGCACCCGGCGGCAAGCCTTGACTTGCCGCACCTGGAATGGGCGTGTCAGCGCGGCAAGTTCACGGTGCTGGTCTATCAGAAGGGGCCGAACACCTTGCGGCAGTAACCCTCCGCCACAACCGCACGCCTTCTGACATACGCACGCGTGTCAGCGCAGCAAGTCGGAGTGCGCGAAATCAGAAGGCGTGCGACTCGGCGTGGCGATATTGTGCGCTGACCGCTGGCGGCTTCAGCCAGATACCTTGCTTCAGTAGCCCCACTGCCGCAGACCCACACCTTTGACATCCGCACGCACGTCTGACATCCGCACACCGGTCGGTCCGGCAAGTCGGAGTGCGCGAAATCAGAAGGCGTGCAGCCGATACCGCCGCCAGCGATCCCGAGCACACTAGCTCCGCAGCCGCACGCCTACCCCCTCGCACCCTGGCCAACACCTTGCGACGACGCAGCCCACAGCCGCCGCCGCAAGACCTACCGACACCCCCGCGCGTGTCGGCACGGCAGGTCGCGGTGGGGAGATCAGGAGTTGCGTGACCTACCCAACGGAAACACACCCGCAACCACCGCAGCCCGCCACCCCCGCACGGCCACACCGCACGGATCGACGCGAGTCATATGGTCGCCAACCGATCTCGTACAGCAACCATATGACTCACTTGATCTCGAAAACCACTGCGGCACCGTCCAATCAGCGGCCTACGCTGAACCCCTCCCCCTTTGTCTGACCCGACCACCCGGTATAGGAGGTGAGCGGGCTACACAAGCGGTGAGCGGCCTCCAACGCGCCACGCGGGCAGCAGAATCCGCACCTTAACTCGGGATCGGCACTGGGTATAGGGCCCTATTTCGAGTGCCGATCCCGAGACAGAGTGCAGATCTTGGGCATGCCAGGGTCGGGGTGCACCTGGCGGGGTTGATTGCGCCTGAAACCGGCGCCGGCCGACCCGCCCTTGTCCAAAGCGCTTGTTACGCAACCACAAGCAGATGACCACCTCCAGAACGCGACATCACGCACCTGACGCACAGCTAAAGTCGGGTACCCCACCTGACGCGCCCAGCACTACTCACAAGAAGACATGGGATCAGGTCTTCAGCTCACTGCCCGGCCGCATGCGTTGGTTGCCGCACCTGGAATTGCGAGGGGGTGAGGCGGCGAGTCAGTGTGGTCTATCGGAAGGTGTGCGGCTGATGGGGCGGCCATCGGTGCTGACCGCTAGCGACCCTCGGCGCAGCAGCACACTGCCGCAGGCGCGTGCTTTTGACATTCGCACGCGTGTCGGTTCGGGGAGTCGGGGTGCGGGAAATCAGAAGGTGTGCGGGTTAGGTGGATATCTGACAGTCCCTTGCTAACTTTCCCTCTGTATTCGTATGCTGGGCGGCAGCGACTGATAGTGACTGTCAGGTAGCGAACCTTGGAGGGGCCATGGCGCGATCCATCATTCTCGAGCGGCCGGGGCCGCCTCACCGTGACGTGCGCTGGGGCGCGGCTGGGCGGTGGGGGGTGGCGATGGCCAGGCATCGCAAGGTTGTGCTGGGGGTTTGGCTGCTGTTGGTCGTGATGGGTGGGGCGGCGTATCCGGCGTTGCATGCGCGACTTGGGACGCCGGATTATTCCGTGCCCGGCTCCGATTCTGTTGCGGTGGATCACCTTGTCGCGGAGCACTTTTCACAGTTCGGCATCGAACAGGATCTGATCGTCTTTCACTCGGGCAGTGGCACTGTCGATACGCCGGCGTATCGCGCGACGATCGATCGGACCATCGGCATTGCCAAGCAGACTGCGGGTATCGCCGGGGCGATCGGGCCGTTCGACGGCAATGCCGCTCAGATATCCGCCGATCGGCACACCGCGTTCGGCATCGTCGGCGTGGACGGTGATATTTCGGAACGAGTGCGGGTCGTGCAGGGATTGCGGACGGCCATCGAGACCGGGGGCGGTGGCGATACGCAAGTGATGCTGACCGGGTATGCGCCGATCCAGGCCGAGATGATGCAGATCGAGACGAGCGATCTGCAGCGCGCCGAAACGCTCGGTATCCCGGTGGCGACGGTGCTGCTGGTGTTGGCGCTCGGTGCGGTGACCGCCGCGCTGCTGCCGATCACCGTGACCGCGGCGGGCATTGCGATAGCGGTCGGCGCGCTGTTCGGCCTGACCACCTTCCTCGCCTTCGACTCCCTGGTGCTTTCGGTGGCGACGATGATCGCCACGGGTACCGCGATCGACTACGCGATGTTCATCGTCAGCCGGTTCAACGAGGAGTTGACCCGCCGTGGCGTCCGAAACCGCCGGGACAGCAACGCTATTCAGCAGGCCGTCGGCGCGGCGATGGACACGACCGGACGGACGGTCCTCGCGTCCGGGCTCATCGTGATGATCTCGCTGTGCTCGCTGGCCGTTGTCGGGTTGCCGATGTTGAACGGGATCGCGATCGGCGTGGTGACCGCGGTGATCGCGACGATGACCGGCGCGTTCACCCTGCTACCCGCGCTGCTCGCAACGCTAGGCCCGGCGGTGAATCGCGGCGCCCTGCCCGCCCGGATGCGGCCCGCGGAGGTTCGATCGACGACGGGCTCGAGCGCGTGGGCGCGGTGGGCACACACGGTGATGGCGCGGCCCGTGCTGTTCGGCGTGGTCGGCGTCGCGCTCCTGCTCGTAGCGGCGGCCCCGCTGACGGGCCTGCGTTACGGCGTCGATGTCGGGACCGAAGCCCTCACCGACCGCCCGTCCGGGCAGGCGATCGCCCTGGTCGAACGGAACTTCACCCCCGGCCTGCTCGCCCCGATCGAGGTGGTCGCGACCGGCGCGGACGGGTCGCCGTTGACCAGTGACGCACGCGCGGAGGCCGACCGGTTCCTCGGCCAACTCTCGCACGACGACCGGATCGCGACCGTGCTGCCGCAGTACGCGGACGGCCGGATGTTCGCGGCTGTCGTCCCCCGCGCGGCCTTCGGCTCGACCGCCGGCACCGACCTGGTCACCGATCTGCGTTCCCGCGCAGCAGCACTCGGCAACGCGGAGGTCAAGATCGGCGGCACGACGGCGCTGTTCGTCGATGTGTCCCAACGGATTACCGGCCGATTCCCGTGGGTGATCGCCTTGGTACTGGCGGTCTCGCTCGCCTTCCTGATTGTCGCGTTCCGCAGTATCGTGCTGGCGCTCAAGGCAATTCTGCTGAACCTGCTGGCCACCGGTGCGGCACTGGGCATTACGGTCGCGGTGTTCCAGCACGGCCTCGGCGAATCCGCGCTCGGGTTCCACAGCACCGGATTTCTCCAGATCTATCTGCCGATGCTGGTTTTCGCAGTACTGTTCGGGCTTTCGATGGATTACGAGGTGTTCCTCATCCGCCGAATGAAGGAGCACTGGGACACCCACCACGACAACGCCGCAGCGGTCGCCGACGGACTTCAGCGCACAGCCAGGCCGATCACCGCGGCGGCCGCGATCATGGTCGCCGTTTTCGCCAGCTTCGTGACCGCGAATGTGTTGGAGCTCAAGCAGATCGGCTTCGCGCTGGCCGTCGCGATCGCGATCGACGCGGTGCTGGTCCGGCTAGTGCTGGTGCCCGCGTTCATGCGGCTGTTCGGCCGCTGGAACTGGTGGCTACCGAAGCTGCGGGCAAACCGCGTGACTAGCGGAACATGATCTCGATCTGATCGATGATCGATCCGATGGCCTCGGTGTAGACATCTTTCAGCCGTCCAGCGAAATCCCGTCCGGCCCAATGGTCCAGCGCTGCCACGCAACCCCAGACCGCAGTGGCCGCCGCCATCCGTACCCGTAAATCGTTGGCGTCGAAGCCGGTTCGCGCGGCGAACAGCGTCCGGAACTGGTCCTCCAGGTCACGCATCTGCTTGGTCTGGCCGACCTTGATCTCCGGGACCGCTGCCGTGTACTGCAGCCGCTGGCGGATCCGGTGCTCGGACTCCTCTGTCAGCAGCGATTCGGTCAACAGCGGCAGCAGCATTCGCGCGACGGCGATCAGGTCCGCGGGTTCGACGGTGGCTTCCCCACCCGCGGTGCGGATCGCGTCGAGGATCTTCGGGTCCGCCTCGTCGTAGAGGACGAGCATCTCCTTGGTGCCGAAGTACCGATAGACCGAGCTCGGCGAAACTCCGGCCTCGGCGGCGACCCGTTCGATCGTCACGTTGCGGTACCCGTGCGTGTCGAAGAGATCCAGCGCGACCCGCTGAATCCGGCTCATCGCCTCGATCTTCCTGCGCTCCCAGGAAGTGGACGGAAGCTCTACCGCGGCATCGGACATCACCGTTCAGAATACCGGGAGCCCACTCCGGTATCGGCCAACTCGGCCCCGAAATGGGCGAAGGCCCCGGTCCAGTGGACCGGGGCCTTCATCACACGTACCTATCAGGCGTTGCCGGAGAGCTTCTCCCGCAGAGCCGCCAGCTGCGCGTCGCTGGCCAGCGAACCGCCGGCCGACTCGGACGAGCTGGAGGACGAGGAAGAGGACGCTGCCTGCGAACCACTCTCGGAGGAGTAGTTCGACGAGCCGCCACCGTTCGCGGCCTCGGCCGCGGCGTCGGCCGCCATCTTCTCCATCTGAGCGGTGTGCATCTTGTGGCGACGCTCGGCCTCGGCGTACCGGCCTTCCCACTCTTCGCGCTGCTTGTCGAAGCCCTCGAGCCACTCGTTGGTGTCGGGATCGAAGCCCTCGGGGAAGATGTAGTTGCCCTGGTCGTCGTAGCTGTCGGCCATGCCGTACTTCGACGGGTCGAACTCGGCGTGGTAGTCCTCGTTCGCCTGCTTCAGCGACAGCGAGATCCGGCGACGCTCGAGGTCGATGTCGATGACCTTGACCATCGCGTCGTCGCCGACGGCGACAACCTGGTCCGGGACCTCCACGTGGCGCTCGGCCAGCTCGGAGATGTGCACGAGGCCCTCGATGCCCTCTTCGACGCGCACGAACGCACCGAACGGAACCAGCTTGGTGACCTTGCCGGGCACGATCTGGCCGATCGCGTGGGTCCGGGCGAACTGACGCCACGGGTCTTCCTGAGTCGCCTTGAGCGACAGCGAAACCCGCTCGCGATCCAGGTCGACGTCGAGCACCTCGACGGTGACCTCGGTGCCGACCTCGACAACCTCGGACGGGTGGTCGATGTGCTTCCAGGACAGCTCGGAGACGTGCACCAGGCCGTCGACGCCACCAAGGTCCACGAAGGCACCGAAGTTGACGATCGAGGAGACCACACCCTTGCGGACCTGGCCCTTCTGCAGCTGGTGCAGGAACTCGCTGCGGACCTCGGACTGGGTCTGCTCGAGCCAGGCGCGGCGGGACAGGACCACGTTGTTGCGGTTCTTGTCCAGCTCGATGATCTTGGCCTCGATCTCCTTGCCGACGTACGGCTGGAGGTCGCGGACACGACGCATCTCGACGAGCGAGGCAGGCAGGAAGCCGCGGAGACCGATGTCGAGGATCAGGCCGCCCTTGACGACCTCGATGACGGTGCCCTTGACGGCCTCGTCCTTCTCCTTGAGCTCCTCGATCGTGCCCCACGCGCGCTCGTACTGAGCCCGCTTCTTCGACAGGATCAGGCGGCCTTCCTTGTCCTCCTTGGTGAGAACAAGAGCCTCGACCTCATCACCCACGGAAACGACCTCATTCGGGTCGACATCGTGCTTGATGGAGAGTTCGCGGGAAGGGATGACGCCTTCGGTCTTGTAACCGATGTCGAGCAGGACCTCGTCGCGGTCGACCTTGACGATGGTTCCTTCGACGATGTCGCCGTCATTGAAGTACTTGATCGTGGCGTCGATGGCGGCGAGGAAATCCTCGGCGGAGCCGATGTCATTGACGGCTACCTGCGGCGAGGTGACGGTGGTGGGCATATGTCGGTTTGCTCCGGACGGATTGTGGTCGGTTGCGGACATTGGAACTTTCGGTACGCTGGCGAATTCACCGCGGTGGTGTGAAGACGGACACTAGGAACGTACCGCACGTAACGCACGTGAAACTCAGCACGGGTGGTTGACTCCGGTACGGCTGTACCTAAGGCACTCGCGCGTTCAGCGTACGCGACCTTGGTCCAGCCGGGCAAACCGGTCCGGCCGCCACGCCGGGATACGCTGGCGGCGTGTCGGAAGATCGCCATGCAGAGGCAAACACACTGCTCGGAACCGCGGGTACCGCGCGCACCCGGATCGGCTCCGCCGCTAGTCAGCAAGCCAGCCGCCGCTGGTGGGATGCCGACGCGGGCCAGTACCACGAGACGCACGCCGATTTCCTCGGCGTCGATTCCCCAGACGGCGAATTCGTCTGGTGCCCGGAGGGGCTGCACGAGGGCGATATGCGATTCCTCGGCGAGGTCGCCGGTAAGCGAATCCTGGAGATCGGCTGCGGATCGGCGCCGTGCGCGCGCTGGCTGGCCGGGCAGGGCGCGCATCCGGTCGGGCTCGATCTGTCGATGGGGATGCTGGAACGTGGCCGGGCCGCGATGGAACGCGGCGGGCCGCAGGTGCCGCTGATCCAAGCGGGCGCGGAGACCCTGCCCTTCGTCGGCGAATCGTTCGACCTGGCCTGCTCGGCGTTCGGCGCGATCCCGTTCGTCGCCGATTCCGAACAGGTGATGCGCGAGGTCGCCCGCGTGCTGCGGCCCGGTGGGCGCTGGGTGTTCTCGGTGAACCATCCGATGCGCTGGATCTTTCCCGACGATCCCGGTCCGGCTGGGCTCACTGCCGCTATCCCTTACTTCGACCGCACTCCGTATGTAGAGGTCGACGCTGATGGTGAGCCGACTTACGTCGAGCATCACCGCACGATCGGCGACCGGGTACGCGAGATCGTCGCGGCCGGGCTGCTGGTGGTAGACATCGTGGAACCCGACTGGCCGGAATGGCTCGACCGCGAATGGGGCCAGTGGAGCCCGTTACGCGGCGAAATCTTCCCCGGTACTGCCATCTTCGTCACCGAGAAACCGGCTTAGACGGCCCCGCGCACTGTCTCGCCCGCCGCGCACGAAACAGCCGACAATTCCATACGCAGCAGGACAACTCGTGCGCGGCGGACTGCGGCCAGGCGGTACGGGTGCGAGCGATCGTTGGTCAGGCCCGCAGCGGGCCCGCGAACGGGGGCAGGGCGGCGAAGCCGGGGGCCAGCTGGGCTGTGGGGACGGTGCGGGCGACCCAGCGGCGGGCTCGGGTGAGCGGGTGGTCGGGGAATTGCTCGTCCCAGCGCATGTCGTCGGCGGTGTTGTAGGGCAGGCGGCCACCGAGGCCCGGCGCGTAGGGGTGCGGCGGGAACATGTTTTCGTAGCCGATCTGCGACATCAGGACGGCTTCGCGGACGCCGGTGGTGCCGGTCTCCGGGCAGAGGATCTGGAATACCGCACTGCAGCGATCCTTCGGCACGATGATCGAGGCGACGAAGGCCAGGCCGCTCGGCTGGTTCGGCAGCGGAAACTTCTCCATCCGCAGCAGTGCGGGCTCCCGGTCGACCCAGATGACGAAAGCCTCGATCAGGCAACCGGATTCGGCGGACCGCTCCGCCAGCCCACGCCGCAGCACGTCCACCTCTGTCAGCGGCGCGGGCAAGTCCGGAACCAGGTCGAAGTACGTCATCGTGACAATGTCCCCAGTACTCGGATCACGCCACGAGTTGCTGTCGATCGCCTGAAGCCCACTGGTATCGAACGAAATTGGCACGCCCCCACGGTAGCCGCCCACCCATCGGCATGGTCCGCACCGTCGAACAACGACCGAAGGCGACCTCCAGCCCGTCTGAACGGATGAAGGTCGCCTTCGGTCGGTTATTTCGGTTTGCGGCCCGCCTGTTCGAGGGCGAGGCGGAGGGCGTATTCGATTTGGGCGTTGATGCTGCGCAGGTCGTCGGCCGCCCACTTGGCGATGGCCTCGTGGACGGCCGGGTCGAGCCGTAGCAGCAGCTTCTTGCGCTCGGCCATGGCGTCGGCGCTCAGTTGTAGAGGGAGCCGGTGTTCACGACGGGCTGGATGGCTCGGTCGCCGCAGAGGACAACCAGCAGGTTCGACACCATGGTGGCGCGGCGCTCCTCGTCCAGCTCCACCACGCCCTGCTCGGTGAGCTTGTCGAGCGCGAGGCCGACCATGCCGACCGCGCCCTCGACGATCTGGGTGCGGGCGGCGACCACCTGGGCGGCCTGCTGGCGGACCAGCATGGCCTGGGCGATCTCCGGCGCGTAGGCGAGGTGGGTGATGCGGGCTTCGAGCACCTCGATGCCCGCGAGCAGGGTGCGGTCGCGCAGCTCGACGGTGAGTTCCTCGGCTACCTCGGCGCCGTCGCGCAGGCTGGTGCGGCTGTCGTCGTGCGAATCGTAGGGGTGCGTGGTGGCGAGGTGGCGGACCGCGGCCTCGGACTGGGTCTGCACGTACTCCTCGTAGTCGTCGACGGCGAACGCGGCCTTGAAGCTGTCGACCACTTTGTAGACCACCACGGCGGCGATCTCGACCGGGTTGCCGTCGGCGTCGTTGACCTTCAGCTTCTGCGTCTCGAAGTTACGCACGCGCAACGAGATTCGCTTGCGGTCGGTCAACGGCAGCACCGAGAAGAAGCCGGGCTCGCTCACCGAACCGACGTAGCGGCCGAAGAACTGGACGACCTGCGCCTCGTTCGGGTTCACCACGATGAGGCCGGTCGCCGCGAGCAGCAGCACGAACACGAGGAAGCTCGCGACGATCGCGCCGATCAGCGCGGGCACGTTGTGGTGCTGGGCCATCGCGACGTACCCGAGCGCGGCGGCCCCGCCGAAGACGAGGGTGAGCACCAGCCACGCCACCAGCACCAAGAAGCCGTTGACGTGTAATGCGGGCCGAAGCTTCATGACATCCTCCAGGTATCAAAGTGATATCACGAAGATAGCAGACGACTGGCGTCGGTGGCACTAGCGAAAACCCCGGGAATCTCACACGGAGGTTCCCGGGGTGGCGAATCAGTTGGCGGGGCGGATGTTGCGGTTGAAGCGGAACATGTTGTGCGGGTCGTACTTCGCCTTCAGGTCCGCGAGGCGCTGGTAGGTGTAGCCGGAGTAGCCCGCCTGGGTTTGGGCCTCGTCCGCGTCGGCACCGGCGCCGTAGAGGAAGTTGAGGCTGTGGCCGACGGTCCACGGCGCAAGTGCGGTGCGGATCTTTTCCTTGGCCGCGGTCTCGTCGTCGGGGTCGGTGATGATGCGGACGATGTAGGCGGCGTCGCGATGGTTGACGACGGTCTCACTCGGGTTGCTCAGCGCGCCCCCGAGATGACGGATGTCGATGACCGCCCCGGCACCGGAGTCCGGGCCCGCGGCGGACAGCAAGGCGGACAACGCATCTCCGTTGAGCTCGCGGAGCAGCGCGTTGGTGGCGGCGTAGGCGTGCGGGTGGTCGGGGTCGCTGTGGATGGTGTGCGATTCGGTGTAGGGCATGGTGCGCAGGTCGTCCTTCAGCCGCTCGCCCACCGCGCGCAGCGGGGCGACCAGCCGCTCCCCCTCCTCGGCGGGACCGTTGAAGGCGATGCGGAACGAGGCGACGTAGCGGCCGCGCAGCGGGGCGGGGACCTGCGGGATGTCGGGGAAGGCCAGCATGGCGACGGTAGAGGTCAGTTCGTCGGGAACCGTTGCGGTCCACTGCTTCCAGACGTCGAGGGCCTGCTCGACCAGCGGGGTGTCGAACATGAGCTGGCCGCCGTAGACCTCGGTGACAGGCAGCAGGCCCAGCTCGATCGCGGTGACCACGCCGAAGTTGCCGCCGCTGCCGAGGACCGCACCGAACAGTTCGTCGCCGGGGACCAGCCTGCGCACCCGGCCGTCCGCGGTGACCAGTTCGATGGCGCGGACATGGTCCGCGGCGTAGCCGAATTCCCTTGCCAGCAGACCAATTCCGCCGCCGAGCAGGTAGCCCACCACGCCGACCGACGGTGACGAACCGTTCAGTGGCGCGAGTCCGTGCGCCGCGGCCGCCTCGACCAGTGCACCGGCGCGCACTCCCGCGCCGATCCGTGCGGAGCGATTCGCCGGGTCGATCTCGAGGGTGGTCATCCGGCGGGTGCTGATCAGCACTCCCCCGTCGGCCGCGACCGACAGCCCGTGGCCGGTCGCCTGCACCGCGACGGGAAGACCGTGCCGCGCAGCGTATTCCACCGCGGCGCGGACATCCTCGGCGTGCACGGCGCCGACGACGAGCGCGGGCCGGTGGGTGTAGGCGGTTTGGAAGCCGGCGATCTCCTCGTCGTATCCGGCGTCACCCGGGCGGAAGACCGGGCCGGTGAAGGTGTCTGCCATGTGCTCTGCGTTGTTTCCCATGCGTTCGACGATGCCCGCCGCCGAATGATAAGTACAACAGATAGATCATATAGAAGCTAGAATTATCAGTTATGGAACTGCGTCAGCTCCGCTACTTCGTCACTGTGGTGGAGGAAGCGAATTTCACCCGCGCCGCGGCCCGCCTGCACCTGGCTCAGCCCGGGCTCAGCGCGCAGATCCGCCAGCTGGAACGCGAACTCGGCCAGCAACTCCTCGACCGTGGTCGCACGGTGACACCGACCGAGATCGGGACGGCGGTGCTGAAGCACGCCCGCGCCGCGCTCGCCGCAACCGAACGCATCAACGAGACGGTGGACGAATTCGCCGGTCTGCTGCGCGGTCACGTACGCGTCGGCCTGATCTCCGGCGCCGCGACCGAGGAACTCAACGTCGCCGCCGTCCTGGCCGACTTCCACGACGACCACCCCGAGGTCGGCATCAGCCTCACCGAGGACACCTCGGAACGCATGCTCGCCGCGCTCGGCCGGGGCGAGCTGGATGTCGCGCTGATCGGAATGACCGGCGCGTCAATGGATTCCACCATCGGGGTGGATGTGGTGCTGGAAACCTCGATCGTCGCCGCGGTAGCCGCCGACGATCGGACACACGGCGAGGACATCCCACTCAACGACCTACGCGATCACCCACTGATCTGCCTGCCGCGCGGCACCGGCATCCGCGGCGTCTTCGAACGCTCCTGCGCGGCAGCGGGATTCGAGCCGAACGTCGCCTTCGAGGCCGCCGCTCCCCCGCTGCTGCTGCAACTGGCCGCCCGCGGGCTCGGCATCGCGGTCGTACCGGGGCTAACCCCCGCGGAGGCAACAGCTTTCGGCGTCCGCACCATCCGCATCACCGAACCCGAACTACGTGGCCGACTGGCCCTGGTGTGGCGCACCGACCGCCCAGCAGGCCCCGCTGCCAAAGTGCTACTGGGCCAACTACGTATCGCGCTCGGCGGCAAAGGGACGCGAACCACCGCGCGCCACCGGGCGTGAACCCGCCAGGCGGCTCGACCGAGTGGTCGGCCGCGCCCCGATCCACACGTCCGGGGATAGGTCCATTGCGCGTCCACGACGGCGGCCGAGGCCAAGAGCGGCCGCTGCAATCGGCACCATTCGCGGCCGCCTCGGAAACCATCCGCAGAAGAGCCCGGATCCGGAACAGCCCCAGCCAGTCTCGGAACGCTGAGTGAGACGCACAGAGCGCCCATACGCCTCACAAGGGGCTGAACACCCTGTGAACCGTATGGACGCTCTGTGAGACGTATAGAACCCCGGAAGGGGGCGTCTAGAGGAGGCGGGACAGGAACGCTTGGGTGCGTTCGTGTTTGGGGTTGGCCAAGAGCTCGCGGGGGGCGCCCGCTTCGACGATGACGCCGCCGTCCATGAAGACCAGTTTGTCGGCCACCTCGCGGGCGAAACCCATTTCGTGCGTGACCACGACCATGGTCATGCCGGACTGGGCCAGTTCGCGCATGACCTGGAGCACCTCGCCGACCAGTTCCGGGTCCAGCGCGGAGGTCGGCTCGTCGAACAGCATCAGCTTCGGGTCCATGGCGAGCGCACGGGCGATGGCCACCCGCTGCTGCTGGCCGCCGGACAGCTGCGCCGGATAGGCATTCGCCTTCTCCGCCAAGCCGACTCGGTCGAGCAGTTCCTTCGCCTTGGCCAGCGCTTCGGCCTTGGGCACCTTCTTGACCTGGGTCGGCGCCTCGATCACGTTCTCCAGCACCGTGCGATGCGGGAACAGATTGAAATGCTGGAACACCATGCCGATTTCGCGGCGCTGCCGGGCGGCTTCCCGCGGATGCAGCTCGTAGAGTTTGCCGTTCTTCTCCTCGTAGCCGACGAGTTCGCCGTCCACGTAGAGCCGACCCGCGTTCACCTCTTCGAGATGGTTGATGCAGCGCAGGAAGGTGGATTTGCCCGAGCCGGAGGGCCCGATCACACACAACACCTCGCCGCGGCCGATCTCCAGCGAGACGCCCTTGAGCACCTGCAGCGCGCCGAAGTTCTTGCATACTCGGTCGGCGAGAATCATCGGCCGGGCGTCTTTGACTGTGTCCGTACTCATTTCGCCCTCACGATCGTCTGGGCGTCGGCAAGATCCTGCAGCTGCTTGCCGGTCAACTGCCGGGACAGGCCGCGTGAGTAGTAGCGCTCCAGGTAGAACTGCCCGACCATCAGCACGCTGGTGACGATGAGGTACCAGGTCGCCGCGACCAGCAGCAGCGGGACCGGCTGGAAGTTGACGCCGTAGATATCGCGGGCCCGGCCGAAGAGGTCGGTGCTCAGCGGCAGCGCGGTGACCAGCGAGGTGGTCTTCAGCATGCCGATGAGCTCGTTGCCGGTCGGCGGGATGATCACCCGCATCGCCTGGGGCAGCACCGTCCGGCGCATGGTCATGCTCCAGGACATGCCGAGCGCGGTCGACGCCTCGCGCTGACCTTCACCGACGGAATTGATTCCGGCACGGACGATTTCGGCCATGTACGCGGCCTCGTTCAGGCCGAGACCGATCACCGCGAACAGGAACGCCGCCTGCAGGCTCTGCACATCCAGATCGATGAAATGCGGTCCCCACGGGATGCCGAGCACGATGTGCTTGTACAGCGACGGGAACAAGCCCCAGAACACCAACTGCACGAAAACCGGTGTGCCACGGAAGATCCAGAGATACACCCAGGACGCGGCGCGCAGCACCGGGTTCGGCGACAACCGCATGACCGCGAGCAACGTGCCGAGCGAGACGGCGATCGCCATGGCGAGCACGGTCAGTTCGAGCGTGACCACCACACCGTTGAGGATCCTGGTGTCGAACAGGTACTTACCGTAGGTGTTCCACTTGTAGGCCTCGTTCGTCGCCGCGCCGTAGACGAAGAGTCCGACGAGCACCAGGATGACCGCGGCGGCGATCCACCGGCCGGGCCTGCGCAGCGGCACCGCTTTGATCGGTTCCGGCTCCTGGGATGGGTCTGCCGCACCGGGCCCGGGGTCGCCGGGCGCCGGCATGGTTTCGTTCGACGTCATCGATCAGCTCGCGGCGCCGTTGATGACCGACTTGGTGATCGCGCCTTCCTCGACGCCCCAGGCCTTCGCGATTTCCAGGTACTTACCGTTGTCGATCAGGCTCTGCACGGCCTTCTGCAGCACCGCCGCCAGCGGCGAGCTCTTCGGCACGGCCCAGCCGTACGGCGCGGAATCGAAAGCGGCACCGGCCTTTTCGATCTTGCCGTCGCTCTGCTTGATCGCGTACGCGGTCACCGGGGAGTCGGCCGACATCGCGTCGACCTGGCCGAGCACCAGGGCGTTGGTCGCGGCGCTCTGCTCATCGAAGGCCTTGATGTCGATGGCGGGCTTGCCTTCGGCGACGCACTTCGCGCTCTTGGCGGGCACCTCGTCGGTGTGCTCCACGGTGGTGGCCTGCACGGCGACCTTCTTGCCGCAGGCGTTGTCCGGGTCGACCGGCTTGCCCTTCTGCTGCGCCCACTGGATACCGGCGCTGAAGTAGGTGGTGAAGTCGACCTGCTGCTCGCGTTCCTTGGAGTCGGTGATCGAGGACATACCGACGTCGTAGGTGCCGGCCTGGATGGTCGGGATGATCTTCTCGAACGCGGACTCGAGGTACTCGGCCTTGACGCCGAGGGTGGCGGCGACGGCATCCATCAGGTCGACGTCGAAGCCGACGATCTTGCCGCTCGGATCCTTGTACTCGTTGGGCTGGTAGGGGATGTTCACGCCGACGATCAGCTTGCCGGACTGCTTGATCTTGTCGGGGAGCTGCGCGGCGATGGAATCGACCTTCTCGATTCCCCCCACCTTCTGCACCGCTGGTCCGGAGTCTTCGGAATTACTACAGCCCGCCAGGGCAAGTGCGCCTACGGCGAGTACGCACACCGCCTGCAGGGCGCGCCTGCCAAGAACCGATCGAACAGACACAGCAGCCCTCCACATTTCGGATTCAAGAAACCCGGGTGTCACCACCCGTTGGCAATCTAAGCGACCGAGACGCTTCGTGCTGGACAGTAACGGAAGTTTCATCCGTTCCTTGCTGAACACTCCGGGCTACCACACTCTGACTACCGGCGGTGGACCCTAGCACAAACTTGTTCGGTGAACTCGCTGGTCGACGCCAGTCCGCCCAGGTCCGCAGTGGCGATGCCCGCTTCGAACGTGGCCGCGACGGCCCGTTCGACCCGCTCAGCGGCGTGCCGCAGTGTGCTTTCGCTATCGCGAGTCCCCAACCAACGCAACAGCATTGCCGCGGACAGTTGCAGCGCGGCGGGGTTGGCGCGGTTGTGCCCGGCGATCGTCGGCGCCGCGCCGTGCACGGCCTGTGCCATGGCGTGGGTGGCCGAGCAGTTGAGCGAGGCGGCCAGACCGAGCGAGCCGCTCAGCTCGCCGGCGAGATCGGAGAGGATGTCGCCGAAGAGGTTCTCGGTCACCAGGACGTCGTAGTCGGCGGCGGCGCGGACGAGGTGCGCGGCCGTCGCGTCGACGTGTTCGTCGGTGACCTCGACGCCGGGATACGCGTGGGCAATTTCATAGCAGACGTCGCGGAACAGGCCCATCGTCATCGGCAGCACGTTGGCCTTGTGCACGATGGTCAGCCGCTTGCGCCGGGACGAGGCGAGCCGGAAGGCCTCGTGCGCGATCCGCTCGCAGGCCTGCCTGGTCACCACGCCGACCATCATGGCGACGTCCTCGGTCGGCCGGAACTCCCCCGACCCGGCGAACATGTTGCGGTCGGCATAGAAGCCTTCACTGTTCTCCCGGACGATCACCAGGTCGATCTCGGGTGCCATCGCCCGGACACCGGCGAACGCACGAGCCGGGCGGATGTTGGCGTACAGGCCGAACCGCTTGCGAATGGCACCGCCCGGCGCGACCGCGGTGCGGTGTTCGGCCGGGTAGGAGGCGTTGTCGTGCGGGCCGAGGATCCAGGCGTCGACGCTGTCCAGCGCGGTCAGGGTCTGTTCGGGCAGCGGGTCGCCGTGTTCCTCGATGGCGCGATGGCCCATGAGCAGCGGCACCCATTCGATCGGCGCGGCACCCGCAGCCGAGACCGCCTCGTCGACGACCTGCCGGGTGGCACGCACCACTTCCGGGCCGATGCCGTCGCCGTCGATCAGCCCGAGGCGCAGCGCCGGTCCGGTCGCCGCGCTCACGACAGTTCTCCGGTCGCTGTTCCTATGGGTCGTTCGCCACGCTCGGTCACGGCATCATCCTCGCGCCGAGCTCGGCCTGACGGCGAACCGACCCACCGTCGGCTCGGCAACCGCTATTTTCTGGAGATCGCGCGGTTGGTCGAATTTCGGGTGTCAGGCGGCCGCTGCCGGGGAAGAACCCTACTGAGGACAACTCAGCGGAAGCGACAACAACCGAGCCGGTCGACTGCCGCGGGTAAGCAGCATCCGTGCGCCGCCCATTTTGTCCGTGGAAGATATAGGCAACTGTCGGCGTTGTAGCTGGCACACCGAATACGAGAGGACGTCATGGCCACCCAGACGCTGACCCAGCAGAATTTTGATGAGGTAGTCACCGGAAACGACGTGGTACTCGTCGATTTCTGGGCTGAGTGGTGCGGCCCGTGCAAGAGCTTCGCGCCGACCTTCGAGGCCTCTTCGGAGAAGCACGCCGATGTCGTGCACGCCAAGGTCGACACCGAATCCGAGCAGGGGCTCGCGGCCGCCGCCAACATCCGCTCCATCCCGACCATCATGGCCTTCCGCGAGGGTGTGCTGGTGTTCGCGCAGCCGGGCGCGCTGCCGCCCGCCGCGCTGGAGGACCTGGTCACCCAGGTGAAGGAGCTGGACATGGACGAGGTGCGCAAGCAGCTCGCCGAGCAGCAGGCCGGCGCCGAGCAGTAAGCACGCCGAACCACAAAGGGCCGTCCCCCTCAGCTGAGCGGGACGGCCCTCTTGCGTGGGTCAGCCACCGAGCTTGTTGACTCCGGCAATCATCGCGCGAACCGTCGATTCGGCGCTGTCGTCGGCCAGTGCGGCACCCCAGCCGCGCCTGCCGTTGCATTCACACTGCACGAAGGTCGCGGTACCTTCGCCGGTGCGGCGCTGGTGGAACTGCAGGATCTCGACGTGATAGCCCTCCTCATAGAGGGCCGAGGTCATTGCCGCGACGAGGCTGCCGGAGGCGACCACCGTGCGCAGATGGTCGGTGAACTCCAGCGTGACCGCGAAATCCGCGCTGCGGCTACCTGCGGGCGACCATTCGCCGAGCTTGATCGGCCCGGTGTGCTCGCAGTAGCGGTGGTGGAATTGCGCCGGGGTGAGGTCGGCGCTTTCGTGGCGCAGGCCCTTGGGCGCGGCGGCATGGAACGTGTGGGTATCGAGCGTGAGGATTGTCATTTGAAAGTAGGTCTTCCCGAGGAATGTCGTGGCTCAGTTGACAGAGGGGACCAGCACTAACAAGTCGTTCAGCCCGCAGCGAGGGGGCCGGTCCGAATCAGACCCCGCTACGGCGGGTTACTACGAGGAGAATTCGCCGGGGCGCCACCATCGCGGTAAGCGGAATTAGCGCGGCGCTGTCGCGGTCTGCGACTGTGAGCGCTGCGCTGTGGCGGTCGGCGGGATTCGGCACGCGCTTGAGGATAGGGACATCTCGGCGCAATAGCAACCATATTTGATGCCCGATTTGTCTACTGGCCGGTAGCGTTCGCGCAGCTCAGGGGCGCTGGGCGGCGGTTCGGCCGATCACGGCGGTGCCGTGCGGCACATGTTCAGCCGCGTGTCATGCAGCAGACATGTCGGGAGCACGTGTCGGGGCGGCGTGTCGATCGGAGGGCTGCGGTGAAATGCCGAGATCCGGGCCCGTGGACCCGGATCTCGTGGCGTGTTCGGCGGATCAGTCGGCGAGGACCTCGTTCAGCTTGCCGGTGGCAACATCGAAGATGAACCCGCGAATCGAGTCCTTGTGCGGCACGAACGGGCTGGCGACGATGCGGGCAATCGATTGGCGCACATCGGTTTCCAGATCGGAGAACGCTTCGGCGGCCCATTCCGGCTTGATGCCGACGTCCTGCTGGATCGCGGCCTTGAAGTCGTCGTCGGTGAAAGTGAGCATGCCGCAATCGGTGTGGTGGATCAGGATGATCTCGCGGGTCCCGAGCAGCCGCTGACTGATCGCGAGCGACCGGATCTCGTCGGCCGTGATCACACCGCCCGCATTGCGGATGACGTGCGACTCCCCCTCGCTGATGCCAAGCGCGCCATAGACATTCAGCCGGGCATCCATGCACGCGACCACCGCGACATGCTTGGCCGGCGGCAACGGCAGCGGCCCGGTGAAGGTGCTCGCGTAGGTAGCGTTGTTCTGCAGGTACTCATCGGTCACAGTCATTGGGTGGTCCCCTGCGGTCGGTATGCGTGGATACGTATGCGCTTATGTGTGGCGTGGCTCACCATAGGCTCGCCTGGCCGCACCCGAACCGGTCCTACTCACCGTGATTCGTTTACTGGCGTGGTGAGAGCGACACATGCTCACCTCACATAGCAACGCGCGGCTCCGTCGGTACGCTCCAGCCGTGCAAGAACATTCGGGGCGGCAGCGCCGGGGCCGCGACCATGCGGTTCGGATCATGCTGGGGCTCTTCGGCATTGGCATGGCAATCGGGGCCTACTTTCCGATCAGCGAGGGCACCGGAACCGCTGCTCGTGCGCTTGGCCTATCGGGATATCCAGGCACATTCGTCGTCGAAAGTTGCCAGCCGAGTAGGGATCGCAACGGCCGCCAACCGGCTCTGTGCGACGGGATATTCATTCCCGCTGACGAACGACACGCCTCGATCACGCTGTCGCGACAAGGCGGACCGCACGCGCCCGGTACCCGAATCGCGGTCAGCGGGAACTCCGACGCCATCAATGCCGTTGGGCTCGGAACCGCCTTTTCGGGTTTGGCACTCGCCACCATCTTCGGTGGATTCGGGGTGTTCATGGCGAGCGGTTGCCTTCTCGTACTGATGGGCCTGCTCCCCGACCGGGTGACCAGCCGGGCAGCGCGTGCACTGATATATGTCGGCTGCGGTCTCGTAGCTGTGGGGCTCGCCTTCGTCATCCTCGCGATCTGCTTGCCGTGATCGCACCCGCGACACCCGAGATATGTTGCTGGACAAGTGATCACGAGGAAATGGTGTCGTTGGCCTCTCGACCGATGCCTGCATCAGTTCCCCATGATCGCTTGTCCAGCGGCCGGGTGCTGGACCAGCGGACGGTGTAGCTGGTTTCGATCGGCCTGATCAGTCGACGCGGATGACGATGGCGGTGGCGTTGTCGTTGCCGCCCGCTCGGTCGCAGGTGGTCAGCAGGTTGGTGACGACCGATTGCGGGGGCTCGTCGCGAAGGAGGAGGGTGCGGAGGTCGTCGTAGCTGACCTGCTCGGATACTCCATCGGAGCACAGTAGGTAGCGGTCGCCTGGGCGCATCGTCACGCTGAGTACGTCGGGTTCGACTGCGCCGAGGCCGATGTATCGGGTCAGGTGATAGCGCGCCGACGCGGCCTGCGCGGAATCGAAGGGGTACCAACCGTTTACGGCTCCGAGCCAGGCCATCGTGTGGTCCGTCGTCAGCAGTTCGAGCAGTCCGCCGCGCAACCGGTACACGCGCGAGTCACCGATCTGAACGAGCCAGTAGCCCTGCGGCGTCGCCAGCATGGCGGTCAGCGTGCATCCGGCCAAACTCCGCGATTCCCGGCCGATTTGACCTACTCGGGTGTCCGCCGCGGCCACTGCGGCACGGAAGGTGTCCGGTCCAGGTGCGGAGTCTCGCGTGAGGTAGCCGACGAAGATATCGACCGCGGTGCGTCCGGCGGCGGCGCTGCCCGGGCCATCGCCCATACCGTCGGCCACCACCGCCAGCAGGGGTTGTTCGCGTAGGTAGGTGACATCGAAATTCGCCGAATAGCGTCTGCCGATGTCACTACCCACAGCGGCCTCGATTGCGGGGCTTCGCACCCGCGAATTCTGACATACCTGGCCCGCGCCGGCCTTTTTCGGAGAACAGCCGAACGCGGGCACCGGTGGCTACGACCCGTTCGCAGTTACGGCATCAAGGCTTTGCTGCCCGGTGGCCGAGTTCAGCGTCGGCAGGTAGCCGCGGGCGTAACCGTCCGCGTCGGGGTGATAGGACTCGACCGGGTCGGCGATGTTCAGTTGGTTGATCCACGGATCGCCGCCACAGATTCCGTGTCCGGCGAAGCGGGGGGTCGGGTTCGCGAAGGTGAATCCGGCGGACTGAGCGCGGGTTCCGGTGACTCGGTTGAGTTCGTCGGCGCCGTGGTTGAGGGAGTCGCGTTTGTGCAGGCTGAAGCTGAACGGACAGGTGTCACGTTCGAAGAGCCGCGGATAACCGAGGACGACGACCTTGGCCTTGGGCGCCTTGGCCTTGATCTCTTGGTAGAGACCGTCGAGACGGCCGGGCAAGGTGCGGTTGGCGAAAGTGATGCCCTTGTTTACTGCTGCGTCGCAAGCGGCGTCACTGGCCGGGAATACGCAGGAGCGCAGGATGTCGGAAAAACCGGCGTCGTTGCCGCCGGCGGAGATCGTGACCAGGCCGGTCCGGTCGTTCAGCGTATTCAGTTGGCTGGAACGCACGTCCTGGGTGGTGGCGCCGCTGCAGGCTTTGAAGGAGAAGACGCCCACGGCATGGGATTTCGCCCATAGTGCGGGGTAGCCGGCGTCGCTGCGGAGGCAGTCGCCACTGTCGGACCGGTAGTCGCCGGTGCCGACGCCCGAGGAATAGGAGTCGCCGAGCGCGACATAGTCGATGGGCGCTGGGGTGGGTGCGGCAAGGGCGGCGGTGGCGGGCAGCAAAGCGGTCACGAGTGCGGCGAAGGTCGCCTGCAATGCACGGGCGCGGATCATTTTTTGCTCCAGGGAGAGGGAACAGCAGCGGCGCGAAGGTGTGGAAAACACTGCCGTTTACCAGAAATGGCTACGTGCAGTGGCGAGAAGCATCAGGGGGCAAGGCAACGATACGAACTGTTCGACTGCACAACCAAAGCCGTTGTTCCCCAACGTTTGACATGCGGCAATAGGCAACTGGGGAGTTGTCTGGTCAGCCCAGCGACGCGCTCGCCGCCCGCAGCTCGTCCAGGGCCGCCAGGGCATACCCGGCGAGCTCGTCGTCGGCGTCTCCTTCGGACCATTCGGCGTATCCCCGTTTGAAGGCGAGCAGGCCCAGTTCGCTCGCCAACGCCGCGGTCGGATCGGGCACGCCGCGCGCGATGAGAGCGGAGGTCATGGCGGCCGCGAGGCTGACGCTCTTGAGGGCGTCACGCTCCTGAAGCTCGACGCTGGAGGCGATCGCCGCCTTCAAGCGCGGGGCGAGCTCGCGACTCGTCGGTCCCATCGCGCTCGCGGCGCGTTCGAGACCGGCAGCGACCGCCTCGAGCGGGGTGGCATCAGCGGGGGCCTCGGCGATTCCCTCGGCCAGCAGCTGACTCAATGTCACCTGCCCGGCGACCAGCAGCTCGCGCTTATCCGGAAAGTGCCGGAAGAAGGTGCTTTTGGTGACTCCGGCGCGTTCGGCGATCTGCGCGACCGTGGTGGCGTCGTAGCCCTGCTCGGTGAACAGATCGACAGCAGCCACGACGAGGCGTTCACGCGCCCCTGGTTCCCATCGAGCCATGCGCCCATCATATGTGACGGGACTTTTATCCCGTCACCCTGTTACAGTGATGGGACAAGAGTCGCATCACTTGAGGGAGAGTTCCATGCGTGTTTTTGTCACCGGTGGCACCGGACTGATCGGATCCGCCGTCGTCGCCGAGCTGCTCGGCAACGGACACACCGTTCTTACGCTCGCCCGCTCCGACACCTCGGCGCTGGCCGCCGAAGCCGCCGGCGCCGAGCCACTCCGCGGCGCGCTCGCCGACCTGGACGTTCTTCGCGCGGGCGTTGCGCAGGCGGACGGGGTGATCCACTTGGCCTTCACCAACGACTTCAGCAGTCCCGAGGCGCTGGCGCATGCGGTCGCCGAGGAAACTGCCGCGCTCACGACCCTCGGTGCGGAACTCGTCGGCAGCGACCGCCCCTTCGTCACCGTCTCGGGCACACCGTGGGTGCCGGGCCGCACCTCCACCGAGGCCGACCCGCCATCGACCGACGGGCCGGTCGGTGGTCGCAGTCGCGCAGTGCTGGCGATGCTCGACCTGGCCTCGCGCGGAGTCCGCAGCACGGCCGTACGCCTGCCGCGCACCGTACACAACGAGGGCGCAGGCGGATTCGCCGGTTTGCTGACCAACATCGCACGCCAGACCGGAGTCTCCGGCTACCCGGGCGACGGCACACAGCGCTGGCCCGCCGTGCACGCACTCGATGCGGCCGTTCTCTTCCGACTTGCCTTGGAACAGGCCGAAGCCGGCACGTCCTGGCACGCCGTTGCCGACGAGGGCGACCCGGTACGTGACATCGCCGCGGTCATCGGCCGACGGCTGAACCTGCCGGTCGAGCCGGTGCCGACGGAAACCTACGGCCCCATCGGCCCGATCTTCGCCACCGACCAGCCCGCCTCCAGCACCCACACCCGGCAGGCGCTCGGCTGGGAACCGAAGCACCCCAGCCTCCTCGAGGACCTGGAGAACATCCAGCCCTGACTGATTCGGACCGCTGAGATAAGGAAGCCCGGACCGCGTTCCTCAAGGTGGATAAGCGCCGATCTCGGCGGTCCAATCGTTCGCTGCGGTCGACACGGATTCGGTACGTTCGAACGACGTTGGCGGCCAACCGATCAGCGGAGGGCCGCTCGGTCAGGTTTTCAGGGCGCGCTCCAGGCCGGCGGCGACGTGGTCCAACGGGTCGACGGTGCCTTCGGTCCGGCACAGTATGAGCGCGCCCTCTAGGCCGGCGATCAACAGGGTTGCCAGATTTGTGGCGTCGGGTTCGTGGATTCCGTTGCGTCGCAGGCATTCCTGGAAAGGGTGTTGCCATCGGCGGAATACGTCACGTGCGGCGGTGAGTAGGGCAGGGTCTTCCGGTCCCGCGCCGAGGGCGATGGCGGCGATCGGGCAGCCGGGCGGGTAGCCGCCCCCGGTCATGACCATCTTCGCGCCGGCCATGATCGCGCGCATCGCCGAGACCGGGTCCAGGTCCGCGCACACCGCTTCGATGGCCGGGCCGACGGCGGCGTCGGTGAGGGCGAGGACTTCCTCGCCGAGTTCGGTCTTGCCGCGCGGGAAGTGGTGATAAATGACGCCGCGATGGGTCCCGGCCTTCTCGACGATCTCGCGGAAGCCCGTCGCGGCGTAGCCCTGACCGCGGAACAGCAGCGCGGCCTGTCGGATCATCCGCATTCGCGTATCGCGTGCCATCGCACCTCCCCGGGCTCGTCCTTGACTAAGACAGTAGTCCTAGAACATACTCACATCCACTTCTAGGACACCTGACCTAGACATGCGGGGCGTCCACCGCCCGTACCCGACCTACAGGAGGTCCCGCGCCATGCTCTTCGACGCCTTTCGCTCCCTGGCCCTGCGTTACGTCACCGCAGTCCTCGAAACACCATTGCAGTTCTTCGTTTTCCTGGCCGGAGCTTGGTTCACCGCCAACGGAGTGATCGCCTTCGGCATCTACCCCGATATGGCCTTCGGCGGCGATATGCACTCGTGCACCATCCAGTTCCTGGGATTCATCCCCGTCACCGTGAACGGCTGGCACGCCCTCTTTCACCTGCTCACCGGGCTGGCCGGGCTCGTCCTCGCGCCCGTATACGCCCGCGCGATCGCCTATGCCTGGGCCTGCGGACCGTTCTATTTGCTCATCGCGGCGCTCGGATTCACCGGCGGCGACCACGTCCTGCACCTGATGGCGGTCGACACCTTCGGCAATATCGTGCACACCGTCGAAGGCACCATCCTGCTCACCGCCGCGGGACTGGCCGCGTTCACCGCACGCGCCACCACTCCCGCTGCCGCCCAACATAATTGAACGACACACGTTTGGGTCCGCCGAATTGTCGTGTGACCGGCTAGAAATCCGGTTGCGACAGCGCGCATGGCCGCATGACACTGAGGCCATGGATGAGGCGAAGGTGACGGTCCCGGTTCGACCGCGCCCCGATGGTGGCAGCGGTAGTAGTGACCCGGCCATCGATCGTCTCTTTCGCGATGGCCGGTTGGTGTCGATGCCCTCGGTGAAGTCCCGGCGTCGTGCGTTGCGGGAGATGCTGCTCAGCCACATTGCCCGCACTCGTTTCGAGCCGGCTGTTTTCTACACCGAGGGACAGGTCAACGAGCGTCTCGCGGAAATCTTCGATGATTACGTCGCATTACGCCGCTATCTGGTCGTGTCCGGCCGCCTCGATCGCACCCGCGATGGTGCCCGCTATTGGCTACCCGGTGCCGAGCAGCCATAGGTCGTGCGTCAGCTGAGTGCTGAATCAGCAAGGCGCCATGGTGGATTGCGTCGGTTGTCCCCGCCATGGAACAGGCACAGTCGATGCCCGTCGGGATCGCGAAGCCGCGCCTCCCGCCACAACCATGACTGGTCGCTGGGCGCGCTGTCGAACGCGATGCCCGCGTCCATCAACCGCGTGCATTGATCGTCGAGGTCATCCGTCTCGAAGTACACGGTCACTTGCTCGTCGTCCGAGACCGACCGGACCAGATCGACCGAGAACGTACTGCCACCGTCTGGGCATTCGAACCGCAGGTAGTGGTCGGTCTTGACGATCAGTCTCAGTCCCAGTAGCAGATAGAACCGCTCGGACCGAGCGAGGTCGGTGCTACCCACGGTCACCTGATTAAGCCGCATCCACTCACTATGCAACCTCGAGCGCGGTCGAGGTCAATCCTGCTACCTGCCCGTGCTGCTCCGGTCCTATCGCCCGAGGCGAATCGGCCAGTGCGGCAAGCCATTCGTGGGCGAGCACCGGCAAGCAGGTCAGCGCGGCTTCCGCCACGGCGGGATCGACACGTAGGTCGCGGCGCGCAACGCCCACTCCACCGGCCCGTACTGATAGCGCCGCAGCCACCAGCTGCTCAGCCATAGTTGCGCGGCGAAAGTCAGCAGTGCGAGCGCCGCCATCGTCGTCGGCGGTACCTGGTCGGCCAGGCCGAGACCGTAACCGGAGTAGAGAGCCATCAGCACCACCGACTGCGCGATGTAGTTCGTCGCCGCCATTCGTCCTGCGGGAGCGAGCCATTCGAGGTAGCGCCGCAGATGCGGCGCGTGGGCAGCCAGCAGCATGATGGCGGCGACGTAGGCGAACGTCAGCAGCGGGTTGATCAGCGCCTGGAGTTCCGGCCAGATCTCGGGCGCGGCAATCCATCGCATGGTGTCGGCGAAGGTGACCGCTGAAATCGGCAGGCCGACAACCAGACCGATCCGCAGTGTTCGAGGCGCCCACTTGTATAGCGTGTCGGGCCGGTGCAGCAATCCGCGCTTTCCCGCGGCCATGCCGATCAGGAGCAACCCGAGGCTCGGCAGGCCCTGCCCGAGCCAGGTCAACAGCATGAACTTCGGCCCCACCGTCACCTGGGCGTGCAGGGTGTCGGTGAAGTTGTGGGTGAAATCCTCGTGCAGGCTCTGGAAATCGAGAAAGTCCCAGACTTGATCGAAGGCGGTATCCATGCCGGGCATCAGCACTGATGCCGCATAGAGCACAGTGCCGGTGATCAGAGCGGTGCGCGGGCGCAGGTTCCGGCACCCGATCAGGATCAGGCCGAGGACCGCGTACAGCGTGAGAATGTCACCGAGCCAGAGCAGCGACACGTGCGCGAACCCGATCACCAGCAAGGCCGCGCACCGTCGCAACAGCCGGCCGCGCGCCGAGACCCCGGCCTGTTGTGCCGCCGCGATCTGCAGGGTGAACGAGTACCCGAAAAGAAACGCGAACAGCAGGTAGAACCGCCCGGAGAACAGGGCGTCGAGCATCGCGGGTACCCAATGACCGCTGTCGCGCGAGAACTCCACGTAGTCGCGGGCGTTACCGAATTCCCAGAGCTGGGTCGCGACGAAAACATTGACGAGCAGAATGCCGAACAATGCGAATCCGCGCAGGATATCGACCTCGGCGATGCGTGTCGCCGGGGCTGCCGCGATAGGCGGCACGGAATCGGGTGAAACGGGCATCCGGAGACCGTATGTCAAGGTACGGCGTTCCGACGAACTCGACCTCCGTGATCATCTCGGCAGCAGGAGGCGATGCTGGTGCGCCGTGCAGCGAGGTTTCCGAACCGACTGTGCGCTCGTTCAGGCGGTGTCAACGGTCCGAGCGCGGGCGGGTGAGGGTGAACTTGTCGATCACCGTGAGCTCACTCGTGGGGCCGGTCAGGGCATAGTAGGTTCCGTTGATCTTGGTCTGGCCGCCGGGTTCGCCGGGGTCGACGTCGAAGGAACAGAAGCCGTATGGATGCTGCGCATCCTTGACCGCCGACCACGGCGCGTCCTCGGTGACGTAGACCGGCGTCTTCTTACCGGTCGCCGGATCGACAGCGCCGACGGCGGTGATCACCCGGCATTGCGTTCCCGGGAAGAACAGCCCGTTCGACGGCACCGAGGTGCCACCACCGCCGATCACCACATGGACGGTGCCCTTGGTGGTGTCGATGACATCGGTGCGAGTATCCGCGGGCTTCGGGGTCAGCGTGTCGGTGCCGAGCACACCGCGCACGGGATGCGAACGCTCGTAATGGTGTTCGTGCCCGCACAGCACCAGATCGACCTGGTACTTGTCGAACAATGGCAGCCAATCCTCGCGGATGGCGCGGTCGGCGCCGTTGAACTTGTCGGCGGAGGAGATCGCGGTCTGATGCATGAAGACGATCACCCAGTCGATGCCGCGATCGGCGCGCGCCTTGGCCAATTCGGCCTCCAGCCACTGCTTCTGGGCGCCGCCGGAGTATCCGCGGACGTAACTGTTGCCCGCATCCTGATAGCAGATGTCATCGTTGGCGACCGCGATGATCCGGACGCCGCCGACGGTGAACGAGTACCAGAGGCCGCGCGCGAGTTGTTCGGCGCCCGCGTCCGGCACCGTGAAATAGGTCTGAAACGCCGCATAGCCGATCGGTCCGTTGCCGAGTTCGTTCTCGTGGTTGCCGGGTGCGGGCATCCACGGCCGATACCGCGCGGACCGACTGTTGTTGGCCCACCAGTCATTCCAGGTACGGACCCGGTCGGTCGCGAGATTCGCATAGCAGAGGTCGCCGTTGACGAGGTTGAACAACGGCGCGACCCGCTCGATACCGGAGGTCACATCGCCGGCGAACGGTGAGCCGAGGTTGTCGTTGACATACTTACCACCATCGAGTTTGCCGAGCGTCGGGGTGCCTTGATCGCCGAAGCTGGTGAACCGGAACGCGGCTCGACCCGAAGGCGCGGTGCGAATGGTGCCGAGTTCCGGGGGCGCGCCGTCGTGGCCCGCCGCGTAGACGTAGTCGGTGTCCGGGGCGAGGCCGCTCAGTCGCGCGTGGTGCGCCTGAATTTCGGTGCCGGACTTGGCATCCCGGTAGGTTCTGGTCTCCGCGTCGACGACCTTGCCGAAACCGCTTGCGGCCGTACCGTATCGAACCACCGGCTTGGCCACCGACGCGCTGGTGTGCCAGGTGACGACCACTTCCCGGGCCGCGTCGGCGCCGAATTGCAGATGCAGGCCCGCGACATTCGGGGCAGCCAGCTTATCCGCGGTCTCTAGCAATTCGGCCGTGCGCGGCCACAGTGCCGCCGCGCTGTCGGAGTCCGAGCTAGCGCGCAGGGCAGCGGTCCCCCCGGCGCCCACCGCGATTCCGGCGACGGCCGCGCCCGCGGATGCCCCGAACAACCATCGCCTGCTCACGCCACCCGGTGCTGGTGTCGCGGTGCTGTCCGGACCTGCGTCCTCGGTGCCTTCGTGGTTGGCCATGAGTACTGGCTTACCGGACATTTGATCCTGAATTGCCACCGACAGGCTAATTCGAGATGAACGCCGCCACCGGATGAACCACCCTGTGGTGAAAAGGGATTGAGGCCCCCGCTCCGCCAGCACCCCGTCAGCGCTGGAATGACCGTCGGTAGAGCATCGGAGTGGTGCCGACCGCACGGGTGAAATGGTGCCGGAGGTTGCCCGCGGTGCCCATGCCGCAGAGTTGACTGATGCGGTCTACCGGCAGATCCGTGGTTTCGAGGAGTTGGCGGGCGCGGGCGAGGCGTTCGGTGTGCAGCCAGCGCAGCGGCGTCGTGCCGGTGGCTTCGGCGAAGCGGCGGGCCAAGGTGCGGGTACTGAGCCCGGCGGTGCGGGCCAGTTGCGCGACGGTGAGTTGTTGATCGAGATTCTTGCTGGCCCATTGCAATACCGGTCCGAGTCCATCGGCGTCGGATCGGGGCATCGGCTTCTCGATGTATTGCGCCTGACCGCCTGCGCGGTGGGCTTGGACCACCATCCGGCGCGCCACCTGATTGGCGACGTCCGCGCCGAGATCGGTGCGGATGAGATGCAAGCACAGGTCGATACCGGCGCTGACGCCCGCGCTGGTCAGCACGTCGCCTTCGTCGACATAGAGCACCGCCGGATCGAGCCGGACGTTCGGATACCGGGTCTCCATGAGTTCGGCATAGCGCCAATGGGTGGTAGCCCGCCGCCCGTTCAGCAGCCCCGCCGCGGCCAAGGCGAACGCGCCGGTGCACAACGAGACGATCCGGGCGCCACGCGCGTGCGCGGCCAAGATGGCGGCTGTCAATCGCGGATCCACGGTGTCTGCGGATACGTCCTCGGGGTCGAGCCCGGGCACGATCACGGTGTCCGCGCCGTCGAGCGCGTGCAGGTCGTGCGGGGTGTCCAGGACGAAGCCGTGGGCGATCCGCGTCTTGCCGGGATCGGCGGCGCACATTCGCAGCTCGTACCACGGATCGGCGATATCGCGCCGATCGATGCCGAATACCTGTGTGGCAATGGCCAGCTCGAACATCGGCATGCCGTCGATGACGGCGACTGCGACGACTCCCGGGGTATCCATGACCCCCAGCCTACTGGCAGAATTTTCGTCAAGTTAGTCATTTCTGCCACTCGTCGGCGACCGTTCTCCCGACGAGGCTGAATCTTGTGACTACGACTGATGTTTCGCGTCTGCCCCGGCTGCGCCACGAAACGGCGTTCGGCCTGGCCGCGGCGGTGATCGGGTTGTGCCTGGCGGCCTCCGCCATGCCCTCGCCGCTCTACAAGCTCTACGCGGCGACCTGGCAGCTGGACACCTCGACAGTGACGCTGATCTACGCCACCTATTGCTTCGGCGTCTTGACGACCCTGCTGGTGGTCGGCCGCATCTCCGACAGTGTCGGCCGTCGCCCCGTCATCGCGGCCGGGCTGGCCGGCCTGCTCGCGTCGATGGTGTTGTACGGCTGCGCGTCCGACGTGATCTGGCTCTTCCTCGCCCGCGCTGTACAAGGGTTGTCGACCGGGGTCGCCATCAGCGCGGCCGGCGCGGCGTTGCTGGAGTTGTATCGAGGCGACAATCCTGCCAAAACCGGTCTGTACAACGTCGTCGCGAGCGCGCTCGGGGTCGGATCAGGTGGCATGGCCGGGTCACTGCTGGTGCAATACGTGCCCCATCCGCTGGTAACGCCTTATGTTCTGTTGGCGGTGTTGGTGACGCTCCTGCTGCTCGGTACCGCACTGATGCCGGAAACAGTGGTGTCGCGCACCGGATTCCGGATCACCGCGCCCGGTGTGCCGCGTACGATCCTCGCACCGTTCGTGCTGGCGGGTCTGGCGATCGCGTGCGCGTGGTCGATCGTCGGCCTGTTCCTCGGCCTGGTCGGGGCGATCGTCCCGGCCCTGCTGCATACCAGCAGTTACCTGCCCGCCGGTGGTTCCATCATGGCGATGGGGTGCGCCGGCGCGCTGGCCTCGGTGTTCACCCAGAAGACGGCACCAACGACGCAGATCGCCCGTGGTATGGCGATCCTGTCGGCAGGCATCCTCGGGCTGGCTGGGTCGGTGACCGGCGACGGGACCGCCGTGGGATTCCTGGTCGCCAGCGTCGTCATCGGATTCGGCATGGGCAGTGGGATGTTCGGTTCCTTGCGCACGATCGGCGCCGCGGCCCCGCCGGACAAACGAGCCCAGGTGATGTCGGCGTTCTACCTCATCGCCTACGCGGCCATCTCCCTTCCGGCCATCGGTGCCGGTTACACGGCTCGCCGCCTCGGCGCAGCGCCCACCATTCAGATCTTCGGCGCGGGCATCATCGTCGTCTCGCTGGCGACCATGACCCTGGCCCGCACCCGGCACCGCGCAGCGGGAAGCTCCACCGCCACAGCACAATTGGTTTCCTCGCGGACATAGATCACGACTGGCCGAGCGGTCATT
The DNA here is from genome assembly GCF_042727395.1 of Nocardia sp. NPDC060255. Classification (NCBI taxonomy): domain Bacteria; kingdom Bacillati; phylum Actinomycetota; class Actinomycetes; order Mycobacteriales; family Nocardiaceae; genus Nocardia; species Nocardia sp. NPDC060255. The sequence goes on along the minus strand of NZ_JBHXAU010000008.1, from coordinate 99,320 downwards.
CCGCACCGCGCCGCAGGCGGCCAGTGCTGCCGCTATGGGCAGTCCGCCTCCAGCACGGATAACCCGAGTGAGTCGCTGTTCGCATTCTGCGAGGACGCGCCATCTCCAGTCATCCAGCAAACCTTGTTGCTTCAGCCAGATGGAGACACAACCGACTGGGTCCGCATCAAGCATCACCATGTCGGATGTCGGGGTGGCAGAGGCGCCGACGATTGGTGACGACACCTAGGCGTGACTCATTGCCTGCTTGCTGCTTTGTCGACCGTGAAGTCGCGGACCAGCAGCAAGAACGGAATCGCGGTGGCGATACCGACGGAAAAGGTCAGCACGAACGAGATGGCCCACCAACGCATGATGCCGAGCCGTCGCGCCTCGGAGAAGGCCCATACGTGGAAGCCGAGCACCACGAAGGCGAGGTCGACCATAGCGAATCGGCCCGGCACCGTTTTGTAGATGTCGCCGACGAAGAAATCCAGCGCCGACTTCGGCCCGTTGCGCCGTACGTACGGCAGCGCGATCGAGTTCTGCGTGATGAACGCGGCTACGAGCGTCGCGATGAGCGTGGGCCGTCGCCAGGATGAATCCGCGATGCCTTCGGACATGGGCAGTCTCCTAAGGTCGTGACGTGAGGTCGGCGGGTCGCCTTGGAGACGGGCCCGGCAACCGAAGTCTCAGGGGTAACCGAGACTTATCGTTACACACAATTGGTTGCGTTCAGGACAACCACATTGATGCGATACCGAATGAGCGGCATCGGTCCGAACTCGCGGGTCGCGGCATTGCCCACGTTCGTGAGCAGGCACGAAGCAGGCATCGCCGACGACGGTGAACGAGGCTTAAGGAAGTCCGCATATACCTGCGGACTCCCTTCGGACTCGGCCTGACTCGAACATGCGGCTACCCTCTCCGAACTACGGGCGCATTCATCCGGTGGCCAGTGCGCCTTAGGCGAGGACAGCGGAGAACTTAACTCCCGAATCGAGCCGCGTGCAACGACATATCCTCGCTGACCACTCCGCTTGTTTGCCGGCCGGTTCACTCGGCGCCGTTGCGCCACGAGCCGAAGCGGGCAACGGTCGCAAATCCGATCCTGTCGACGCGCGCGTGGGAAGGCATTCGGGCGACGGGACGTGAACCGAAAGCCTCGCGCCGACCGAAAACCCCACCCCTGCAACGGAAGTCCCGCTCATGACCCGCTACTACGGCTGCTCCCGTTGGCGGGCCTGTGGGTGGGTTTGTGGCGATGCGGGTGGTCACGGATGAGGAGTTGGCGCGGCACCGATGAGTTCTGTCGACACGGCCGGTCATATCCAGCAACGAACTACGGAAGGGCGATCCAATGAGCGAACTGAACGCAGCACACGCGCGGCGAGCGATCGTCGAACACACCCGAGGCCTAGCGGAATCGGCCGCCGCGGCCGGGGCGGACACCGCCGTGCCGACGGCCCCGAAGTGGACCATCACCGACCTGGTCCAGCATGTGGGCCAGACTCAGCACTGGGTCGCGGAGATCATCGAGCGGCGCATTACCGACCCTGCACAGCTGCCGATGGAGATGGCCGAACCCCCTGCCGGCCCCAGCGAGTGGCAGGCGTGGCTGGCGGAGTCGGCGCAGCGGGTTTCGAATGCGTGTTCCGATGACGCGCTGGACGCGCCGGTGTTCAACCCCGCCGGGGACGCGTGGTCCGGGGCGCGATTCTGGATTGCCAGCCTGCTGAACGAGGCGGTCGTCCATGGCTTCGATGCTGCCGCTGCGGCGAACCGACCTGTCGAGATCGACGCCGATATCGCGGCCGCGCTCATCAGTAACCACTTCGCGATGCTCACCTCCCCCAACTGGGCGATGCAACGATCCGAATCCGCCGATGCCATTCGAGGCACCGGACAGACCCTGCAGTGGCGAGCCACCGACCTCGCCGGCGACACGGGCGCTTGGTTCATCGAACGGCGCCCTGACGGGCCGGCGTGGCAGCGCGGAACCCAGCCCGCCGATGTAACGGTGAGCGGCCCGGCACAATCACTGCTGCTGGCCTTGACCCGGCGTATCCCGCTCACCGACGGCAACGCCACCGACATCAGCGTCGACGGCGACACCCGCCTCGCTCAGCACTGGCTCGACAACACCGCCCATGTCAGCGGCTGACCCGTTGCCCTGAGGTTCACGCTCGGCCGGGGTCGCTGCCGACGAGACCGACGTTCGGCCCGGCCACTCCGCCGTCGACACGCTAATCGGCAGCACCAGATGGTTCAGAGTCGTTGGTAGCCAACCGATCTCGGCATTCTCGCCAGCATCCGCCGACCGGTCCGACCGCCGGTACCGCTCACTGCGAATCGGTCACTGTCGACTGATTACGCTGCGCGCCGACCGAGCCAGCGCGCAGCATCCTCGAAGTTAGTGGGCGGCGTTGTCCCAGCTGCGGCCGGTGCCGACGGAGACGTCCAAGGGGACGGACAGGTGGATGGCGGCGGCCATTTGTTCCTTGGCGAGGGCCTCGAGGGTGTCCTTCTCGCCCTCCGCCACCTCGAACAGCAATTCGTCGTGGATTTGCAGGAGCATCCGGGAGCGCAGGCCTGCTTCTTGGATTGCCTTGTGCACGTTGATCATTGCCACCTTGATGATGTCGGCGGCGGTGCCCTGGATGGGGGCGTTCAGGGCCATGCGTTCGGCGGCTTCGCGGCGTTGGCGGTTGCTGGAGTCGAGGTCGGGGAGGTAGCGGCGGCGGCCGAAGAGGGTGGAGGTGTAGCCGACCTTGCGGGCCTCTTCGACTACCTCGTAGAGGTAGTCGCGGATGCCGCCGAAGCGGTCGAAGTAGACGTCCATTTGTTCTTTGGCTTCGGTGGTGCTGATCTTCAGCTGTGCGGCAAGACCATACGAGCTGAGACCGTAGGCGAGGCCATAGGACATGGCCTTGATGCGGCGGCGCAGTTCGGGGGTCACCTCGGCGATCGGGATGTCGAAGGCCTTGGACGCCACGAAGGTGTGCAGGTCTTCGCCGGAGTTGAAGGCCTCGATCAGGGCTTCGTCCTCGGAAAGGTGCGCCATGATGCGCATTTCGATCTGGCTGTAGTCGGCGGTCATCAGCGACTGGTAGCCGGCGCCGACGACGAAGGTGTCGCGGATCTGCCTGCCGGTGTCGGTGCGGATCGGGATGTTCTGCAGGTTCGGCTCGGTGGACGAGAGGCGGCCGGTGGCGGCGATGGTCTGGTTGAACGTGGTGTGGATGCGACCGTCGTCGGCGACGCACTTCAGCAGGCCGTCGACGGTGACCTTGAGCCGGGTCGCGTCGCGGTGCTCGAGCAGATGCTGCAGGAACGGGTGCTCGGTCTTCTCGAACAGTGACTCGAGCGCGTCGGCGTCGGTGGTGTAGCCGGTCTTGGTGCGCTTGGTCTTCGGCATGTCGAGCTCGTCGAACAGCACCACCTGCAGCTGCTTGGGCGAGCCGAGGTTGATCTGCTTGCCGATCACCTCGTAGGCGGCGTTGGCGGCCTCGGACACCTTGTCGGCGAACTGACGCTGCAGCGTCTCCAATTGGTCGGTGTCGACCGCGATGCCCGCGTCCTCCAGGTTGGCGAGCACGCTGAGCAGCGGCAGCTCCATGTCCTCCAGCAGCGGCACGGATTCGATCTGCTGGAGTTCGGTGTCGAGCGCGTCGGCGAGGTCGGCGACGGCCCTGGCGCGCAGCATTTCGGTCTGCGCGAGCTCGGCGTCGACGGTGTCCTCGTCGTCGAGCAGCGACAGCTGCGTGGTCTCGTCGGTCTCGGCGCGCAGCTCGCGGCGCAGGTAGCGCAGCGAGAGGTCGTCGAGGTTGAAACTGCGCTGGCCGGGGCGGACCAGGTACGCGGCCAGTGCGGTGTCGCTGGTGAGACCGCCGAGGGTCCAGCCGCGGCCGCGCAGCGCGTGCATGGCGGCCTTCGCCTCGTGCAGCGCCTTCGGCACGGCCGGGTCGGCGAGCCAAGCGCCAAGGGCCGCTTCGTCTTCCGGAGTCAGGATGGCGACGTCGATGTAGCCGCTCTCGCCGTCGGCGGCCGCGATGGCGAGCGCGCGCACGTCACCGTTGCCGGGGGTTCCGGCGCCGACAACCGAGACACCCTGCCGGACACCGGCTTTCGCGTGCTCGGCGAGCCAGTCGGCGACCGCGCCGACCTCGAGCGCGCCGCCGCTGATCTCGAAGCCCGCCTCGGCCTCGGGCTCCTTCGGGGCCAGCGTCTCGAACAGCCGGTCGCGCAGCACGCGGAATTCCAGGTCGTCGAAGAGCTGATGGATCTTGTTGCGGTCCCACGGCGCCTGCGCCAGCTGGTCGGGTGTGTAGGGCAGCGGCACGTCGCGGATCATCTCGGTGAGCTGACGGTTGAGCACCACACTGCTCAGGTTGGCGCGCAGTGCGTCGCCGACCTTGCCCTTCACCTCGTCCACCTTGTCGACGAGGCTGTTCAGGTCGCCGTATTCGCGGATCCACTTGGCCGCGGTCTTCTCCCCCACGCCGGGGATGCCGGGCAGGTTGTCGCTCGGGTCGCCGCGCAGCGCCGCGTAATCCGGGTACTGGGCCGGGGTGAGGCCGTACTTGGCGAACACCTCGTCGGGGGTGAACCTGGTGAGGTCAGAGACGCCCTTCTTCGGGTACAGCAGCGTCACGTTCTCGTCGACCAACTGAATGGCGTCGCGGTCGCCGGAGACGATCAGCACCCGGAAGCCCTGCGCCTCGGCCTGCGTGGTCAAGGTGGCGATGAGGTCGTCGGCCTCGAAGCCGTCGATCGCCATCACCGGGATGCCCATCGCGCCGAGCACGTCCTTGGTGAGTTCGACCTGCCCGCGGAACTCGTCCGGCGTCTGCGAACGGTTCGCCTTGTACTCCGGGTACGCCTCGGTGCGGAAGGTCTTCCTCGACACGTCGAACGCGGTCGCGATGTGCGTCGGCTTCTCGTCGCGCAGCAGGTTGATCAGCATCGCGGTGAATCCGTACACCGCGTTGGTGGTCTGCCCCGTCACCGTCTTGAAGTTCTCCGCCGGTAGCGCGAAGAACGCGCGATAGGCAATCGAATGCCCGTCCAACAACAGCAGAGTCGGCCGGTCACCCGACGCGGTATCGCCGGAGCCGGACGCGGTAGCAGGACGCTGAGCAGTCGTGGGTGAACTCACGCCCCAGAGTCTAGGGACCAGCACCGACAAGGTGATACGCCGACACCCGTGCGCAGTGCATCGAGTCCCGTCCACCTCGCCGAGTGACCCAGGTAACACCCACCCCGGACGGACCCGGCTGCCAGCGACCCCGAGGTACTGGCCCCGGCCTGAAAAATGATGCGAGGCAGCACCATACCCGCTGACATAATCGAAGGATGTCGACCAACCGTCGTCGGCGCCTCATTGTCGCTGCTCCCGAGAACACGGGTGCGGACTACGAGAGTCCACGACCCCACCTCGAACGTTTCTGGACCGACGCGAGTGGGGTGACTTGGCGTCGACGAGGGGAGGGCCAGCTCCCCATGGCCCGGGCACGTCGCCTGCTGCGCAGGTCCGAGACGATCGTCTACCACGTGTACATCGGACCGGCACACAAGGTTGTCGGCAAAGACCGAGACGACCTCGTGCAGCAGCTCGAGGAATTCTGGGCAGGCCGGGCCCAACCCATGGCCGACTTCTTCCTCAACGAGTTCCGCGACTCCGACCACCGCGTCCTCATCATGATCGTGGAGCACTGCTGAACCGAATCCCCTTGTCCGACAACCCCGCCGCTCGCTGCCCGCCCCTGCCCGACGCACCGGCGACCGACAACAAATCAGACCCGATGGTCTTCTTCCACCTGTGGAACCGCCGCGACGAGTACACCGACCCGATCCTCCTCGCGATCCGCCATGGCGCAGACCCGTTCGCGGCGTCCTTCGCTTTCACCCCCGAGGGCATCCGACGCCGCCCGACCGAGGACGAATCCTGAGGCGGGCGGCTGACCGGATCACAGCAAAGAGGCGACGAGTTCGCGGAGGACGGGGAGGCTGACCGAGCCGGAGCCGAGGACGGTGTCGTGGAAGGGTTTGATGTCGAAGGCGGTGCCGAGGCGTTCGGTGGCGGTGAGGCGTTGGCGGCGGATTTCGAGTTGGCCGATTTTGTAGGCGACGGCTTGGCCGGGCATGCCGATGTAGCGGTCTACCTCGGTGGTGATTTCGGCGATGCCTGCGGGGGCGTTGGCGACCATGAAGTCGATGGCCTGTTGCCTGGTCCAGCCTTTCGCGTGCAGGCCGGTGTCGACGACCAGGCGGCAGGAACGCAGCGAATCGCCGGCGAGCATGCCGAGACGGCCCAAATCGTCCTCGTACAAGCCCATTTCGTCGGCGAGCCGCTCGGTGTAGAGCGCCCAGCCCTCGACGAACGCGGTGTTCGCGTAGGACTGGCGCTGGAAGCGGGGCAGGTGGTCGAGCTCGTTGGCGATGGTGAGCTGCAGGTGGTGACCGGGGACGGCTTCGTGGAAGGCCACCGCGGCCGTCTCGAACCGGCCGCGACCGGTGGGATGGTAGGTGTTGACGAAGTAGGTGCCGGGCCGGGAACCGTCCGCGGCGGGCGGAAAGTAGTACGCCGCAGGCGCATCCGCGGCGAGGAAGTCCGGCATCGGGACGATGTCGCACGCTTCCTTGGGCAGCCTGCCGAACCAGTTGCCCATCTCGGCGTTCGCCGAGGTGAGTGCGTGGCGCGCGTCGAACATGATCTGCTCGCCGTCGACGTAACACAGCGCCGGATCGTCGCGCAGCCTGGCGAAGATCTCGCCGAGCTCGGCGGTGCCGAACAGCCGCTCGCCGATCGTCGCGTACTCCTCGCGCAGCGCCGCCAGCTCGGTCAGCCCGAGCTCGTGGATCTCGTCGGCACCGAGGTCGGGCAGGGTGGTGTGGTAGCGCAGCTGGCGGCGGTAGATGTCCTCGCCGTCCGCGCCGAGCCAGCACAGGCCGGGTTTGTCGTCGGGGCGGCTCGCGGGCAGCAGTTCGTCGAACAGCACCTCGCGATAGCTCTGGAACGCCGGGCGGATGATATCCCTTGCCACGTCGGTCAATTCGGCCCGCCAGTTGGTTTCGCCGTCCCAGTCCGGCGGACCGGCGATGGTGACGAACGGGTCCGCCGACAGCTCCGAGGCCAGGTATCCGTCGAGCTGGTTCAGCGATCGTTCCAGGGTAATCCGTGCGGGCGCGCGGCCAGCGGCGAGCCCGTCTCGGAACCGCACGACAGCCTGCCCGAGCATGTCACCGAACTGCCGATACCGCAGCACCAGCGCCCGCGCGTTCCCCGGCGTCGGCGCGTTGGTCTGCGGTGCCATCGTCAGCGCGTAGGCGTGCACGCCCTCCATCTGGTCGGAGGCCATTTCCAGCGGCCGCCACTCCAGCCGGTCGATCGCGCCGGACAATTCGATGCGCAGCAGGCTGCGGGTGACTCGATCGGTCGAGTCGAGCCCGGCGGCGTCGAGCGCGTCGACCTGACGCAACAGGTCACGCCAGGTCGACAGCAAACGCTCCTCGGCCGCGACGGACAGGTCCTCGATGCGGTCATCGAACCGGCGGTCGCCGAGCAAGGTCGCGTCGCTCGGTTTCGCCTCCAGGAAGGTGTCCCAGTACCGCTCGGCCAGACCTGTCAGCTCATCATGACCATTCATGGTCACGATCATGCCTCGAGGACCGCCTTGCGGCACTGGGGTTTACCCCGTGACTATCCGACGCCGAGGTACGCCGACTTCACCGACGGATCGGTGAGCAGTTCCCGGCCGGAGCCGGTCTTGGTGACCTCGCCGGTCTCCATGATGTAGGCGCGATCGCTGCGCGAGAGCGCCTGCTGCGCGTTCTGCTCGACGAGCAGCACCGTGGTGCCCTGCTGGTTGATCTCCGAGATGATCCGGAAGATCTGCTGAATGATCATGGGCGCCAAGCCCATCGACGGCTCATCCAGCAACAGCAGGCGCGGCCGCGCCATCAGTGCCCGGCCGATGGCGAGCATCTGCTGCTCGCCGCCGGACAGCGTGCCGCCAACCTGCTTGCGCCGCTCCGACATTCGCGGGAACAACTCGAACACCCAGTCGAGCGTCTTGCTGTATTCCGCCTTCTGCTTGAACGGCCTTCCGTAGCAACCCATGTCGAGGTTTTCCTGCACCGTCATGCCGGGGAAGACACCTCGGCCTTCCGGTGCCTGGATCAGGCCCTCACCCACTCGCTCGTGTGCCTTCATGTGGGTGATGTCGCGGCCCTCGAACATGATTCGACCGCGGGTCAGCGGCAGCAGGCCCGACAACGCCCGCATGGTGGTGGTCTTGCCCGCGCCGTTCGCGCCGAGCAGTGTCACCAGCTCGCCCGCCGCCACCTGCAGCGAAATCCCGTGCAGTGCTTGGATTCTGCCGTAGTTGACGACCATGTCGGTCACCTCGAGCAGCGCGTCGGAACTGCCCTTGGTCACCTCGGCGGTCCGCTGTTCCGGTTCTCTGTGCGATGCCATCGCTGCTCCTACCCGTCCGTCCCGTGCGCGCTTGCCGTCCCCGACTCGGTGCCGTCATCGGGCACACCGAGATAGGCGGCGATCACCGCGGGGTCCTCCCGGATGTCGGCGGGCAGCCCGTCCGCGATCTTGCGGCCGAACTCCAGCACCACGATCCGGTCGGTCACACCCATCACCAGGCGCATGTCGTGCTCGATCAGCAGCACGGTGAACCCGTCGTCGCGGATCTTGCGGATCAGATCCATCAGCGCCGACTTCTCGCTCGGATTGAACCCGGCGGCGGGCTCGTCCAGGCAGAGCAGTTTCGGCTCGGTGGCCAGCGCCCTGGCGATCTCCAGCCTGCGCTGATCGCCGTAGGACAGGTTGCGCGCCTTCTCCACCGCTTTCGGTGCGATACCGACGAATTCGAGCAACGCCATGCCCCGCTCGATCGCGTCGTGTTCCTCGCGCCGGTGCCGGGTGGTGCGGAAGATGGCGCCCGGCACCGAGGTCTTGTGCCTGGCGTCGGTGCCGACCACCACGTTCTCCAGCGCCGTCATCTCGCCGAAAAGCCGGATGTTCTGGAAGGTGCGCGCGATGCCGAGCCTGGTGATGGCATTGCGCTTGGTCTTCGTCAGCGGTGCGCCGTCGAAGTACACCGTGCCCGACGAGGGTCGGTAGACGCCGGTGATCGCGTTGAAGCAGGTGGTTTTTCCGGCACCGTTGGGTCCGATGAGGCCGAGGATCTCGCCGCGGCGGATCTCGAAACTCACCGCGTCCAACGCGGTCAGGCCGCCGAATTTCACGGTCAGGTCCTCGGTGCGCAACAGGGGCGCACCGACGGCCGTTTCGATCTCCCGGCTGGAGGCGACGACCTCCGCCACCGTCTCCGCGTTGGCCAGGTCCGGAATAACCGCGGTCAGGTCGACCACGCCGGCACTGGGCACCGCTTCTGGTTCGGCCGCGTACCCCGCGGACATGTCCTCGTTGTCGAACAGCGCGCCACCGGCGCCCGGCCCGGTCATCGGGTCGCCCCGATCGCGCCGTCGCCGAACGGTTTACGCACCGCTTGGTACACCTGACGCCCGTAGGCGAGCAGCTTCTGCCGGACCGGGAACAGGCCCTGCGGTTTGAAGATCATGACCACCATCAGCGTGATACCGAAGAACAGATACTTGTAGTCGCCGAGCGATTGCGCGCCGGGTTCGTGGAACTTCAGCACATTGCCGAGCAGGATGAACAGGACCACGATCGCCACGATCGACCCGGCCAGATAACCCAGCCGGATCGGCCGCTCCTGATCACGAGCCCACCTGCGCCACACCACGATCAACGCGACGATGACGGCGATGGAGACGACGATCAGCACCCAGCCGACCGCGGTCTGCCCGACCGCCTGCACCGAGAGCAACCGGTTCGGCAGGTACACGATGATGAACGCGCCGACGATCACGCCGAGCTTGTTGCCCTGCCCGCCGATGACCACCGCGCACAGGAACAGCATCGAGTTGATGATGTTGAACCCGGTCGGGTTGATGAACTGCACCTGCCCCGCGTACAGCGCGCCGGAGAGCCCGCCGACCGCGGCGCCGATCATGAACGCCCACAGCTTGAACTTGAACGTCGGCACGCCCATGATCTCGGCCGCGTCCTCGTCCTCGCGGATGGCGACCCAGGCCCGGCCGACCCGGCTGCGCTCCAGGTTGCCGACGATCAGCAGGACGATGATCACCAGGATCATGCCGACCCAGAACCACCAGGTGCCCGCGTTGGCCTTGTCGAAGATGTTGGAGGTCTCCGAGTTTCCGACGTTGCCGGAGGAGAACACGCCGTTCTGCTTGTGCTCGGACTCGCCGAGGTGCGGGTAGGCGATGCCGGACAGGCCGAGGCTGCCGTTGGTCACGTCGCCGAGGTTGTCGGCAAGCAGCCGGACGATCTCACCGAAGCCGAGCGTCACGATGGCCAGGTAGTCGCCGCGCAACCGCAGCGTCGGGGTACCGAGGATCAGACCGGAGACCGCGGTGACCGCCGCCGCCAAGGGCAGGCAGGCCAGCCAGGCCCAGTCCTCGCTCAGCCAGCCGCCGGCCGTCTGATTCCACGGACTGTTCGGACTGGTGAGCAGGCCGACAGTGTACGCACCGACGGCATAGAAGCCGACGTAGCCGAGGTCGAGCAGACCCGCCTGTCCGACAACGACATTCAGGCCGACCGCGAGCAGCGCGTACATGGCGAACTGCGCCATCACACCGCCGAAGCTGGTGCCTGGCGTGTCGAGGAACGGCGGCGGGAACAACGGAAGCAACGCCAGCACGATGATGGCCGGCACGCCGACGGCCCACTGGGCCGGGCGGGACAGCCCGCCCCACCAAGAGCGCAGACTGTCACCGACGCCGTGCATCGGCCGCTCCGGCTTGGTCGGCGGGGTAACGGTTTTCGTGTCACTCATGCTCGTGCCTTCCCGAGGCTCTCACCGAGAATGCCGGTCGGGCGGATCATCAGGACCAGCACCAGCACCACGAACGCGACCACGTCACGCCATTCGGTGCCGAACAGGATCTGGCCGTAGTTCTCCGCCAGCCCGAGCAGCAGGCCGCCGAGCAACGCGCCACGCAGGTTACCGATGCCGCCGAGCACCGCGGCGCTGAACGCCTTGATGCCGAGGATGAACCCGCCCGAGTAGATGATCCCGTTCGGGATCTTGAGCGCGTACAGCAGCGCGGCCGCACCGGCGAGCACGCCGCCGATGAGGAAGGTGAGCATGATGATCCGCTCCCGCGAGACACCCATCAGCGTCGCGGTATCGGGATCCTGCGCGACGGCCCGGATGCCGCGGCCGAACTTGGTCTGGTTGATCACCAACTCGGTGGCGATCGCGAGAATGACTGCGGCGCCGATGATCACGAGCGTCACGTTGGTGATGTCCGCGCCGCCGAAGCTGAACTGCTTGGTCGGTTCCACCAGCATGATCGGCTTCTGGGCGTTGGTGCCGCCCAGGCTCGGCCAGATCTTCGGCAGCACGAAGTGCACTACCTCCTGGATCACGAACGAGGCGCCGATCGCGGTGATGAGAAAGATCAAGGGTTTGGCGCCGCGTCTGCGCAGCGGCCGATAGGCCACGCGCTCCAATCCGACCGCGGCGGCGCCGGACACCGCCATGCCGAAGATCATCGCCAACGCCAGATAGGTAATGGTGAGCACGATGCCCTGGGAGTAGACATCACCGCTGGGCGAGAACCCGAGCAACATCAGCCCGACATACTGGCCGAACAAGCCGAGCATGAAGATTTCCGAATGGGCAAAATTGATCAGCCGCAAAACGCCGTAGACCAGTGTGTAGCCCACAGCAACCAGCGCGTAGATCGCACCGTAGGACAATCCGTCGACGGTCAGTCGCCAGAAATCGTGGATCACACCTTCATAGTTGAAGTCGATTGATCCGCCGGCGAGTTGTACAGCGCCGGTTAATGCCGTTGAAGTCATTTCGCTAATTCGCCCTCATCGATTCGCCCTCATAGATTCGCCCGAACGACACAGCAGCACGTACTGGGATTCGCGCGAACCCCGGTACGTGCTGCGCGATCTCGTCGTGTGAGTTACTTGACCGTGTAGATCCAGATCAACGCGTTGCTCAGCTCGCCGTTCGGGTTCCACTTGTACTGACGCGCCAGGCCGGCACCGTCGTAGGACTTCACGAACTCGAGCAGGTCCGGACGGGTGACCTTGCCGCCGTCGATGCCCTTGGACAGGATCGTGGCCAGGTCGTAGGCCTCCACCGAGTACACGCCGGACGCCTGGCCGTTGAAGGCCTGGTAGTCCTTGGCGAACTTCTCCGGGGCGGGACCACAGGGGCAGGTCAGCATCGCACCCTTGGCCGCGCTGCCCGCCTGGGACAGGAACTGCGGGTCGTTGACGCCGTCGGGGCCGATGAAGACACCCTTGAAGCCACCGGACTTCAGCTGCTGCGCCAGCGGCGCGCCCTCGGCGTAGTAGCCGGCGTAGAAGACGGCGTCGGCGTTGGCCGAGGCGATCTTGGTGACCGTCGCGGAGAAGTCCTTGTCACCGGTCTTGATGCTGGACGAGCAGGCGGCGTCGGCCGCGGCGCCGAGACCCTCGGTGATGCTCTTGGCCAAGCCGGTGCCGTAGTCGCTGTTGTCCTGGACAACGCAGACCTTCTTGTAGCCCGAGGTGCCGGTCAGGTACTTCGCGACCGACGGACCCTGCACATCATCGTTGGCGAGACCGCGGAAGAAGGTGGTCCAGCCGTTCTGGGTGAGCGTGGCGTTGGTGGCCGAAGAGGTCACCGAGACCAGGCCCGCGTCGCTGAGGATCTTGCCGGTCGCCTTGGTCTCACCGGAGAACGCCGGGCCGACCAGGCCGATGATCGACTTGTCGTTGACGACCTGCGGGATGACCTGGGTGGCCTTCTGCGGGTCGCCCTCGGTGTCGAACGACTTCAGTTCGATCTTGCAGCCCGCGTTGGCCTTGTTGTGCTGGTCGAGCGCGAGCTTGACACCCATCTGGATGTTGATCCCGAGCGCGGCGTTCGGGCCCGTCAACGCGCCGGCGAAGGCGATCGCGGTACCGGCCGGGCAGGTCCCCTTGCCGTCACCGGCGGGATCGGCGGCCTTGGCCGGGTCGGTCTTCGAGACCTCTTTGCCGTTGATGTCTACCTGCGCCACCGGGACGATGGCCAGCCCGGCCGCGCCGCTGGTACCGGACGAGTCCGTACCGGTGCTGGTCGATTTGTCGCTACATCCGGTCAGCACCAGCGCGGCGGCAGCGCCGATAGCCAAAACACCTCGCGTCGTACGACTGTGCCATGTCGAACTAAGCACGTTTCACCTCTAAGTCCTGTGCTCCCCCGGGTCACCGAGGAGGCCGACCACGTCAGCCCGGTCAGAACTTAGCGTTCATACGTTAGTTCCGCATCACATTCGGATCATGAACGCGACATCGTGTCGAATTTTTGCTCACGATTGCGTTTCGCGCGCGTAAAATCCACGTCTAATGAGCCCAGACGGACGCAGACCTTCATCGCGCCGTGCCCCGCCACCGCGAAGGTTGCGGTCCGCTCAGCGGACCCCGCCCCTCACTTGGGAGCCAAGTTCTCCAACACGACCTCGGCGACCGCCTTCATCGTAGTCCGGCGGTCCATCGCGGTCCGCTGAATCCACTTGAAAGCCTGCGGCTCGGAAAGCCCCTGCGTCTGCATCAGCACGCCCTTGGCCCGCTCCACCAGCTTGCGCGTCTCCAGCCGGTCGGACAGGTTCGCGACCTCGCCCTCCAGCGCCGTGATCTCATGGAAACGGCTGGCCGCCAGCTCGATCGCGGGCACCAGATCCGACTTGGTGAACGGCTTCACCAGATACGCCATCGCACCGGCATCACGCGCCCGCTCGACCAGGTCACGCTGGCTGAACGCGGTCAAAATCACCACCGGCGCAACACGTTTCGACGCGATCTCGGCCGCCGCATCGATACCGTCCCGGCGCGGCATCTTCACATCCATGATGACCAGATCCGGGCGATGCTCCACCGCCAGATCCACCGCCTGCTGGCCGTCACCGGCCTCACCGACCACCAGATAACCCTCTTCGGTCAGCATCTCGACCAGGTCCATGCGGATGAGCGCCTCATCCTCCGCGACGACAACCCGCTTCGCCCCCGCGTCGCGCTTAGTGCTTGCGCCCCCTGCTGCTGTACTCATAGGTAGACCCCTCTGGTTCAGATGCCTGTCCCGACACGCGGCAGTGTGGACGTTGGTCCAACAAGCCGACCATCGACCTCACCACCGCGCTATCGAGTGATGTAAAGAGTACCTTTCACTTCGGCATAGAACGCATATACCCAGGGCAAACCGTCCGCGCGCGGGTCGCCGACCAACCGGTTAGGTACCAGCCCCACCCACCCGCTATCATTTCCTCCCGGTGCGCCGGGTTGGCGGAACTGGCAGACGCGACGGTCTCAAAAACCGTTGTCCGAAAGGACGTGTGGGTTCGAGTCCCACACTCGGCACTCGACGATGGGCGATCCCTGTTCGCGGAAGGCGCGAACTGGGGTCGTCTCGTCATTTCATCTGGGGGTGCAACCCCCAGACCCCGCTCGGCGGGGCTTCGCCCCCCGAACCCCCCTTGTTGTGGTTGCGTGCGTTGGTGGGTCATGGTCAATCGCATGCCCAGGTCGTCGTTGCTCGAGGGGGACGACCATTCCGGGCGGCTCGGGGTGTTCGTGTTGGGGCGCGAACGTTGTATTGGTAAGGGCACTCTCTCTATATCGAGAGTGTGCGGTTGGCTTGAGGGGTGTGCGCTTCCTTCGTGTCCGAGTGTTCGGGTGGGCAGTCGACTTGCTTGTGTCGCTGGGCATCTCGTGGACACAGCTCGTGGACGCAGATCGTCTCTTGATCCCATGACAACTTTGTTTTTCGCTCGAATCACGTCTTCTCGTGCCGAATCGAGTAATATCGAGTCGTCACGTAAGTGACGCTGGGCGGTGGGACGCCGCTTGTGACGACGCCCCACCTGGTGGGTAGAGCTAGCCTCTCAACCAGCGGACCAGCAGGAGCGCCCCGGCGACTACAGCAGCTGTTGCAAGCAAAATGCCGTAGTCGACCGGGGCTTTGCTCTTTGCCCGGCGATGTTTCGCCATTCCCCACCACCTCCCTCCTGGGCGCGGTGTCTGGACCTTGTCCACCGCCCCTCGGTTGGAGGTGTCAATACCTTATGTCAGAGGACCGACGGGAACTGTTGGAACACAGTCGATTTCGAAAAATAGGGCCATTGCCGATTGGAACGTTCAAACAGGATGTATCCCATTGGTGAGTATCTCGTGGTCTCGGATCGTCGCTCGATCCTGTGACGAAGCTCGATTTGATTCGAATCAAGTCTTCCCGCGCGAAATCGAGTATTATCGAGTCGTCACGCAAGTGATGCTGGGCGGTGGGACGCCGTTGTCGCGACGCCCCACCTGGTGGGTCTCCTAGCCCCTCAACCAGCGGACTAGCACGAGCACCCCGGCGACTACAGCAGCTGTAGCAAGCAAGATGCCGTAGTCGACCGGGGCTTTGCCCTTTGCCTGGCGATGTTTCGCCATTCCCCACCACCTCCTTCCTGGGCGCGATGTGTGGACTAGGTCCATCGCCCCTCGGCTGGAGGTGTCAATACCTTATGTCAGACCACCGACGAAAACTTTTGGAATTCAGTCGATTACGAAAAAACGGCCATTGTCTATTGGAACGTTCCAAAACAGCTTCTATCCCCGCACTACCGCGTACTAAGTGCGCACCCCGGCCATAAGCCGAACACCTCGTATAGAGGGCGTGCAGGTGACACAAACGGTGCTCACACCCCTTGTGCCGAGCAAAGAACCATCGCCGCCTACCACGCGCGGCTCGGCGAGCCCCTCCTTCCGCACCCAATTCGTCACCCCGCGCACTTCTTGTGCTGGTGCGCACGAAATTGCTGACGATTTTGTGCGCGGCACGAGAACCAGTGCGCGGCGGGACACACCTGCCGCCTTGATCGCAACGGACGACCTCAACTTCGCACAGCCGCTTGATACTTCGCACAGCTCGTCGGTTCTCCGCATACCTGTCAGTGACTCGACAGGTATGCGGAGGAAGAACTGGTGCGTGAACGCAAACGACGAACAGCTCCACCACTAACCAATCTCGAGACGCATCCACAACCCGATGACCACCTCGGGAACGCGACACCACGCACCTGTCATGCGCCTAAAGCCGAGTACCCCACACGACGCGCCCAGCACCACCACACCGTCACCCGGACGGCGTACCCGTACTGAGCCAGCTCGACTTCGGATCGACGTGCCGGCGAACGGCACGCACCACCAGGGAAACCCATCGAACTGTTCGGCCACCGGCCTCGTATTCACGCGTAGGGTGAGCAGATAGAACGCCCAAATCAGCGGAGGTTGCGATGCGGGTGAGTAGGACCACGGTGGATCTGGACGGGTATCCGGATCTTGTCGTCATCTATCTCGGGATGCGGGTGCGTAAGCCGCGCGGCATGCTGCGGCTGCTCGGGCTGGGACCGAAACTGTATAGCTCACATCAGGATCGGCCGGATGGGCTGCTGTCGCACGAGGATGTGATCTGGTCGCTGTTTCCGCCGCACTGGGGGGCTCGGCAGTACTGGCGGGATCTGGACAGCCTGGAGGCGTGGACTCGGTCGGCGCCGCATCGGGACTGGTGGCAGAAGTTCCTGCAGGACTCGGGCGGGACGGGGTTCTGGCATGAGGCGTACTTCCTGCGGGGTGGCATCGACGCGATGTACGACGACATGGACGCCTCGACGGGGATGGCGCGGTTCGCGCCGGTGATCGCCTCGCGCGGGCGGATGTTCTCCACCAGGGGCCGGGTGCAGGACCAGCCGTCGAAGGTTGCGCCGGTGGTGGACGAAAAGACTTACTACAGTGGCGAACTCGACTAGGTACCCAATCATCCTATGATCTGCTGTACGGTCCTATCACAACGCAATCACAACATTGCGTTTCGATGATCCCGGTGCAGGGTAAGTGCAGAGGGACACAGTCGAACATGATCAACCACCAATGCGACGCACGCCTCATGTGCGCCGCTATTCGTGTACGGCACCTGACCTGTAGATGAAATATTGGTCTAGACCGTGGGTTTCGGAGGTTTTCGGACATCGGCAGCGTTATCGAACGTTTACCGTATTCCTATGCACGTCCTGTTCGTCTGCAACGGCAATGTTTGCCGTTCGGTGATTGCCGAGCGCCTCACCCGCGCGCTCGCGATCGAACACGGCCTGCCTAACCTCACCGCGGAGAGCGCTGGCACCCGTGCCCTGGTCGGCTTTCCGGCCGAACCGCTGGCCGCGCAGGCCATCGAAGGCCTGGGCGCGGACGCGAGCGGATTCAAGGCGCGGCGGCTCAAGGACGAGATGGTCGACAACGCCGATCTGGTGCTGACCATGACCCAGCAGCTCCGCGACACGGTGAGCGAGATGGGCTTCGGCGTCGCGGCCCGCACCTTCACCCTGCTGGAAGCGCACCGGATCGCGCATGTGACCGGCGCCCGCTCGATCGCCGAACTGCACCGGGCCCGCAACGACCTGTCGATCGTCGGCCGGGAGAACATCACCGACCCGGTCGGGCTGTCCGAGCAGGCGTACTGCGAGGTGGGCGACCGGATCGCCGAGGCGTTGGTGCCGCTGCTGCTCGCGCTGGCCCCGCACGAGCAGAGCAGACCGGTCGCGGACGAGCGCCCCGGCCTGGTTATCGAGCCCGGCGAGGCGGCTCCGCCGCTGGCTTCTTTCCTCGCGGCGCACCGCATCAGGTAGTCTTCCGACTCACCGAATATCACTCTCCCGACACAGCAATGCAAAGCTGCTATGTCCATTTCCCGGCCGGACGTATTACACTCCCGCGGACACCAACTTCCACCGTTGCTGGTTCGACACACGACAGGAATCGACATGCCGAAACGCATTTCGGATGTTTCGCTCCATGTGTATGTGACACCGGAAACCCTCGAGCGAGTCGTCGAGACCGTACGCGAGGTTGTGGACGATTACCTGCAGGACCGCGAGGTGTTCGCCTGGCGCTTCACGCTACCGGTGGACACCGACGAGCCGACCCACGTGACGCTCGAAACCCAGTGGCGGATGGAGCATCCGGGCGACGAGCCGGGTGAGCGCGGCACCTACGAGATCGCGCTGAGCCTGGTCGGCGCGCCCGCCGAACTGACCGACGCCGACATGGCCGGGCTGGAACAGCAACTGCTGCACGGGATCTACGGTGCCGCGAGCACCGAACCCGGCCAGCACATTCCGTTCTCGATCCGCGCCAAGCAGCGCGCCGACCTGGATCTCGACATCGAGCGCGAACGGATCTGACGCCGGAAACGACTGCGCCGCACCGGCTTCCCAGCGGATCGGGAAGCGGATGCGGCGAAGTTCAGCGGATGACTAGACCTCCTGCGCGGGCGACTTGCCCCGCGCCGGGAAGTGCCGGATCAGCCCCTCCTGCACGGTGGTGGCCAGCAGCTCGCCCGCGCGGGAGAAGAAACGACCGGTGGCCAGGCCACGCGAGCCCGATGCCACCGGGGATTCGGTGGCGTAGAGCGCCCACTCGTCGAACCGGAACGGCCGGTGGAACCAGATCGAATGATTCACCGTCGCCGCCACGATCCGGTCGAGCCCCCAGGACAACCCGTGCGTGGTGATGATCGAATCCAGCACCGTGGTGTCGGACGAATAACCCAGCGTCGCGACATGCAGCAGCGGATCGTCGGGCAGCCGCCCGTCCGTGCGCATCCACACCCGATTGTGGTTGAGCCGCTCCCCCGTCGCCTTCATGATCCAGGCCGGGTCGTTGGTGTAGCGCATGTCGATCGGGTGCGGCGCCTTGATGAACATCGCCAGCTTGTCTTCCAAGCCGACGAAGCTCTCCTCGATGCGCGGCAGCGTGTCCGGGTCGGGCACGTCGGGCAGCGGGTGCCCGTGCTCGAGCCCCTTGTTCCAGTCCTGGAACGCCGCGAGCATCACGAACAGCTCTTGATCGTCCTGGAGGGCGGTGACGGTGCGGTTGGCGAACGCTCTGCCGTCGCGATGCCGGTCTACCCGGTACTCGATCGGCTTCTTCGTATCGCCGCCGCGCACGAAATGCGCGTTGATCGCGTGCACCGGACGGTCACCGACCGTGCGGCCCGCCGCGATGATCGCCTGCGCGACGAGCTGGCCGCCGAATGTGCGGCTCCACACCTTCTCCGGATGCTGACCGACGAACACATCCTCGTCCATCTGCTCCAGATCGAGCAGACCGAGTAAAACGTCCAGATCAGACTTCCCGGCCGCCGACGAATCGACGACCGACCCTCCAAGGGAGCTGTTCACTATTAATGATCCTCCTCACCGATGCGATGCACGTGGATCAGGTTGGTGGAACCGACCGTACCCGGCGGGGAGCCGGCCACGATTACCACGAGGTCACCCTTTTGGTATCGCTCCATGGACAGCAGTGCTACATCGACCTGGTGGATCATAGCGTCGGTGGTGTCCACCATCGGCACGATGAACGTCTCGGTACCCCAGGTCAGCGCGAGCTGGCTGCGCACCTCCGGCAGCGGGGTGAACGCCAGCAGCGGCAGCGGGGTGTGCAGCCGGGCCAGGCGACGCACCGTGTCACCGGACTGGGTGAACGCGACCAGTGCCTTCGCGTTGAGCCGCTCGCCGATGTCGCGGGCGGCGTAGGAGATGACGCCGCGCTTGGTGCGCGGCACGTGGGTCAGCGGGGGCACCCTGGTGGATTCGGTCTCCACCGCGTGCACGATGCGCGCCATGGTGCGCACCGTCTCGATCGGCCACGCGCCGACCGAGGTCTCGCCGGAGAGCATCACCGCGTCGGCGCCGTCGAGCACCGCGTTCGCGACGTCGGAGGCCTCGGCCCTGGTGGGGCGCGAGTTCTCGATCATCGACTCCAGCATCTGGGTCGCCACGATCACCGGCTTGGCGTTCTCGCGCGCCATCTGGATGGCCCGCTTCTGCACGAGCGGCACCTGCTCCAGCGGCAGCTCGACGCCGAGGTCGCCGCGGGCCACCATGACCGCGTCGAACGCGAGCACGATGGCTTCCAGGTTGTCGATCGCCTCCGGCTTCTCCAGCTTGGCGATCACCGGCACCCGGCGGCCGACCCGGTCCATGATGTCGTGCACCAGCTCCACATCGGCCGGGGACCGCACGAACGACAGCGCGATGAAGTCGACACCGAGCTTCAGCGCGAATTCCAGGTCCTCGATGTCCTTTTCGGACAGCGCGGGCACCGAGACATCCATGCCCGGCAGCGAAACACCCTTGTTGTTGGAGACCGGTCCACCCTCGGTGACCCGGCAGACGACGTCGTTGCCGTCTACCCGGATCACGGTGAGCCCGACCTTGCCGTCATCGACGAGCAGTCGATCGCCCGCCTTCGCGTCCTGCGCGAGTTCCTTGTATGTGGTCGAAACACGGTCGTGGGTTCCGTCGACCTCGTCGACGGTGATCCTGACTTCTTCACCCGTCGCCCAGACGGTCTTGCCCTCGATGAATCGGCCGAGCCTGATCTTCGGTCCCTGGAGGTCGGCGAGAATGCCGACCGCTCTGCCGAGGTGATCGGAGGCCGCCCGTACCTTCTTGTAATTATCAGCGTGATCCGCGTGTTCGCCGTGACTGAAGTTCAGTCGAGCCACGTCCATGCCGCTCTCGACGAGTTCGCGGATACGGTCCTCGGAGGCAGTAGCCGGGCCGAGCGTGCACACAATCTTCGTCCGTCGCATCACGGGTAGAGCCTAGTCCCGACCAGTGCCCGGGGCCGCCTGTGCCCCAGGTGAAAGCTGAGTGAAAAAAACGTTCGCGACTTGGTGAAACCTACAAGCGTTACGGATGGCGCAACATCCCAGGCCAACGCGATGTATTTGAAACATGACCCGGAAATGTTACTCGCTGGTAGAAATTCGCGAGGCCGAATCGATGGAATTGGACGGGTCGGCGCAGGGTTGCTGGGTCACGAATCGAGGGTGATTTCGCGGTAGCTGTAGCCGCGGTCGGGGAGGGTGCCGGTGCGGGTGTAGTGGACGAGGAGGAGGTCGACTTCGGCCGGTGTGAAGACCTCGTTCGGGTGGACGTGTTGGAGGTGGCCGTCGAAGGTGATCGGGATGTCTTCGGTCGATGGGTGGTGCGGCGAGGCATCCGCGGGGTCGGGCGCGAGGGGTTCATCGATCGGACCGGGTTGTAGGACAGCGCTGTTCGCCGAGTCGTGAGCGGTGGGCGGTGCCAGCGACGGTTCCGAGTAAAAGATCGGGGCCACCTCGGTCATCGGTGGCGGCGCGATCGTGGGCTCCGATTGCCTGATCTCGGCCGCCTCGGTAATCGGGAGAGGCGCGGTCGTGGGTTCCGGATGCCCGCGTGCGATCGTCGGGTCCGAATGCCTGATCTCGGCGGCTTCGGTCACGGGGAGAGGCGCGGTTGTGGGCTCCGGATACTCGAGGGCGGTCGTCGGCTCCGAGTAAACGATCTCGGCGGACTTGATCTCCGGGAAATCCGCGACACTCGCCAACTCGACCGCCTGGACGTTGATCGAGTCCACCGTCCGGTCCATAGAAACCCGCAGTGCCCGAATCTCCTCCCCCAGCACACCGAGTCGCCGCATCGACTCGGTCAGACTCTCCGCCGGCGACGTAGCGTGACGACCGATGACGAACACTCGGTAATCGTCGCCATCCCATTTTCGCCATTCGACCAGGTATCGCCCGCCCGAACCGGCGGCCTGCACGAATTCCTCGGTCCCGGTGGCCTCGTCGCCTGCCAGCTCGGCCCACGTCCGCCCCGGCGGCAGCGGCGACAGGACGAGCACGGCGAAACCCGCGTCGACGTCGAACTCCTGCAACACCTTTGCGAACTCGCCGTCGGCGACCGTCGCCAGCACCGGCCGCAGCTGGTCGTACTCGACGGTCAGCACGTGCGTCTGCGCGCCGAAATCGGTGAGCACATCCGGCGAATCGAGTTCCCGCAGTACATATTCCACACTCGGGACGGTTCCGGTGCGGTAGTAGGCACAGAACAACTCGGCGGCCGCGTCCACATCGAACACCTCGTCGGCGCGAGCCGTCACCGCATGACCGAGCCCGAACCGCACGGTGCGCGACGACGAGTCGGGCGCGACTCGACGCGCGATCCGATACCGATGCGGCACCCCATCGACGGTGTGCCGCAACTCGACAACCACCTCGTCCAGCGGTCCCACCGCGAGCAGGCATTCGCCACGCGCGGCAACCCGATCGACCTCCCACAGACTTTCCGGCGGACGCGCCGTCCACCAGAGCCGCAGGAACCACTGCCCGAACAACGCGCGATAACTCAACCACCCGCGGAAGTAGTCCGCGGCGAGCGACTCGCCGGCCGCGACAGCCACCGGTAGCGCGTTGTCCCGCACCGGCATTCGACAGCGATGTGGCGCACTGGCTTCGAGCACATACCAGCCGTCCACCGCAGCCCCTTCCGATCCGGACAACCTAGCGCCGGGTCGAGCGGCCGCCAAGCCGGGAAAAGGAGGGGCGCGTCAGGTGGCCACGTGCCGCGCGAGCCGCGTCTCCAGCCTGGTCTGGCCGAAGCCGAGGATCAGGCAGATGACCCAGTAGTAGATCGCCGCGACGCCGTACAGCGCGAAGAAATCGAAAGTCGGCGCGGCCGCCAGCTGAGCGACCCGCAGCAGTTCGGTCACCAGGATGGTGGAGGCCAGCGACGTGTCCTTCACCAACGAGATCAACGTGTTCGACAACGGCGGCACCGCGATGCGCGACGCCTGCGGCAGGATGATCAGCCGCATCATCTGCGGATACGTCAGACCCAACGCCTGCGAGGCCTCCCACTGCCCCTTCGCGACGCTGAGAATGGACGCGCGCACGATCTCCGCGGCGTAGCCACCGACATTGAGGCTGAACGCGATCACCGCCGCCGGGAACGGATCGATCACCAACCCGAACTGCGGCAGCGCGTAGAACACGATGAACAGCTGCACCAGCAGCGGCGTGCCGCGGATGATCGAGATGTAGAACCGGGCGGCCGCCGACAGCGGCCACACCGGTGACATCCTGGCCAGCGCGACGAACAACGCGATCGCCAGGCCGATGACGAAGCTGACCGCGGTGAGCGGGATGGTCATCTTGAGGGTGGCCTGCAGCATCGGCCACAGGTTGTGCCAGATCAGTTCCCTGGTAGCGGGGTCCATGGAGGGCGTCGGCTACTTGCTGACGTCGGTGCCGAAGTATTTGTCCGAGATCTTGGCCAGCGTGCCGTCGGCGCGCAGTTCGGTGAGCGCCTTGTCCACGTCCTTGATCAGCGCGTCGTCCTTGCGGGCGGCGAAGGCCTGCTGGCTGGTCTCGCCGGTCTTGCCGGAGACCTTCACGCCCGTGTCGCCGGTCTTCTTGGTGTACTCGGCGACGGCGAGGGTGTCGTTGACGGTGGCGTCGACGCGGCCGTTCTTCAACAGCTGGATGGCCTGCACGAAGCCTTCCACCGCCTCGACCTTCGCGCCCGCATTGGTGGCGACCTTGCCCCAGTTGCTGGTGGCGGACTGGGCGCAAGTCTTGCCCTTCAGGTCGGCCAGGGTGCTGATGCCGTTGTTGTCGGCGCGGGTGACGATCACGCCGTCGGAGGTGGTGTACGGGGCGGACAGCGCGTACTTGCCCTTGCGCTCGTCGTTGATGGTCACCTGGTTGGCCACCAGGTCGAAGCGCTTGGACTCGAGTCCGGCGAAGATGGCGTCCCACGGGGTCTGCACGAATTCGACCTTCTTGCCGAGCTTGTCGCCGATCGCCTGGATCACCTCGACGTCGTAGCCGGTGATCTTGCCGTCGGCGCCCTGGAAGCTGAACGGGGAGTAGGTGCCTTCGGTGCCGACCTTCAACACATTCGGATCGCTGCTGCTACCGCAGGCAGTGAGCCCGGTGGCGGCGACGATGGCGAGCATGGCGGCGGCGAACAGCTTGCGACGCACGGGTTCCCTCTCTTCGGTACGCGGACATCCCACGCACAACACGCAAATCCGGCTCATGCTACGCCGGGACTCATCCGAAGGACCCTATATCGATCATGGTGCGCGCAAGGGTTGCACTCGCCGAATCCGACGACGAGTCGCGAGCCGCTGCCCCATTTCTCGGGCCCCTGACCTGCCGCGACCGCGCCGGGCAGGCACCGCCGGATCGTCGATGCCGTCCCTCTTCGACCGTGGTTCGGTCACGCTGCCCGCTGCCACCTCCGCCACGGGGTCACTCGATATCGCCGAGCGTCCGGCGCACGTCGCGGTGGCAGCGATGCCAAGTCATATAGCCGGCACTGTCAAGAATCTGAAATGGACGGAACCGATCCGGAGATCGATGCGTCAATAACCAGCGACAGACAAATCCGGCAACTCATGAGGTTATTTCGACATGCCACGAAAGGAGCTCAGCTGACTGATTAGAGATATGCCGACCAGAAAATCCGAGTCGGGGAGCTGTCACTCCCCGACCCGAGATCTGCGCATGCACGCAATAAGTCACATACCAACCAACGATTGGATTTCTCGATGATCATCAGTAGGTCCGTAGCGACCAGCGCAATCATACTCACCGCCTTGGCCGGCGCGAGCACCACCGCACCGGCGTTCGCGGCCGCACCACCGACTTCGGCCGCGGCGATTCGAACCGTCACCGATTCGATCGAATCCGGCTCCGTCAAGGTCAATGCCGACCTCTCGGCTCTCGACTTCACCCGGATGACGCAGACTGCGGCAAACGGTGAACTCCGCGTCACGATCCCGGTGGCGACCGGCGGCACGCCGTTCAGCAACCTGCAGCTCGTGGTGAACCGCGACAACGAGGTCACCGACTACAGCGAGGTTCATGTCACCGAGTACACGCCCGACGCCGGACACGTTACGACGTGGTCGAAGGATCAGGTCGTACTCGACCAGGACTTCACCGCCGCGACGGATCGGGCGATCAAACGCGGCATCGGCGATGCGGTCCGGGAGCTGAACTCATGCCTTTCCGGCGCCGGAATTCCCGCATGGCTGCTCACCGCGGTAATGACGGCCTGCAGATTCGCTATCGGCCCGGGTCTGGCCGCCTGCCTCATCGGGGGTGGCATCGGCGAAGCTACCGCCGCTTACTGCCAAGGTCGCGCACTCTCCAAGCTCTGACCTTCCCCCATCCCTAACAGATAAAAGCACGATAGAAAGATAGTCAACAATGAGCGTAATTCGCAAAACCATCTCCATTGCCATCCCGGTTGCCGCCGCTGCCATGCTCTTCGCCCCGGCGGCGAATGCGGAAACACAGCCCAGTGAAACTCGGGTCAATCACCAGATCACTCGAGTATCCGCGTATACCGCCGGGCTTCCCATGGCTCCGCTCAAAAAGGGAAGAGTAGATGATGCCATCCGCTGCCTGGAACAGAACGGAGTCCCGAAAGCAATCGCCTCGGCGGCGGCGGGCGCCTGCCTTGTCTACCCCTTGCCCGCGAAGGTGATCCCTTGCTTCATCGCATTCGGCATTGCCAGCGGAATGGCTGACCGCTGCGGCGGATAGTGCCGGTCTGACGGCTCCGGTCCCACCGGGCCGGACATAACGCCGGCCCCGCTTGCCAACAAGCGGGGCCGGTCAGGTGTTGTCGCTCGGCTACACCGTCAATCGCGCAGGGGGCGGCCGTCGCTGTCGGGGACCTTGCCGGTCAGCATCAAGATGCCGTCGATCACGCCCCAGATCCAGCCGAGGGTGAAGCAGGTTACCGCGCTGACGATGAGCTGTGCGACGCCCAGGCCGGTGTGGCCGGTGTAGAAGCGGCCGACGCCGAAGCTGCCGAGGAAGATCTGCAGCAGGCCCGCCACGAGCTTCTGCTTGTCGGAGAACGGGGCACCGAACTGGTCACGGCCCCACGGCGCTTCCGGATCGTTCGGGTTGTAGCCCTGCGGGCCGAACCCACCGGCCGGTGGGTAGCCGCCCGGCTGCTGGCCGTACGGGTTGGGCTGGCCGTACTGCGGCTGGGCGTACGGGTCGGCGGGCGGCTGCTGGGCGTAGGGCTGCGAGTCGTACTGCGGCAGCGCCGAGGTGTCCTGCGGCTTGTTCAGATCCGGCCCCGTACCGGGCGGACCGTACTGCGGTCCGCCGAATCCTGGGTTGTTCTGCTGGTAGGGGTCGGTCACCAATGTCCTCCTCATTCGTGCTGGGCACCCTCTGCCCGGCATTGATCGATCTGCCGAGCGGGGAAGATGCTCGCGACGATCACGAGTCATTGTGGTCGGACCAGTGTGATTTGTCGCCCCGTAATGCTCGGCTCTCCCCCGGGTTATCGCAGGCGATACGCCATCGTTATCGGCGAGGGGAAATTCGGAGCAAACCGGTGGGCGTACGGCGGTGCCGCCGCGTAATGGGCGGCGGCACCGTCGTATTCAGGACTTGTCGGAATCCGTGGCTTTCTTCGCTGCGGTCTTCACCGTGGCGGTGTCCTCGGCGGTGGCGGTGTCGGCGTCCGTGCTGGTTGCCGGTTCCTCGGCAGTCGCCTCGATTACTTCGGTCGACTCGTCTGTCTCGAGTTTGTCCGTAGCTGTCGCGCCGTCGGTCTCGTCGGCCGAATCCTTTTCCAGCGCAACCTTGTCCGAGGCCAGCGCCGCCTCGGACGCGGCGGCCGCCGCACGCAACTTGCCGAACTGCCACGGCCACGGCCGACGTTCCGTCGACGGTTGCAACTGTTCGGCGGTTTCCCTGCCCTTGGTCGCGAACACGAAATAGGCGATGGCCGCGAGGAATACGACCGCCGAGGTGAACGAGTTGATCCGAATGCCCGCGATCTTGGTCGCCTCGTCGTCACGCATCAACTCGACGAAGAACCGGCCGAAGCTGTAACCCGCGACGTAGAGCGCGAACAGGCGCCCGTGCCCGATCTGGTAGCGCTTGTCCAGCTGCACGAGCAGCACCACGATCAGCACGTTCCAGATCAGCTCGTACAGGAACGTCGGGTGCACGACCTTGTCGACGACGCCATTGGAGACGCCGTTCATCGCGTCCGGCTTCAGGTTGTCGTTGTAGCGGAAGTAGATCTCCAGGCCCCAGGGAAGGTCGGTCTTGCGGCCGTACAGCTCCTGGTTGAAGTAGTTGCCGAGGCGGCCGATGGCCTGGGCCAGCAGGATCGGCGGGGCGATCGCATCACCCAATGCGGGCAACGGGATTCGATACACCCGGCAGCCGATCCAGGCGCCGACGCCACCGAGCGCCACCGCGCCCCAGATGCCGAGGCCGCCGTTCCAGATCTCCAGCGCGGCCTTGGGGTCGCCGTCGGGGCCGAAGTACTTCTGCCAGTCGGTGGCGACGTGATAGAGCCGGCCACCGACCAGACCGAACGGCACCGCGAACATCGCGACGTCCAGGATCGCGCCCTGCTGTCCGCCGCGGTCGCGCCAGCGCCGTTCGCCCCACCAGATGGCGACGACGATGCCGATGATGATGCACAGCGCGTAGGCCCGCAGCGGGAATGGGCCGATGTGCCACACGCCCTGCGGGGGGCTGGGTATGTACGCCAGGACTCGTAAGGTCACGGGGCCACCGTAGCGGAGAAGCTCAGCGACACTGGAACCACCGCACCGGCACAGTCGTCCCCAGACCCGGGGAGCGGTCGAGCGGGCTAGGAGGCGACGGTCGCCGAACGCACACCCTCGGCCAGTTCGGCGGTCAGCGCGCGGACCGCGTCGAGGCTCTCACCGGCGGCGCTCACCAGCGCCGAACCCACGATGACTCCGTCTGCGTAGGAAGCGATTTCGGCCGCCTGCGCGCCCGAGCGAACGCCGAGACCGACGCCGATCGGGATGTCGGAATGCGCCCGGATCCGCGCGCACAATGCGGGCGCCGCGGAGGACACCACATCGCGGGCGCCGGTGACGCCCATGGTCGAGGCCGCGTACACGAAGCCGCGCGACGCCTCCAGGGTCTTCACCAGACGCTCCTCGGTGGAGGACGGCGCGACCAGGAAGATGCGGTCCAGGTTGTGCGTGGACGAGGCGACGAACCAGTCGTCGGCCTCTTCCGGAATGAGGTTCGGCGTGATGATGCCCGCGCCACCGGCGCCGGCCAGGTCACGCGCGAAACGGTCGACGCCGTACGCCAGCACCGGGTTCCAGTAGCTCATCACCACGGCCTGTCCACCCGCCGAGGTGATCGCCTCGACGACGGAGAACACGTCGCGGACCCGCACGCCGCCGCGCAACGCCTGATCGGCGGCGGCCTGGATGGTCGGGCCGTCCATCACCGGATCGGAGTAGGCGACGCCGACTTCGATGATGTCGCAACCGGATTCGACCATGGCGCGGACGACCTCGATGGAACCGGCCAGATCCGGGTAGCCCGCGGGCAGGTAGCCGATGAGCGCCGCACGGCCTTCACCGCGCGTCGCGGCAAAGGTATTGGCAAGACGAGACTGTTGACTCACGACTGCGCCTCGCTGACGCTCGGCTCCGTCGACGCCATAGACGCTGTATCCATGGTTCGCTCGCTGCGCTCCCTCACGACTGCACCGCCCCCTCATCGAACAGCCCGAACCAGCGCGCCGCCGTATCCATGTCCTTGTCGCCGCGGCCGGACAGATTCACCAGGATGACCGCGCCGGGCCCGAGTTCCTTGCCCAATTGCAGCGCGCCAGCGACCGCGTGCGCGGACTCGATCGCGGGGATGATGCCCTCGCGACGGCTGAGCAACAGCAGCGCGTCCATCGCCTCGGTGTCGGTGATCGGCAGGTACTCCGCGCGACCGATGTCCTTGAGCAGCGCGTGCTCCGGGCCGACGCCCGGGTAGTCCAGACCGGCCGAGATGGAGTGCGACTCGATGGTCTGGCCGTCCTCGTCCTGCAGCAGGTACGAGTAGGCGCCCTGGAACGCACCCGGCGTGCCACCGGTGAAAGTGGCCGCGTGCCTGCCGGTTTCGACGCCGTCGCCGGCCGCCTCGTAGCCGATCAGGCGGACGTCGGGATCGTCGAGGAAGGCGTGGAAGATGCCGATGGCGTTGGAGCCGCCGCCCACGCAGGCGACGACCGCGTCGGGCAGCTTGCCGGTGGATTCCTGTACCTGCACGCGGGCTTCCAGCCCGATGACGCGCTGGAAGTCGCGCACCAGCATGGGGAACGGGTGCGGGCCCGCGGCGGTGCCGAAGCAGTAGTAGGTGTCGTCGGCGTTGCTGACCCAGTCGCGCAGGGCCTCGTTGATCGCGTCCTTGAGCGTCTGCGAGCCGGTGGTCACCGAGATGACCTCGGCGCCGAGCAGCCGCATCCTGGCCACGTTCAAGGCCTGCCGCGCGGTGTCGACGGCGCCCATGTAGATGACGCAGTCGAGGCCGAGCAGCGCGCAGGCGGTCGCGGTGGCGACGCCGTGCTGGCCCGCGCCGGTCTCCGCGATGATGCGGGTCTTGCCCATCCGCTTGGCGAGCAGGGCCTGGCCGAGCACATTGTTGATCTTGTGAGAACCGGTGTGGTTCAGGTCTTCTCGCTTGAGCAGGATGCGCGCGCCGCCCGCATGCTCGGCGAGCCGCGTGCATTCGAACACCGGCGACGGGCGCCCGGTGTAGTCGCGCTGCAGCCGGTCGAGCTCGTTGAGGAAGTCCGGGTCGAGCCGGGCCTTCTCGTAGACCGCGGTGACGTCTTCGATGACCGCCATCAGCGCCTCGGGCACGTGCCTGCCGCCGTAGACGCCGAAGTGGCCGCCGGTGTCGGGCTCGTGCTTGCTGCGGTGCGCGACGCCGTCGCTGGCCTTGGGTAGTTCGGTCACTCCGGTCACCGGCCCCGCCGCGCCGGCTTCGGGCAGGACGGGTGGGTGCCCGCGGTCACCAGCTCGGACACGGCGGCGCGCGGATCACCGCTGGTCACCAGGCCCTCGCCGACGAGGACGGCGTCCGCCCCGGCACCGGCGTAGGCCAGCAGGTCGGCAGTGCCGCGGATGCCGGATTCGGCGATCCGGATGACCTCGGTGGGCAGGCCGGGCGCGATCCGGGCGAACACGTCCCGGTCCACTTCCAGGGTCTTGAGGTTGCGGGCGTTCACGCCGATCACCGAGGCGCCTGCCTCGAGCGCGCGGTCGGCCTCCTCCTCGGTGTGCACCTCGACGAGCGCGGTCATGCCGAGCGATTCGGTGCGGTCGATGAGCGAGGACAGCACGTCCTGCTCCAGCGCCGCGACGATCAGCAGGATCACGTCGGCGCCGTGCGCGCGGGCCTCGTGGATCTGATACGGCCCGACGACGAAGTCCTTGCGCAGGATCGGGATGCTCACGGTGGCGCGGACCGCGTCCAGGTCTTCCAACGACCCGTGGAAGCGGCGGCCTTCGGTCAGCACGCTGATGATGCGCGCGCCGCCATCCTCGTACGACTTGGCCAGGCTGGCCGGGTCGGGGATGTCGGCGAGTTCGCCCTTGGAGGGACTGGCCCGCTTCACCTCGGCGATCACGCCGATGCCGTCTTCGAGGAGGGCCGCGCGTGCGTCGAGCGGGCTGTTGGCCGCCGCGGCGGCCGCTTTGATCGCCTGGAAATCGAGGAGGGCTTCCCGCGCGGCGACATCCGCGCGGACCCCGTCGAGAATCGAGTCGAGTACCGTCATCTGGCTCGAATCCTTTCTGGGGAGACGGACTTGCTGCCTGAGAATCTCCCCAGGCGCTGTCTCACCGATGCTGACAAAGAATAAATGGGCGTACCGGGCGCGTTTGCGCCGGGGCATGTTGTGGACCAGGCAACCAGTCCGTGCGCAAGGTGGGTACCGCCACAGTCGCCGTGCGCGAATCGCTCAGCGGACAGGTCCGCCCGGCCGGCCTGCGTCCGGATCGTCGGGTCGCCCACCGGAGTTCACCGCGTCCTCGGTGGGGTCGGTGCCCGCGTCCAGCGCGTCCCACAGCACGCGTTCGGACAGCTGGGTGCTGCCCGGTTCGGCGGCGTCGTCGCGCTGCTTGGTCACCTGCTCGGTGGCGGCGGCGCGGCGGACCACCGGGTTGTCGTATTTGCCGGACAGTCGCGCGGTGTCCTGTGGCATCCGGGCGAGCAATCCGCCCGCCGCGAACGCCGCCAGCGCGCCGAGCAGGGCGAGTACGGCTGGGAGTACCGAGGTGGTCGCCTCGCCGACCTGCGCCCGGGCGGGGAGCTCGGCCAGCTTTGCGGCGCGTTCGGCGATCTTGCCGGAGTTGGTGAGCAAGGCGAAGGCCGGTACCGCGGCTACGGCGGCGACCAGGGCGAGGACCACGCCGAGGACGCGGCGTAGCCAGCCCCTGGTGGCCAGCACGGCCGCGATCGAGGCGAGCAGCACCAGGGCCAGCGGGGTGAGCGCGCCGAACCAGACGCCGCCGTTGAGGTGGTCGGTGCGTGGTTCGGTGAGGCCGTCGGTGGAGGTGACCGTCACCCAGGTCATCCGCGAGGAGCCCCACAGCGCGGCGGCCGCGACGGCGAGCAGGACGAGCGCGCCGATCGGGGATTTGCGCCGCGCGGGTTCGACCGTCTCGGCACCCGCGGTTTCCGGGGTGACGAGGTCGGGATCGGGTGTCGCCCCGGCACTTTCACCGCTGGCGTGGTCGTCGCGGTGAACGCTGGAATCGAGGGCCGACGTTTCGGTCGGCCGTCCCGAATCGGCCCCTGGGATGGCGGGGTCGCCGTCGCTGGGCCCCGCCGTCATGCGTCGCCGCCGTTCGTCGCGCCGTACGCGCGCACCGTCTTCGCCGCCGCGATCGCCTTGAGCACCGCCATCGCCTTGTTGCGGGCCTCGACGTCCTCGTATTCGGCGACCGAATCGGCGACGATGCCCGCGCCCGCCTGGACGTAGGCGGTGCCCTCTTTCAGAAGCGCGGTGCGGATCGCGATCGCGGTGTCCGCGTCACCGGCGAAGTCGAGGTAACCGACGACGCCGCCGTAGACGCCGCGGCGGGTCGGCTCGAGCTCTTCGATGAGTTCCATCGCGCGCACCTTCGGCGCACCGGACAGCGTGCCCGCCGGGAAGCAGGCGCGCACCGCGTCGAACGCGATCTTGCCTTCCGCGAGGCGGCCCGACACCGTGGAGACCAGGTGCATCACGTGGCTGTAGCGCTCGATGTGCCGGTACTCGGTGACCCGGACGGTGCCCGGCTGGCAGACCCGGCCGAGGTCGTTGCGGCCGAGGTCGACGAGCATCAGGTGCTCGGCGTTTTCCTTCTCGTCGGCGAGCAGGCCCTTCTCCAGCAGCAGGTCGTCCTCCTCGGTGGCGCCGCGCCAGCGGGTGCCCGCGATCGGATGTGTCGTCGCGACACCGTCTTTCACGGTGACCAGCGCTTCCGGGCTGGAGCCGACGATGGAGAACGCGGTGCCGCCGTCGCCGTCCGGGATGTGCAGCAGGTACATGTACGGGCTCGGGTTCGACGCGCGCAACATCCGGTACAGGTCCAGCGGCGCGCCGTCGTAGTCCATTTCGAAACGCTGCGAGAGCACCACCTGGAACGCCTCGCCCGCCTCGATCTCCTTGACCAGGCGGCGCACGCCGACTCCGAATTCCTCGGTAGTGCGGCGGCGGCGGAATTCCGGCTCGGGCCGATCGAAAACCGACACCGTGGACGGTGCGGGGGCGGCCAGCGCCTCGGTCATCCGGTCCAGCCGGGCGACCGCGTCGTCATAGGCCTCGTCGACCCGGTCGGCGGTGCCGTTCCAGTTGACGGCGTTGGCGATCAGCGTGATCGCGCCCTCGTGATGGTCGAACGCGGCGAGATCGGTGGCCAGCAGCAGCACCATCTCGGGCAGTCGCAGATCGTCGAGTGCCAGGTTCGGCAGCCGTTCGATCCGGCGCACCGCGTCGTAGCCGAGGTAGCCGACCATGCCGCTGGTGAGCGGCGGCAGGCCGGGCAGTCGCTCGGTCTGCAGCAGTTCGAGGGTTTCGCGCAGCGCCTGCAGCGGATCGCCGCCGGAGGGCGCGTCGACCGGGATGTTGCCGAGCCACGCCGCCTCGCCGTCGACCACGGTCAACGCCGACGGGCTGCCCGCGCCGATGAACGACCAGCGCGACCACGATCGTCCGTTCTCCGCCGACTCGAACAGGAACGTTCCCGCTCGGTCGTCGGCCAGCTTGCGGTACGCGGAGAGCGGAGTTTCGGAGTCCGCCAACACCTTTCGGGTCACCGGGACAACTCGATGTTCCGCGGCCAGCTGGTGGAACTGTGCACGGGTCGTGGTGGTGGGAGTCGACGCGCCTTGCATGAGCCCATCCTCCCAGGTCCGTCCGACACCTTCCCGGGCGCACCCCGAAGGGATCCGCGGGGTCGATGACGCACCCCCTCCAATTCACACCAGTCACAAACACGACCGCCCGGTTCTCATCCCCCAGGAAGCGCTGTGACGGGCGTCTCTATGCTCGCTCCGTTCCATCTCGCACGCGGTATCCATGATCGAGAGGAGACAACTGATGTACCCCTCGCAACCGGAGGGCAGGCATGCCGCCCCGGGCGGTGCGCCGAGCCAGCCCCCACGGATGGTCGGTCTGCAGTCGAAGCCAGGCCAACAGGGTGCCCCGAACGCACTAGCCACCTTCGTCACCTACGCGAAGGCCCTCGAATCCCTGGACAAGAACCACTTCCCGGACGAATACGCCACGCACGCCGACCGGATCAAGGAACTCAAGCCGTTCCTGCGCGCGCACGGCATTCTCGACGTCATGCAGATCAAGAACCCCGAAGTCGCGGCACTGATCGGCATATAGGACGTAGCCGCGTCGCCGGCAGGCAGGCCGCAGACGGCCGGCAGGCAGGCGGTTGGCCATTGAGCCCGAACGGACCGGTACCGGGTGCGACATGTGCCCGGTACTGTCCCTTTCTATGCAGACAGGACAGCTCGCCCCCCAGTTCGAGCTCCCCGATCAAACCGGCACGCCCCGTTCGCTCGACGCGTTGCTCGCGGACGGTCCACTGGTCCTCTTCTTCTATCCCGCCGCCAACACCCCGGTGTGCACCGCGGAGGCCTGCCATTTCCGTGACGTGGCAGGCGACTTCGCCGCGCTCGGCGCCTCGTGCGCCGGCATCAGCGCCGACGGCGTCGACACCCAGGCCGGTTTCGCCGACAAGCAGGGGCTCGGTTATCCGCTGCTGTCCGACCCCGATGGCACGGTCGCCGCGCAGTTCGGCGTCAAGCGCGGGCTGCTCGGCAAGCTGGCGCCGGTCAAGCGGCAGACCTTCGTCATCGATCAGGACCGCACCGTCCGCAAGATCATCACCGGCGAGTTGCGCGCCAACGTGCACGCTGACGAGGCGCTGAAGTTCCTGCGCGAGCGCGCGCAGTAGTTCCCGGCGCGTCCCGGGCGACACTCGGGACGGTCGTACCGGAAACGCCGGAGCGATCACCACGTTTCCGCCGCTCACCCGGCTTACGCTGGGCTCATGACTGCGACCGACGGACAGCTGGAGCAGAAATCGACCGGGATCGCCTGGAAGACCTGGGTGATCGGCGGGCTCGCGGTGCTCGCCGTGCTGTTCATCGCCTACTTCATCCTGTCCGCGTTCATCCCACGCTGGTGGGCGCAGCGAATCGCGGAGATGGTCAACGGCAGCTTCGCCAAGGGCATCGGCTGGGGTCTGGTCTTCGGCGGCGTGTGCACGGTGATCCCGCTGTTCCTGCTGTTGTTTGCGCTGCGGGTGTGGCGGCGCCGGGGCGGCCGGTTCATGGCGGGCGCGGCCGTGGTGATCGCCGTGCTCGTCGCGATCCCCAATCTGATGACGCTGACCATCGTGCTCGGCGGCAGCAACGCCGCCCATGCGGGACAACGGATTCTCGATGTCGACGCGCCCGCCTTCCGCGGCGCCACGATGGCCGGTGCGATCGCCGCCGCCGCGATCTGGCTCGCGGCGCTGGCGTTGATCATCGCGCGCTGGTGGCGGCGCAGGCATCCGAAGCGGCAAACCACCCAGCCGACCACCGCCGATCCGGCCATGACCCGCCCGGACGGTTTGTGAGTGAACTCACGCTACTCAGCATCTGCATGACGGGCGAGCGAAGTCGTGGCAAACTCAAAGCCACGGGTGACTGTGAACATGCTTTTCAATAATCGGTAGGCTTCCTAACAAAACCACGTCACTTGGCTTGAAAGAAGGCACACAGTGACGAAGTGGCTCGACCCCGTAGAACAACGAGCTTGGCGCGCGATTGTCGCGTTGATGACCCGCCTACCAGGCGCTTTGGATACCCAGCTACAGCGCGAATCCGGAGTCACCCATTTCGAGTATTGGGTTTTAACCTTGCTTTCCGAGGAACCGGGCCATCGACTGCAGATGAGTGACCTCGCCCACAAGGCAAATGCATCGCTATCACGACTTTCGCACGTCGTGTCGAAGCTGGAGCGGATGGGCTGGGCCGAGCGCTCGGCTACCGCCGGGCGCCGCGGCGTGCAGGCGGTACTGACAGACGACGGCTACCACAAGGTGATCGAGGCGGCGCCCGGTTATCTGGATGCGGTGCGTCGCTTGGTATTCGACGGTTTGGAGCCGGAGCAGACGGCGCAACTGGCCGAGCTGAGCGAGCTGCTCGCCGACCATCTCACCGATGCGCTGAGCCGAGCCGGTGGGACAGATCAGGAAGATCGGCCCGCGAACTCCTAGCTCAGGCCGGATCGGCCAGCAGCACATCGGCGTCGAAACAGGTGTGCGTCCCCGTGTGGCACGCCGCGCCCTCTTGATCGACCACCAGCAGGATGGTGTCGCCGTCACAGTCGAGCCGGACCTCGTGCACGTACTGGGTGTGGCCGGAGGTCTCCCCCTTCACCCAATACTGCTGACGCGAACGCGAAAAGTAGGTCGCCTTGCGCGTTTCCAACGTGCGGGCCAGCGCCTCGTCGTCCATCCACGCGACCATCAGCACGTCGCCGGTGCCGCGTTCCTGCGCGACGGCGGCGACCAGACCGGCGTCGTTGCGCTTGAGCCTGGTGGCGATGGCGGGATCGAGAGTCATAGCACCGTTATAACAGTCAGACATGGGCGCGACGCAGGGCGGCCACGGTGTCGTCGTCGGATTCGTCGAGCGCGACGGTGAGCGTGTCGCGGTAGGTGTCGCCGGCCGCGCGGTGCCGTTCGCGACCCTTGTCGGTGATCACCGTGTAGACGCCGCGCCGATCATCGGGACACAGGTCGCGGTAGGCCAGTCCGGCGGCGTCGAGCCGGCCGACCAGCCTGGTCACCGAGCTCTGGTTCAGACCGAGTCGCGCGGACAGATCCTGCATCCGCAGCTCGCCGTCCGGCGCCTCGGCCAGGAAGCCCAGCGCCCGGAATTCCGAGAGCCCGAGGCCGTACCCGCGCTGTACCGCCGCCGCCAATTTGCCCTCTACCTGGGCGTGCAGGGCGATCAACCGGTTCCACATCTGCTCGTCGTGCTCGCTGTTTGACACCACTTATTTGTACATGCATACTTCTCATCACGCAAGGTAGTTGCATATACATACAACTAAAGGAGCTGTTCCTCATGGCCTGGATCTACCTGATGATCGCGGCGGTTTTCGAAGTGGTCTTCGCGCTCGCGACCAATGCCACGCACGGATTCACCGTGCTCGGCCCGTCCCTGCTCACCGCCGCGGCCGCGGCGGGCGGCATCTTCTTCCTCAGCCTGGCGCTACGCACCCTCGACGTCGGGGTGGGCTACACGGTCTGGACCGGCATCGGCTCGGTCGGCACCGTCACCCTCGGCACGGTGATCTTCCACGAGACGCTCAACGTCTGGAAGGTGCTCGCGTTCGTGCTGATCATCGGCGGCGTGCTCGGACTCAAGCTCGCCGACACCCTCGCGACCCGCGCGGCCACGCCGGTTGCCGCCTGATCCCCCACTTCACCACCCGTACAGGAGTTTTCGTCATGGCCTGGTTCTTCCTCGGCATCGCCATCGTCTTCGAGATCG
The DNA here is from genome assembly GCF_042727395.1 of Nocardia sp. NPDC060255. Taxonomy (NCBI): domain Bacteria; kingdom Bacillati; phylum Actinomycetota; class Actinomycetes; order Mycobacteriales; family Nocardiaceae; genus Nocardia; species Nocardia sp. NPDC060255. The sequence continues at coordinate 62,484 of NZ_JBHXAU010000008.1, read as the reverse complement.
CGTTCGCACTCGGCACCAACGCGACCAACGGCTTCACCAAACTCTGGCCGTCGGTCTTCACCCTGCTCGCCGCGGCGGGCGGCATCTTCACCCTGAGCCTGGCCCTGCGCACGCTGGATGTCGGTGTCGGATACACCATTTGGACCGGTGTCGGCGCCATCGGCACCGTCATCCTCGGCGCCCTCGTCTACCACGAGAAGATCACCCTGCCCAAGGTCGCGTCCTTCGCCGCGATCATCGCGGGCGCGGTACTACTGAAGGTGGCCTCGGGAGCCTGAAACGCCCTCGCTCCAGCGCACTTTCACGCGCGAACGACCCGCTCGGCAGACTGGCCGAACGGGTCGTTCGCGTATTGCTATGCGGTGCGGTTCAGTTCGCCGAGCAGTTGCCAGGTGCGCTGTTCGTCGGCAGGGGTGGTCAGGTCGGTCAGGGCGAAGACGACGTCGGTGGCGCCTGCCTCGAAGTACTCGGCAACGCGGTCGGCGATGGTCTGCTCGTCGCCGATGACGACGAGGTCGGCAGCACGAGATGCGCCGGACAGCTCGATGATTCGCTGATAGGACGGAATGTCGTTGTAGAACGCGGTCGACTCCTCGGCCGCCGCACGAGCCCGCTCGACATCGGCGGTGACGACCCCGGGAACCATGGCGACGATGCGCGGCACAGGTCGGCCCGCTCGCTCAGCGGCCTTGGTGATCGGTGCGACGACCTGCTCGGCCAGCGCCTTCGGGCCCACCAGGAAAGGCAGTGTGCCGTCGGCGAATTCGCCGGTGACCCGCAGCGCCTGCGGTCCCATCGCGGCGACCAGCACCGGCACGGCCGGCTTCGCACCCGCCACCGCGGCGGGGAGCGGCGCTACCGCGGTGAGCGTCTCGCCATGGAAATCGACTGTGCCGGTGTCGAGTACGGTGCGCAGCGCGGTCAAGAACTCGCGCAGCCGGGCGATCGGCCGGTCGAAGGTGACGCCGAACACCGGCTCGGTGAACGCCTGCGTGCCGAGAGCAAGACCGAGCGTGAACCTGCCGTGCGTCGCCGCCTGCGCAGTCTGCGCCTGACTGGCGATCAGCAGCGGATGTCGCGCCGAGATCGGCACCGCCGAGGTACCCACCTCCAACTCGGGCACCTCCCGCCCGACCAGCGCGGACAACACGATGCTGTCATGGCTGAAGGTATGACCGAACCACAGCGAACTAAGCCCCGCCGCCGCGACTTGCTTACCAGCGGCGACAGCGGCATCCACCGCATTGTCGGTCACGTCGAGCGTGAACGGGGACAGCGCAACACCGATGCTCATCCCCAAACCAACACGACCCCACGCAAACAAGATTCCCCCACGGCGGATTCCCGCTGCCCACCAACCACCCCGCCCCACCACGCCGCGCACATCCCCACCCGCCGCGCACGAAATCGTCGGCAAACCCATGCGCAGCGCGCAAACCCATGCGCAGCGCGCAAAACCACGCGCAGCACGCAAAACTGCGCGCGGTAGACCACGAAGAACGCAGCGTGACGATCCCCGCGCACCGCCAGCGCCGCGCACACAATCTCGCGCCGCGCACGAAATCGTTGGCAAACTCGTACGCAGCGGGCGAAGTTGGGCGCGGCGAGCGAAAATGTACGCGGCGGGGCACGAGGTGCGCAGCGCGGCGAGGCTGCGTACCTTCCGAGGCCGCGCGCGTATTCTCGCGCTGCGTGGGAAATCGTCGGCGAAGTTGGGCGCGGCGGGCGAAGTTGGGCGCGGCGCGTAGGGGTGGTGGGGTTAGCGGACGATGATGTGTTCGGCGCGCATGGAGTTTTTTACCTGGCCGATGGTGAGGTCGCCGAAGTGGAAGACGCTGGCGGCCAGGACTGCGTCGGCGCCTGCTTGGACGGCGGGGGCGAAGTGTTCGACGCGGCCCGCGCCGCCGCTGGCGATGACGGGGACGGAGACCGCGGCACGGACGGCGCGAATCATCGGGAGGTCGAAGCCTGCCTTGGTGCCGTCGGCGTCCATCGAGTTGAGCAGGATCTCGCCGACGCCCAATTCGGCTCCGCGCGTTGCCCATTCGATGGCGTCGAGGCCGGTGCCGCGTTTGCCGCCGTGGGTGGTGACCTCCCAGCCGGAGGGGGTGGCGGGCTGTCCGGCGGGCACCGTGCGCGCGTCGACGGACAGCACGATGCACTGTGAGCCGAACCGCTCCGACATCTCGCGCAGCACCTCGGGCCGGGCGATGGCGGCGGTGTTGACCGAGACCTTGTCGGCGCCGGCCCGCAGCAGCCGGTCGACGTCCTCGACGGTGCGTACGCCGCCGCCGACGGTGAGCGGAATGAAGATCTGCTCGGCGGTGCGGGTGACCACGTCGATCATGGTGCCGCGGTCGCCGGTGGAGGCGGTGACGTCGAGGAAGGTCAGCTCGTCGGCGCCCTGCGCGTCGTAGGTCGCGGCCAGCTCGACGGGATCGCCTGCGTCACGCAGGTTTTCGAAGTTCACGCCCTTGACCACCCGGCCCGCGTCGACGTCCAGACACGGAATCACGCGTACCGCCAACGTCATTGCCTCACCCTTCATCGGCCACCGTGCAGATCATTTCGAGCAGCTCCTCGTGCACGCCGGGCGCGGCGGCCAGCACCGAGCCCGAGGTGATGGTCCACGGCGCGCCGGCCAGGTCGGTGACCACGCCACCCGCGGCGCGGATCAGGGCGACGCCCGCGGCGTTGTCCCACGGATGATGGCCGAACACGATGGCCCCGCCGAGCACGCCGGACGCGGTGAACGCCAGGTCGATGCCGGTGGAGCCGTGCATCCGCACCCGGGAGGAGAGCCGACTGAGCGGTCCGAGTAGATCGAAGCGGAACTGCCCCGGGATCCGCCCTCGCGCATCGACATTGAACGCGCCGAACCCGATCATCGCCTCGGCCAGCTTCCCGTGCGGCAACGGTGGCAGCGGTTGGCCGTTCAACAGGACCGGGCCGCCTTCGATCGCGGCGTAGCGCTGCCCGAGCAGCGGCAGCCAGGTCAGTCCGAGCACCGGCTCACCGTCGTGCACCAGCGCGAGCAGCATGCCCGAAAGTGCGTGTCCGGACGAGTAATTGAAGGTGCCGTCGATCGGATCGAGCACCCACGCGGTGCCGGAGACGAGCTGCGGTCCGCCGAATTCCTCGCCGTGCACCTTGATTCCGGTGCGCCGCTCCAGCTGGGCGGAGATGGTGCGTTCCAGCTCCAGGTCGAGTTCGGTGGCGAAGTCGTTGCGGCCCTTGGTGACCGCGCTCGGGGCGCCGACCCCCTCGATGAAGCGTGAGGTGACCGAGTCCAGGATCTCGCGGGCGACAGCGAGCAGTGCCGATAGGTCCGGGCTCATCTCACCGCGGCCAGCGCCTCGGGCAGCGTGAACCGGCCCGCGTAGAGCGCCTTGCCGACGATCGAACCCTCGACACCGTCGGGTACCAGTTCGGCGATCGCGACCAGGTCGGCGATGGTGGAGACGCCACCCGAGGCGATGACCGGCGCGTCGGTGGCGTTGCTCACCTCGCGGAGCAGGTCCAGGTTCGGGCCGGTCAGCGTGCCGTCCTTGGTGACGTCGGTGACCACGTAGCGGGAGCAGCCGTCGCGTTCCAGGCGCTCCAGGACCTCCCAGAGGTCGCCGCCGTCGCTGACCCAGCCGCGACCGCGCAGCCGGTATTCGCCGTCGATGATCCGCACGTCCAGGCCGACCGCGACCCGCTCGCCGTACTTGGCGATGGCCTTGGCGCACCACACCGGATCCTCCAGCGCGGCGGTGCCGAGGTTCACCCGGGCGCAACCGGTGGCCAGTGCGGCCGCCAGGGTGTCGTCGTCGCGGATGCCGCCGGACAGCTCCACCTTGACGTCGAGTTCGCCGACAACCCCGGCCAGCAGTTCACGATTCGAGCCGCGCCCGAACGCCGCGTCGAGATCGACCAGATGCACCCACTCCGCACCCGCGCGCTGCCATTCCAGGGCGGCGTCGCGCGGCGAGCCGTAGTTGGTTTCGCTACCGGCCTCCCCTTGCACGAGGCGCACAGCCTCTCCATTGGCAACGTCGACGGCGGGTAGCAGCACAAGACTCACGCAACCACCCTAATAGTTCCGTATCGCCGCCCAGTCTCCGGCCTGCGCATATAGGAGCTGCATCACCGATCGAGTATGCGGGTCAGCAGTCGGACGAGCTCAGCGCGTTCCGCAGGATTGAGACCGGCGAGCAGTTCGTCCTGCGCACCGGCCAGCCGCTCGTCGAGTTCGGCGAGATGCGCCGTGCCCGCGTCGGTGATGGTGACGATTTTGCGCCTGCGATCGCCTTCGTCCGGGCTGCGTTCGACGAAGCCTCGGTCGGCCAGCTCGTTGACAGTGGCGACGATGTCGCTGCGGTCGATGCGCGTTCGTCTACCCAGGTCGGCCTGGCTGATCGAGCCGAACTCGCCGAGTGCGGCGAGCAGCGCGTAGTGGTAGCGCCGGGAACCGGTGGCGTTCAGCGCGCGCTCGGTGGCCCGGTTGGCGACGAGGGCAACTTGATTGACCAGCCGGGTGGGCAGCGCCCGCAGCCTGGCGGGAGCACCCTCGTGCGAGATCTCCATGGCAGCAATCTAACTCTTGTTGGTCGCACCCACAATATGTTAACGTTGGTGTCACCAACGTTGGACTAGCCAACATTTAAAATGAAAAGGCAACACCATGAGCGCACTGCCCCTGACCCTGACCGCAGACAGCACCCAACGGCAGCTGCGAGAGTTGTTGGACCGCAACGAGATCACCGCATTGGTCGACCGACTCGGCCGCGCCCTGGACGAAGGCCGCTTCGACGACCTCCAGGCCCTCTACACGCCCGACGCGACCGCGAAAACCCCCGGCGGCAAGGCCGAGGGACGCGCCGCACTGACCGCCCAGGCGCGCCGGAATCACTCCGCCGACAAGCGAATTCAGCACTTCATCGGCAACGTGATGATCGACCTGGACAACGACAAGGCCGAGGTCAGAGCGAACCTGATCGCCACTTTCGCCCCGGCCACCGGAACCATTTCCGAACCGCAATACACCCTCGGCGAGATCTACCGATTCGACGCGGTCCGCACGCAGGCGGGCTGGCAACTGTCCCGCGTCGAGACCACCCCGCTCTGGTCCACCGGCACCCGCCCCTGACGTTCAGGGCAGCGTGGCAAGCACTCGGCGGCGGTAGCAGACCAGCGCGGTCAGCGCCGCCGCCACGATCCGGACCCCTCCCCGATCTGGAATTCCATTGCGGCGCGCTCGATCTCGGCGAAGGCGTGCTTGTCACGATCGTCGAACAGGTCCCCCGGGCGCCCCCCGCTCCCGGGGAATCGCCGGTAGTGTCTCGCCTCGGCGACCACTCCGTTCGCCGCTTCCGTACTCTCCCTAGGGATCTCGTATGTCGCGCTCGACCCTCGCTGCCGTGCTCCTGCTTTCGGCCGCCACCTGCACCGCGGTGCTCGCCACCGCGCAGACCGCCGCGGCTGCCCCGCCCGAGGAGGCGCGGCTGGCCGGATGCGATTTCGGCACCATCGCGGGGACCTACGATTACGCGAATTTCGGCGAGCACGCGGGCAAGATGCTCGACATCACCACCGGCGCGTTCCGGGCGGAGTTCGAGGACGCCCGGCCGGCCATTCAGGCGAACGCCGCCGCGAGTCACGTCCACGCGACGGTCGATTCGGTGGATTGCCGGATCGTTTCCGGTGACGAGGCGCGCGCGGACGTGACCGTCGACGTGGTGCGCACGACGACCAGCGACGAGACCGGCGGCATGCCGAAGACCATCAAGATGTCGCTGCTGTGCACCGTCGAGAACGTGAACGGCCGCTGGCTGGTCAACCGGGCCGAAACCAAGTAGGCCCGTTCGGGTTACAGCGCCTGCACCCAGTTGAGCAGTAGCTGAGCCCCGGCGTCGCCGGACTTCTCCGGGTGGAACTGGGTGGCCGACAGCGCCCCGTTCTCCACCGCGGCGAGGAACGGCACGCCGTGCTCGGCCCAGGTCAGCTTTGGGGTCGCGAAATGCTCACCGGGCGGAAGATCCCACGTCTGGGCGGCATAGGAGTGCACGAAATAGAAGCGGGTGTCCTTGTCCATGCCCGCGAACAGCACGCTGTCACTCGGCGCGGACACGGTGTTCCACCCCATGTGCGGCAGCACCGGCGCGGACAAACGTTCCACCACGCCAGGCCATTCCGCGCAGCCGTCGGTCTCCACGCCGAATTCCACACCGCGCTCGAACAGGATCTGCATGCCGACGCAGATGCCGAGCACCGGACGGCCACCGGCCAGCCGCTGGCCGATCATCCGCTCGCCCCGCACCTTTCGCAGTCCGGCCATGCAGGCGGCGTAGGCGCCGACACCGGGCACCACGAGGCCGTCGGCGGCCAGCGCGATCGCCGGATCGGCGGTCACCTCGACCTTCGCGCCCGCCCGCACCAGCGCGCGCTCGGCCGAATGCAGATTGCCCGAGCCGTAATCGAGCAGGGCAACAGATTTCAGAGTCACAAGGTCCCCTTCGTAGAGGGAACACCCTGCACCCGCGGATCCAGCTCGACCGCGGCACGCAAAGCCCGTGCCACCGCCTTGAATTCGGCCTCGGTGACGTGGTGCTGGTCGCGGCCGTACAGCACGCGCACGTGCAGCGCGATGCGGGCGTTCAACGCGATCGACTCGAAGACGTGCCGGTTCAGCACCGTGGAATACGGTGCGCCGGGGCCGGAGCCGGGAATCACGGCGTGCAGCAGGTGTTCCGGTTCGCCGGTGTGCACACAGTAGGGCCGCCCGGACACGTCGACCGCGGCGTGCGCCAAGGTCTCGTCCATCGGAATGTAGGCGTCGCCGAACCGGCGGATACCCACCTTGTCGCCCAACGCCTTTCCCAGCGCCTGGCCGAACACGATCGCGGTGTCCTCCACCGTGTGGTGCGCCTCGATCTCAGTGTCGCCCTCGGCCCGCACGGTCAGGTCGAAGCTGGCGTGCGCGCCGAGCGCGGTCAGCATGTGGTCGTAAAACGGGACGCCCGTGGCGATCTCGGTCTTGCCGGTGCCGTCCAGGTCCAGCTCCACCACGATGCTGGACTCTTTGGTGACGCGCTCCACCCGCGCAGTTCGGTTCATGATTGCTTCCTCCACAGGCGGATTCATCGGGGCGTCAGGTCTGTGTCGACCAGGACTCGGCTGACCTTCAGGAATTCGTCGTTCTCCGCGGCCAGACCGATGGTGGTGCGCAGGTAGCCGGGGATGCCGACGTCGCGGATCAGCACACCGTGGTCCAGGTAACGCTGCCAGCTCGCGGCGGCGTCGGTGAATCGGCCGAACAGCAGGAAGTTCGCGTCGCTGGGGATCACGTCGAAGCCGAGCTCGGCCAGCGCCGCCGCCACTCGATCGCGTTGCGCGGCGAGTTGTGCGACGCTGCCGAGGGTTTCGTCGGCATGCCGTAGCGCCGCCCGCGCGGCCGCCTGGGTGACCACCGACAGGTGGTACGGCAACCGCACCAGCAGCATCGCGTCGATCACCGCGGGCGCGGCGATCAGGTAGCCGAGTCGGCCACCAGCGAAGGCGAACGCCTTACTCATGGTCCTGGTCACCACCAGCTTGGCCGGGAAACGGTCGATCAAGGCGATGGCACTCGGCTGCGCAGAGAACTCGCCGTAGGCCTCGTCGACCACCACGATGCCCGGCGCGGCTTCCAGGATCCGCGCCAGGTCATCCTGCGGAATGCTATGTCCGGTCGGGTTATTGGGGCTGGTCACGAACACCACGTTCGGCGAACGCTCCGCGATGGCGGCCACCGCGTAGTCGACGTCGAGGGAGAAGTCCGCGTTGCGCTTGGCCTCGATCCATTCGGTGTCGATGCCCTCCGAGATGATCGGGTGCATCGAGTACGACGGCACGAAACCCAGTGCACTGCGGCCGGGTCCGCCGAAGGCCTGCAGTAGCTGCTGCAGGATCTCGTTGGAACCGTTCGCCGCCCAGACATTGCCGGTGTCCACCGCGACACCCGTTTGCCCGCTGAGGTATTCGGCCAGGTCGCTGCGCAGCGCGACCGCGTCCCGGTCCGGGTAGCGGTGCAGGTCGGCGGCGGCGATCCGAATGGATTCGGCGACGTCGTCGATCAGCGCCTTGCTCGGCGGGTGCGGGTTCTCGTTGGTGTTCAGCTGCACGGGCACCGTCAATTGCGGTGCGCCGTAAGGCTTCTTGCCGCGCAGATTCTCCCGCAACGGTAGGTCGTCCAGGCTGATATCCGCGCCCGGGACGGTGGCCTGCCTGCTCATGACAGCGCCTCGAAACGCGCCTGCACGGCCTGACCGTGCGCGGGCAGGTCCTCGGCATTGGCCAGCGCGACAACGTGACCGGCGACATCCTTCAGCGCCGCCTCGGTGTAGTCGACCACGTGAATGCCGCGCAGGAAAGTCTGCACGCTCAAACCCGAGGAGTGCCTGGCACATCCGGCGGTCGGCAGCACGTGATTGGAGCCCGCGCAGTAGTCGCCGAGGCTCACCGGTGCGTACGCGCCGACGAAAATCGCTCCGGCACTGCGCACTCGGGCGGCCACGGCGGCCGCGTCGACGGTCTGGATCTCCAGGTGCTCGGCCGCGTAGGCGTTCACCACGCGCAGGCCCTGCGCGATGTCGTCGACGAGCACCGTGCCGGACTGCTTGCCGCGCAACGCTTCCGTCACCCGGTCGGCGTGCTTGACCACGACCATCTGCCGGGTGAGCGCCGCGTCCACGGCGTCGGCCAGCTCGGCGCTGTCGGTGACCAGCACGCTGGCCGCGAGCACATCGTGCTCGGCCTGGCTGATCAGATCCGCCGCCACGTGCACCGGGTCGGCGGTCGCGTCGGCCAGGATCGCGATCTCGGTCGGCCCCGCCTCCGCGTCGATGCCGACCAGGCCGCGGCACAGGCGCTTGGCAGCGGTCACGTAGATATTGCCGGGCCCGGTGATCAGATCGACCGGCTCCAACTGCGCACCGTCAGTGTCCACGCCACCGTAGGACAGCAGCGCCACGCCCTGCGCACCGCCGACCGCCCACACCTCATCCACGCCGAGCAACTGCGCGGCGGCCAGGATCGTCGGGTGCGGCAGGCCACCGAACTGCGCCTGCGGCGGCGAGGCCACCACCAGCGAGCCGACGCCCGCGGTCTGCGCGGGCACCACGTTCATGACCACGCTGGACGGGTAAACGGCGTTGCCGCCGGGCACGTACAGTCCGACCCGCTCAACGGGCACCCAGCGCTCGGTCACCGTGCCGCCGGGCACCACCTCGGTGGTCTTGTCGGTGCGTCGCTGATCGGCGTGCACCTTCCGTGCTCTGGCGATGGATTCCTCGAGCGCCGCACGCACGGCAGGATCCAGCTCGGTCAGCGCCTTTTCCAGCTCGGCCGCAGGCACGCGCACCGTCGCCGGGCTCACCCCGTCGAACTGCTCGCTGTACTCCTGCGCCGCCGCGACGCCGCGATCCCGGATCGCCTCGACCACCGGTCGCACATGATGCAGCACCGAGTCCACGTCGACTCCCCCGCGCGGCAGCGCGGCGCGCAGCTCGGCAACGGAGGGAGTGCGACCGCGCAGATCAACGCGGGCGAGCTCGATGCGGGTAGTCATGTGGTGTCGATCCTTGTCCTCAGCCGAATCCGCAACAGGAAAGTTGCAGCTACCAGCCTAGTAGGCCGACGCCAGCCGTTATCCGCACGGTGTCCAACCAGACATCAGCGGCTCGCGCTGCGATGCGTCGAGCCCGTTCAGGAAAGGTTGGGGAAGCGGGTATCGCTGTCGAGGAGCAGCTTTCCACCGGAGCTGATCACTCGCAGGGTGACCGGCTGGTCCTGGCCGTCGACGATGAGGCTGGCCAGCTTGATATCGAGCGAGCCGTCCGGGTTGTTGGGGCCTGCCGCCCGGATACTGGTGAAGTTTTCGACGGTGTGCAGATCCCAGTACTGCCGGAACGCCGTCTCCGTGCCGTAGATCTTCTGTGCGGCCGGCGACAGGATGGACCACGATCCGCTTGCGTCGTCGTAGAACTTCTTCACGAGCGCACCCGCGGGTTGCTCGGTGACCTTGCTGCCATCGCTGGTGGTCTTGCCCGGCGTGCCGGACGGTGCGGCAGCACTCGGGCCACCGGTCGCCGAGCTCGTCGACGGCGGACCCGCCTGTACCGTCGGCGAATTCGAGTCCTTCTGACTCAACGCGCCGATGAGAATCGCGGCCACCGCCACGACCGCGCCGATCGCGGCGCCGATCATGATGGCCTTGCTCTTGCCACCGGACTTACGCGGCACCGGTCGCGGCTGGGCCTGGGTGCGCGGGTGGGTCGCGGTGTTCGACTGCGCGGGCCGTCGCGGCGCGTGCTGCGGGCGGGGGGCCTGCTTCTGCGGACGCGGCTGACGCTCGGTCGGCTGATGCACCGGTGCGGACACCGCCGACGGACGCAGTGCGCGTGTCGCGGATTCGGGCGCCCCGTTCCGGCGGCGCACGAAAGCCTCACTGGCGGGCACGAATCCGGCGGCCACCGGGGCGGGGCCGGAGTCGGCGAACGCGGCCAGGTGGTCCAGGGCCGCGCGCATGGTCGGCCGGTCCTGCGGTTCCGGGCTCAGCAGGTCGAGCAGGAAATCCGTTGCGGGACCGGCGTTTCGCGGCTCGCTGACCTGGCCGTTGGCGGCGGCGTAGAGCACCGCGAGCGGGTTGGCGTTCGCGCCGTACGGCGGCTCGCCCTCCAGTGCGTGGAAAAGCGTTGCCCCCAAGGCGAATACGTCCGAGGCGGGGGTCGGGTCGGCGCCGCGCGCCATCTCCGGCGCGAGATAGGCGGCGGTGCCGCAGATCAGGCCGGTTTCGGTGAGCGTGACATCGCCTGCGGCACGGGAGATACCGAAGTCGGTGATCTTCACGGTGCCGTGGTCGTCGAGCAAGATGTTGCCCGGCTTCACATCCCGGTGCACGATGCCCGCGTCGTGCGCGGCGATCAGCGCCGAGGCGACCTGCTCGCCGATCCGCGCGACCTGCGTCAACGGCAGCGGGCCCTGCGCGGACAGCACGCCGGCCAGGCTGTTGGACTTCAGGTACTCCATCACCAGGCAGGGATCACCCTGATGCTCGGTGATGTCGAACACGACGATGGCGTTCGGATGCTGGAATCGGGCGGCATTGCGCGCCTCCCGAATGGCGCGCTGGCGCACCACGTCACGCTCGGCCTCGGGGAGGCTCGGCTTGATGTGGATCTGCTTGACGGCCACCGAGCGTTGCAGACGCTCGTCGATGGCACGCCAAACTACACCTGTGCCGCCGCTACCAATCCGCTCGACCAGGCGGTAATGCTCCGCGATCAACTGACCGGTATCGATGGCGCCTACTCCGAACCTTCTCGAAATCGTGACATCCCGCTTATTGCTTACAGACGCGGTCCGGGGACGAGTGTAGCTGGCCGCGCGACTTCGGTCCGCGCCAGCACGGGCATATTCTCCGCCCAGATCGGCGCGGCGGAACTAGCGCGCCGCTCGCAGCATCCGTCCGGCCGCGTCGACCGCGGGTCCTGAGCTGTTCGCATCGTTGATGAACACGGCAAATGCCAGGTCATCGGCGATGCCGACGAACCAGCCGTGCGCGTGCGTGTCGTCGATGAATTCGGCGGTGCCGGTCTTGCCGAGCAGGCCGGGGATATCGCGCAACTGGGTGGCGGTTCCGGCGGTGACTGTCTCCCGCATCATGGCCTTGACCTGGTCGGCGACGCTCGCAGGCAGCGAAGCCGGAGTTTTGTCCGGTGTGCCGGGCCGGCCCTTGACGATGGTGGGCGCGGGCACCGAGCCGTGTGCGATGGACGCGGCGACCAGTGCCATGCCGAACGGTGTCGCGGTCACCTGGCCCTGACCGATGGCGGATTCGACCCGCAGGGCGGGAGTGTCAGCGGACGGCACCTTGCCGGTGACGGTGGTCAGGCCGGGTGTGACGTAGTCGATGCCGAGCCCCAGTTGTGCGGCTGCGTTCGTCAACGCGTCGGCGGGCAATTTCACGCCGAGCTCGCCCATGGTGGTGTTGCACGAACGCGCGAACGCGGTGTGCAACGGGACCTGGCCGAGGTCGAAATTGTTGTCGTTGGGGATCTTGCGGCCCTCGATGTTCGCGACGCCGGGGCACGGCAGCACCGTGTCGGGGGTGGCGATGCCCGCCTGCAGCGCGGCCGAGACGGTGACCGTCTTGAAGGTCGAACCCGGCGGGTACAGGCCGGTGAGCGCGATCGGGCCCTGCGCGTCGGCGGCGTTGTTCTGCGCGACCGCGACGACATTGCCGGTGGACGGCTGCAGCGCGACGATCGCCGCAGGCTGGGTGATCGGTGCCAGCGCTGCCTCGGCCGCCTGCTGGATGTCGATGTTCAGCGTGGACGCGATGTCCGCGGTCGGCTTGGGGTCCTGGCCGCCGACGCGCTGCGTGCCGTCGCCGGTCTGTGCGCGCACCGCCCAGCCCGCGTTGTCGTCGGCGTTCTTCTGCCACAGTTCGGCCAGGCCGGACAGGGTGGGCGAGGCGAGGGACTTGTCGGTGGTGAGCAGCCGGGTCTGCGGCGCGAGCGTCACGCCGGAGATGCCGGACAACTGCGCTTGGATCGGCGCGATGTCGGCGTCGCGCAGGCTGATCGCGGTGATCGGTTTACCCTGCGCCCCAGCGAGATCGGTCTGCAGCGACTGCGCGGTGATGCCGGGCGAGATCGGGCCCAGCAGCCCGGCGAGCGCGGCGAGGTCCGCGCCGGGACTCACGTTCACCAGCGTGACCACCTGCTGGGCCATCAACTCACCGCCGGTGGAATCGAGGACGCGGGCGGGCTGCGGGTAGACCGGGCTGTAGCTCAGCGGGCCCGTGGCCAGGCCCGGTGCGACCGTGTCTGGGTTCCACTTGACCTTCCAGTCGCCGCCGCCCTCATCCGCGGTGCCGGTGGTGGTGTAGGTCCACTCGGATTTACCGTCCTTGCCCAGCTTCCAGGTGGCGGCCAGCGTGAAGGTGTTCTTGTCCGTCGAGCGGACGTCGAAGCGCACCTCCTTGCCGAGGCCGTCGTAGAGCTTGCCGAGGGTGTCGGCAGCCTTCGTCGGGTCGTCGGTGAGCTTGGCCGCGGCGGCGACATCGTCGCGGTTCAGCGCGTCGGCGAACTGGCCTGCGACGGTGTCGGGCTGGTTCGGGCCGGACGAGCAGGCGGCGAGCACGAGGGCGGGTGCGGCGAACAGGACGAGGTAATTCCGGCGGGTACGCACCCCGCCGACTGTATCTGCCGCCACCGGCTCGGTGGGCGAGGCGGTGCCGGGGTCGCCTGGGTCAGGTCGTCCGCCAGGAGCCTCTGACCAGCGCACCGGCGTCGGCGTCGGTGAGGTCGATGTCGAACTCTTCGGACAGGATCTTCGGCAGTTCGGTCGCCTCGATCAGGCGGGTTTCGCTGGTTCCGTCCGGGCGTTCGGTGATCAGGCTGGTGCCGTCGACGGTCAGGTGGACGTCGGGGCCGAATCGCTGCGCGTAGGGGCGGGTGGTGAACGGGGAGCGCGGCGAGGTCGAGACGAAGTGGTTGCCGACCGCGAAGTCGATCCGGTACTGCGGGGTCGTCGGGAAGGTATAGCGACTGATCCAGCCTTCCTTGCCGAACTGGTGCAGCACCCACAGATCGGTGTCCAGCTCGCCGCGAGTGAGTTCCAGCCGGAACTGCCAGTCGCCCGCCGCGAATTCGCCTGTTTCGGTGGACAATTCGAACGGCTCGAGCGGACCGGAGCCGAATCCGACGTCGCACAACCACACTCGGTCGTCGTCGCTGGTCGTCACCCGCAACAGGGCGTGCGTCGAAGGGCGCAGCCCCTCGTCCACCCCCATGGTGACCCGCGCACTCAACGCGGTGACGCCGAAGCCGAGCCGCTCCAGTGCCGCCGCGAACAACCCGACCTGCTCATAGCAGTAACCACCGCGACGACGCCGAACCAGCTTGTCCTGCAACGACTCCAGATCGAGCACGATCGGCCGCCCGAGGATGATCTCCAGGTTCTCGAACGGAATCGAGGTGGTATGCCCGTAAACCAGCTTCCGCAGCGTCGCCACCGTAGGCGCCCGCTCACCGTCGAACCCGATGCGCGCCAGATACCCGTCAAGGTCCAGCTCCGCCCCATCCCAGTGATACGCCGGATCCGTCGGCTTACCCATCTCACCCTCACTTCGTCATCGCGGTCATCAACGTCAACCGCAGCTGGTCACGATCCTGTTCCCGCCAGCGCAACCGGCTCATATGGACTTTGCCATGCCAGCACCGACCGGCAACAAGTCAATCCTTCGTCGTCACGACGCCACCGGCCAGCGTGCTGTCACGCGGCGCACTTGGCGCTCGGTGGAGCGGCAGGTCCGGTGGCGATGCCGTGCGCGATGTCCACCAGGTAGTCGCGATCCCGTCCGTTCTGTGCCGAGGAGCAGGCGCTCGACTACGCAGCCGCCCTCGAAGAAGGCCGGGCCGACGCTGTGGTCGCCCGGAGTACACCCACAGACCCTCGGAAAGGTGGACAAGAGCGGGGCGGTCGGCGAAGGTCTCGGTGCTCGATCAGGCTTGCGGGATGCTCCCCGGACCCCGGTATGCCCAGGATCTGCACTCCCTCTCGGGATCAGCACTCGGAATAGGGCCCTAAAGCCAGTGCAGATCCCAAGAGAGAGTGCGGATTGTGCTGCCCGCGTGGCGAGTTGGAGGTCGCCCACCCCTTTGTGTCAGCCTCACACCGCCTGTACTGGGGGTGGGGCTGACACAGCGGGTGTACGGATGGGTTCTCGCGTGGTGATCTGGCCGTGGTGGCGCTGTGAGAGCCTCGGTGTGGTGAAACTTGGTTGCGGGACGGGGTTTCACAGGCGCCTACCGGCCGGGCAGGCGTCGATCTGCACCGCCCGATGCGGATTGCAGGCCGCATCGCCCCGGATCTGCACTCTCTCTCGGGATCAGCACCCGGAATAGGGCCCTAAAGTCAGTGCAGGTCCCGAGAGAGAGTGCGGATTCGGAGAGTGCCGGTGTGGCGGCGGTGAACGCTGGCCGAGAGGCCTGGGACGAGGTACGGGCTGAGGTCGTTACTCGGTCCGGGTGGATACGGCACCAGCTTGGAACGCCACGATGACGCCGCCCACGATCGCTGCTGCGCTCACTGTGATCGCGAAGGTTGTTGCGCCGGCGGTCAGACCGATTGTGTCGCTGAGGAATCCGGCGGTCAGTGGGAGTATGGCGGCGGGGAGGTAGCCGCCTACGTTCTGGGCGGCGTTGGCTTCGGCAAGGCGGTCGGTGGGGACGTTGGCGCTGATTGCGGTCAGGCCGCCGAATTGGCCTAAGCCCTGGCCGATTCCGGCGAGTATGGCGGCGGCTCCGAACAACGCGAGCGAGGAGAGGTGCAGCGATAGGATCAGGGTCAGCATGCTTGCTGTCGTTGCGGCCGCGCCGCCGAGCAGGATCGTACGGACCCGCAGGCGACGGACCGCGAATTGAATGCCGGTGGCGCCCAGGAACATTACGAAGGCCAGGCCGCCTGCGATCACGCGGTTGGTGGCGCCGAGCAGGTGTGCGAGCAGGGATGGGCCCAGTGACAGCACGAACGAGGTCGACGTGATGCCCGGCGCGAACACCGCGATACCGAGGAGCACGGCCGTGCGTCCGCCCGGCGCCACTGCGGGAATCCGAATCCATGGGCCGCGACCGCCGGCGCCCGTTGGCAGGTTCAGCCGGGCGACCACCACGAAAGCCGTGGCAAGCAGGGCGATTTCGAGAATGAAAATGGTCACCGTCGGGCCGGGCACGGTCTCCGACAGCACACCGGACAGCAGTGGTCCGAGCCCTGCCCCCAACACCATCGCCGACGAAGCGGCCAGCGCGGCAAGCCGTTTGCGCCCTGGCCCGCCCACATCGGTCACCGCCGCCATGCCCGCGGACACCGCCGCGCCCACCGCGATTCCGGTGAGCAGCCGCGCAACGGCAAGCACCGCAACCGAACTCGCGGTGGCGAACAACACACAGGCCACCATTGCCAGCGCTATCGCGGGCAGCAGCACCGGCTTGCGGCCGACCCGATCCGACACCACACCCGCGACCAGCAGCGCGCCGAGCAGCCCGACGATGTAGCTGGCGAAGATCGCGGTCAGCGTGCCGGACGAGAATCCGAGCTCGCGCTGCCACACCACGTACAGCGGCGTCGCCGCGTTCGACAGCACGAATACCGCCATGACCGGCCACGCCGCCAGCCACACGATGCCGCTCGTCGCCGGTGCCACCGATTCCCGGTGCTCAGTCACCGTTGCCATCACGACCTCCATTAGTTCGACTTTTCTCGTACTGATACGAACTGAGTCGAACTTAGCATCTAGTACGATAAAACACGTACAAGGCACCCACCGCCCGAGGAGACCCGCGATGCCATCGGTCACCGATGTCCCCGACACCCGACTCCCCGAGCCGGACCGCGCCGACCTACGCCTCGATCACGTGCTCGCCGCACTCAGCGATCCACTGCGGCTCACCATGATTCAGAAGCTGCTGATCGAATCCCCGCACACCGACCGCTCCTGCGGCTGGTTCGACATCGACCGGCCGAAATCGACCCTCACCCACCACTTCCGTGTGCTGCGCGAGGCCGGCGTGACCAGGCAGCAGCGCTACGGACTCGAGCGCCGAAGCAAGATCCGCATCGACGATCTCGACGCCCGCTTCCCCGGCCTGCTCAACCTGGTCCGCGACTGGCAACCCGAACACTGACGACCGAATCGCCTGCGGCCGAGGCCGAATCGTTTGCCGCCAAGGCCGAATCGTTTGCGGCCGGGACCGATCGGCGAAGGTCTGCTACGGTCCCGATATTCAATCCGAGTTCGGGCGCCGCACGGGTTTGCCGGCCCGAACCTTTGCACCGGGGAGTCGGTCATGGCCTTCTTGAGCCGCCTGATGTCCAACGCGACCTTGATCAGCAAGCTGATGGACAACGCGCCGAAATGGCAGGCCCAGTTGCTTGCCAAGAAGAACGACCTGCGCGGCGGGTCCTTCCGCGACGCGAGCATGGGCATCTGCGCCCTGGTCGCGGCGGCCGACGGCACCATCGACCCGGCCGAGCGGATGAAGGTCGCCAACCTCATCGCCGCCGATCAGGTGCTGCAGAACTTCCCGATCGACGACCTGCGCGCCCTGTTCGAGGACAACTGCAACCGCCTGACCAGCGATCCCGCCTTCGGCCGCGCGCACGTGCTGCAGCAGATCGGCAAGGCGGCGGGCAAGCCGACCGAGGCCGACGCGGTGATCCGGATCGGCATCATGATCGGCAACGCGGACGGCAACTTCGACCAGTCCGAGATCGCCGCCGTCCGCGAGGCCTGCCAAACCCTGCGCCTGAACCCGCAGGACTTCGGCATCTGAGCCGACCGTCGAACGTTAAGCTTCGCCTATGCGTTCGATTGATGTGGCGGAGCGGCGGGCTCGGCTCGCGGTGCGGCACCGGCTCGCGCCGTCGGCCCGCACCGATCGGGTCACCGAGATCGCCCGGTCGCTGGTGGTGTTGCACGCGACCGATCCGGCGACCGTGTACCTGTCCGTCGGGGCACGCAGCAACACCGTCACCCCGGCCGACGTGGAGCGGGCGCTCTACGACGACCGGACGCTGCTGCGCATGCTGGCGATGCGGCGGACCATGTACGTCGCGCCGACCGAGCTGGTCCCGGTGTTGCAGGCGTCGTGCGCGGATGCGTTGGCGCACAAGCAACGTCGCACCTACGGCAGGTACATCGAGCAGTCCGGAGCGGTCGAGGGCAACGTGCAGAGTTGGCTCGCCGAGGTCGAAGCGGAAACCCACCAGGCGCTGCTCACCAAGGGCGCGGCCACCGGCAGCCAGCTGAGCAAGGCCGTGCCCCGGCTGCGCACGCAGGTGGATGCCGCGCCGGGGAAGTCGTATTCGAAGCCGACCAACATCACCACCTGGGTGCTGGTGACCCTCGGCTGCGAAGGCCGGATCGTCCGCGGCCGCCCGAACGGCAGCTGGACCAGCAGCCAATACACCTGGGAGCCCATCGAATCCTGGCTGCCCCAAGGCGTTCCGACGATGCCCGCCGAACGAGCCCGCGCCGAACTGCTCCGGCAGTACCTGCACGCCTTCGGCCCCGCACCGATCACCGACCTCAAGTGGTGGACCGGCTGGGGCCTCGGCGAAGTCCGCAAAACGCTCGCAGATCTCGACGTGGTCGAGGTCGACCTGGCCGGCAGCACCGGACTTCTGCTCGCCGATGACGTGGAACCCGTTGCGGCACCGGAACCTTGGACCGCGCTGCTGCCCGCCCTCGATCCCACCCCGATGGGCTGGCAGTCCCGCGACTGGTACCTCGGCCCGCACGCACCGGCCCTGTTCGACACCTACGGCAATGTCGGACCGACCATTTGGTGCGACGGCCGCATCGTCGGCGGTTGGGCACAGCGCTCCGATGGTGAAATCGTCTGTCGCCTACTGGAAGACGTCGGCGCCGACGCCGTGGCGATGATCGAAGCCGAAGCCGCACGCACCACCGAGTGGTTCGGTGACGTACGCGCTATCCCCCGCTTCCGTACTCCACTCCAACGCGAACTGACTGCCTGAGCTCACGCGGTGCAGGGGCCGCCCGGCGGTGGCGGTGGCGCGGTGTCGACGCCGGCGAGCACGTTGGTGACGTAGTCGCGGGCCGCGCCGTCCACCGGCTCCACCCCTTCAGTTACCCGTTCGACCACACAGATGCCCTGGTCCCAGGTCTGACCGACGTCGTGCACGCCGGGTTGGATGCTGCCGTCCGGGCCACGATCGGTGACCACCGTGTACATTGAGTACGGCTTGCCCGCCGCCGCCAACGCGTTCTTCAGATCGACCGAATGCTGGTACGGCACATCCACATCGAAGAGTCCGTGGATCAGGAAGGTGCGCTCGACATTCACCTTCGGCGCGATGGCGACCAGCGAGCGGTCGGCGTACGCCTGCGGGCACGTCTGGGGTGTGCAGCCACCCGCGTCGCGCTCGATCTGCCCCTTCTGCACCGGGAAGAACACGCTGGAGAGATTCCAGTAGTCGACGATATTCGTCGGAGCGAACGCGTCCACCCAGTAGTCGAACAGCCCGGCGGGTCCATACGCCACCGCCAGCCCTGCGGTCAGCCCGCCCTGGCTCCACCCCCACAGCACGGTCTTGCCGATCGATGGATGCTCGGACTTGTACTGCTGGGTGAAGGCCACCGTGTCGTGCCAACCCGCCCACGGATTGAACTCACCGGGTTTCCACACGCTGCCCTCGGCCCGCTGATCCAACGTCAGCACCGCCGCACCCGTCCGGCGGGCGATCCCCGACATGACATCGGGATAGGACGCCGCCGTCTCGCTGTAGCCATGCACCGCGACGATGAGGCTGTTCGGCGCAAGATCACCGAGACCGCAGCGGTACGGCTCATAGACCCGCCCGGTCGCCTGCTCCCCATCGACCACCGCAGCGACCGTCCGCTCGGCTACACCCCCGGCACAATCCGGCTCAGCGGACGCCACCGGCGCGGCGAGCCACGACACGGCCAGCAGCGTCACGATCGACAACAACCACGCGAGTGAACGACGGCCACCAATCATCGCCGCATAGTACCCAACCAGGGCAAATACTCGGCTAACAATCAGGATCACGTCCGTCCGACCAGAGTCAGGCCCGTCACTTCGTTCCGCTACATGTCCAAGCCCAGGTCGAGCACTCGGACCGAGTGGGTGAGGGCGCCGACGGCGAAGTAGTCGACGCCGGTGCCCGCGTACTCGGCGGCTACCTCGAGGCCGAGTCCGCCGGAGGATTCCAGTTTCGTGTTCGGCGCTGCCGCGTTGCGGCGTTGCACGGCGGCCTGGGTCTGCCACAGCGGGAAGTTGTCCAGCAGCACGAGTTCCACGTTCTCGGCGAGGACGGCATCGAGTTGTTCGAGGCTGTCCACCTCCACCTCGCAGGCGATGTCGGGGGCCAGCGCGCGGACGGCGCGCAGCGCCTCGACCACCGAGCCCGCCGCGACGACATGGTTGTCCTTGATGAGCGCGGCGTCGCCGAGACCCATCCGGTGGTTCACGCCGCCGCCGACCCGGACCGCGTACTTCTGCAGCGCGCGCAGCCCGGGCAGGGTCTTGCGGCTGTCCCGGATCTTGCAGTTCGTGCCCGCGACCGCATCGACCCAGGCCGCGGTCGCGGTGGCGATGCCGGAGAGGTGGCAGACCAGGTTGAGCATGGTGCGTTCGGCGGTGAGCAGGCCGCGGGTGGGCGCGACCACGGTGAGCACGGATTGTCCTGGGACGACCCGGGTTCCGTCGGCGACGCGACCGGTGACCTCGTAGTTTCCCGCGCCGATCACCTCGTCGAGCACCAGCAATCCGACGTCGAGACCGGCAACCGTCCCGGACTGCCGGGGCACCACCGACGCCTTCACGACCGCGTCGGCGGGCACCGTCGCCGCGGTCGTGATGTCCGGGCCGTAACGCAGGTCCTCGTCGAGCGCCGTCCGAATGAGGGCAACAACCTCATCCCGATCCAACCCACTATCCAGAGCCATGAAACCACTCCTCTATCTATTCGTCTCGTACGTACCGGGATCGAGTGCACACCAGGGCTTCTCGCTGTTTGCCACTCGCCGACACCGGTCGGGTTATTGGTCGAACCGAGGTTGACCACCCTCGTCCAGCACTACCGGCATGCTGTGGCGGAGGCGGTCGTCGGGCTCGGGGTGGTCGGAACGGGTGTGGCAGCCGCGACTTTCGGTGCGGGCGGAGGCCGCGAGCAGCAAGGTGCGCGCCGCGAGGGTCAGTGCGGCGTCCTCGATTCCCGCGATGTGCGTGGCGATCGACGGTGCCACCTGCGAGACCGGCCGCACGCCAGCTGGTTCCGTGACACGTTCGCCGATCCGACGCGAATCGTCCCCATCGCCGGACGATCCCGTGTCATGGTGCGTGACAGTGTCTTTCATGCGCTTGATCGCCTCGTCCAGACCTGCGCGGTCACGCACGACCGAGGCATGCTCGGTCATCAGTTGTTGCAGCACACCGCGATCCACACGTTCGATGACCCTGGTCGGTACGTCCGTGATTCGGACGTGCGCGCCGAGTCGTTCGACGGCCGCCGCGCCCACACGTTCACCGACGACGAGTCCTTCGAGCAAGCTGTTGGACGCCAGTCGATTCGCGCCGTGCAGGCCGGTACGCGCGACCTCGCCCGCGGCGTAGAGACCAGCGACCGCGGTACGGCCATGCGGATCGGTCACCACTCCGCCACATTGATAATGCGCAGCGGGCGCAACCGGGATCAGGTCGGTACGCGGATCGATGCCCGCGGCGCGACAGGAGGCAGTGATCGTCGGAAACCGTTGCGGGAAGCCATCGATGGCACGCGCGTCGAGATACACGTGGTCGGTGCCGAGTGCCCGCATCCTGGCCGCGATGGCCCGCGACACCACATCGCGCGGAGCCAGATCACCGCGCGGATGCACTCCGGCGGTCACCGAATCCCCTTCGGAATCCACCAGAATGCCGCCCTCGCCGCGCACAGCCTCGCTGATCAGCGGGCGCCGTCCAACCCCGCCCGGCGTATACAGCACGGTGGGATGGAACTGGAGGAACTCGAGATCGGCTACCGCGGCACCCGCCCACAATGCGAGTGCGATGCCATCGGCGGTCGCACCGGGCGGATTAGTGCTGAGCGCGTAGAGCTGGCCGAGACCGCCGGTCGCCAGCAGCACCGCAGGTGCGTGGATCACGCCGAATCCCTTGTCCGACACCGCGAGAACGCCCTGCACACCGCCGGGGCCGGTAAGGACCTCGCAGGCCGCCGCGCCGAACAGTACCGGCAGCCCGGCCGCGTTCAGCGCGCGCTGCACTTCCGCGCCGGTGGCGTCACCACCCGCGTGGATGATCCGCCGCGTGCTGTGCCCGCCCTCGCGGGTCCGCGAAATCTGTCCGTCCCGCCCCAGATCGAACACCGCGCCGAGGTCGGTCAGCGCCGCAACCGCCGCCTGCCCACCCTCGACTATCGATCGCACGGCGTCGACGTCGCACAGCCCGGCACCGGCCTCGACCGTGTCCTGCACGTGCGATTGCACCGAATCCCCGTGTGGCGCAACAACAGCGATCCCGCCCTGCGCGTACTGCGTAGAGGTGTCGGTGGCGCCGCCCTTGCTGAGCGTGAGCACCCGCAGCCCGCGCAGCGACGCGGTGCGCGCCGCCGTGAGTCCCGCGACGCCGCCACCGATCACCACCAGATCGGCCTCGGTCTCCCAATCGATCGACACTGGAGTCATTCGCCCGTGCCTCTCTGTGCTTTTCGCGGATCACCCGCGCCGAGAATGCGGGTCCGGCCGACCGTCCCGGCTTTCGCCGGGACGACCGTGCTGTGCCGAACCTGCTGGAACCGCCGTCCGACCACTACCCACCGGGCAGCGGTCGGCGTCATTCACCACCGCCCGGCGTGCCGATCTCGATCATCCGCTGCACCGAATTGCGTCCGCGCGCAGCGGTTTCCAGATCGACATGGACCTCGTCGCGGCCTTCGACCAGGCAGCGCAGCAGCGCCGCCGGGGTGATCATCTTCATGTACTTGCACGAGGCCCGGTCGTTCACGGCCTGGAAGTCGATGCCGGGCGCGGCCTTTCGCAGCTGGTGCAGCATGCCGATCTCGGTAGCGACCAGCACCTGGGTCGACAGACCGCGCTGCTGCTGTACCTGCTTGGCCGCGTCGATCATGCCGCCGGTGGACAGGATGTGCACCCGCTCGGCCGGGAACGCGCCCTCGCCCGCCAGGTACAACGCCGAAGTGGCGCAACCACATTCGGGATGCACGAACAGGTCCGCGTCCGGGTGGGTGCGCGCCTGCTCGGTCAGTTCGTCGCCGTTGATGCCCGCGTGCACGTGGCATTCGCCGGCCCAGATGTGCATGTTCTCCCGGCCGGTGACCCGCTTGACGTGCGCGCCGAGGAACTGATCCGGCAGGAAGAGCACCTCGCGGTCCGGGTCGATCGAGGCGACCACGTCGACCGCGTTGGACGAGGTGCAGCAGATGTCGGTGAGCGCCTTCACTTCCGCGGTGGTGTTCACGTACGACACCACCACCGCGTTCGGGAATTCGGCCTTCCAGGAACGCAAGTCGTCCGCGGTGATGGAATCCGCGAGCGAACAGCCTGCCCGCTGATCGGGAATCAGGACGGTCTTGGCGGGGCTGAGGATCTTCGCGGTCTCGGCCATGAAGTGCACGCCACAGAACACGATCGTGTCCTCCGGCGCCTCCGCGGCGATGCGGGACAATGCCAGCGAGTCGCCGACGTGATCGGCCACGTCCTGGATCTCCGGCAACTGATAGTTATGCGCGAGGATCGTCGCGTTTCGTTCGCGGGCCAGTCGCTTGATCTCCTGCGCCCACTCGGGGGTTGCTTCGACACCAGTGAACCCCGACGGCCCGTCGAACACCTGCCCCATCAGCGGAGGCGCCAGTTTCGCACCCATCGTCGCCATGATGGCTCCCTTCGTCGTGCGAGTGGCTACTCCGCCGATTCGCACCAAACCAGGTTTTCGACTTATAATCGAAAACGTGGCCCATAGTAGCACTATCCACGAATCGCTCACCGCGGTGTTCCAGGTTCGCCGCTTTCCCGCGAACATCGCCGCAGGTCCCAGCTCTGCCGACGCCGGAAACGAGGTAATCGGTCGCTGCCCACCCGGGCAGCGGACCGAATTGGCGGTGCTGCTCTGGGAGCGCGCCCTCGACCCGCAGAAGGGCACCTGGTCGCTGCCCGGCGGCCGGTTGCGCGACGACGAGGACCTCGACACCTCGGCCCGTCGCCAGCTCGCGGAGAAGGTCGATGTGCGCGAACTGGCCCATCTCGAGCAGCTGTCGGTCTTCAGCGCCCCCGACCGGGTGCCCGCCCCGCGCCGCATCGCCTCGGCCTATCTCGGCCTGGTCCCGCTCACAGCAGACCCGCAGCTACCCGACGACACCGCCTGGCATCCGCTCTCCGCGCTGCCACTCATGTCCTTCGACCACGGCACCGTCGTCGACCATGCCCGCACTCGTCTGGCCGCGAAGCTCTCCTACACGAATATCGCGTTCGCGCTCGCCCCCGCCGATTTCACAATGTCCACCCTGCGCGAAATCTACTGTGCTGCACTAGGTTACGACGTGGATACGACCAACCTGCAGCGAGTCCTGTCCCGCCGCAAGGTCATCACCCCCACCGGCAAGACCCGAGCCC
The DNA here is from genome assembly GCF_042727395.1 of Nocardia sp. NPDC060255. Taxonomy (NCBI): domain Bacteria; kingdom Bacillati; phylum Actinomycetota; class Actinomycetes; order Mycobacteriales; family Nocardiaceae; genus Nocardia; species Nocardia sp. NPDC060255. The sequence goes on along the minus strand of NZ_JBHXAU010000008.1, from coordinate 38,282 downwards.
CCGGCCGCGCGGGCGGCCGTCCGGCCGCCGTCTACCGCTACACCGACTCCGGCATCCGCGTCACCGACGAATTCGCGGCCCTGCGCCCACCGACCTGAGCCGCCGCGGACTCACGAATCGACGTTCGCCTTCCGATGCTTACTCCCCCGCCGATACCGCCGCTTGTTCGCCACCGGCTGCGCGGCACTGCTGCGCCGCAACGCATCCCGCCGTCGCCAAGCCACCAGATCGGCTCGCTCCCGTACCTGCTCGACCGGCAGATCCGCCGCCGTCCTGTTCTCGTTCACCGCCGGACCTCCCTTCCACCAGCCGTCCGCATCAGCCCACCGAAACTACCCCCACTCCCAACGTCGCCTCCACTCAATTATTCCGCGCGGATCAGCCGGGTTGCGCTGCGCGCTCCGGCAGGTTGGCTAGGGCGCGAGCCTGCTGCCAGTGCGCGGCGAGGGCGGTGAGTTCAGCGGTTTCGGCGCTGACGTCGCCCGCCGTGGAGGCAAGGGCGAGTACCTCGGTCGAGGCCGGTGCGCCCGCGGACTTGGCGGCGCAGGCGTGCGCGAGCTGGATTGCGTAGGCCTCGACGGCGGGCGCGTCACCGGTGTGGGAGGCGGTTCCCGAGCCATATCGGGAGAGGATGCGGAGGCAATCGCGGATCTCTATCACGGTGCGGTGCAGCAGGAATCGGCTGCCGAGATCGGGCATCGAATCGCGGTAGACGATTTCGGGACAGACGGCGGTCAGATCAGACCACAACGGCAGCAATCGTTTTCGGCTGCGGGACGCCCTGTCCAAGCCCAGCCGTTCCACGAACCGCAGCACCATCGGGATGGTCATGCTGACCGCGAAGGACGCGGTCCGATACAGCAGGATCTCGCGGTCGGCGATGGTCAGCAGGGCGGTGAAACCATTGTGCTCTCCGTGTATCAGGAACACCGCCGCGACCGGCGCCGTGCCGAAACCGATCAGGTGCATCAGCGGAACCAGCGCGAGCGCCGAGTACACCAGCGTCTCACGGCGATCGAACCGCTTCCGCAATTCGGTGACACCCAGCCGGACGATCAGGTAGTCGAGCCAGGCCATCACCGGTAACAGCGAAAGCCAGAAACCCAGTGGAGCCCAGCCGGTTTCGTTCTCGATCGGGACGCCGTGGTGGCGTGCCCCGGTGCCGAAGATCAGCGCCGCCAACGCGGCGGCAACGGCGATACTGTGGACGACAACGGGTCGATACATCCGCCCGGCGGCGGCGCCGATCGTCAAGATGTTGAACCCCACGGCCGCGCCCATGAGAACCATCCCGTACTGAAACAGCTCGGCGCCGGTGACATGTCCCGCCGACAGCTCGACCAGCCACCGCTGCGACGTCGGTTCCCGCATCGTCGACGCGGCGGCCATCACTATGAGCGCCAAGTTCACCCGCCGGTTCAACAGCGATGTGTGAAAACCGATGAACCGCACCACGACCAGGATCCAGGTATAGAGAACCAGCGGCAGCGACAGCGCGGTCGGCCAAGACGAAGTCACCATCGGTCAGAGTTCAATCCAGGAACATGAGCCGGCGGAACGGCGAACCCACGGAGTCCGTCCGGGATTCGGACATGACCAGCGAGGCGAACAGTTCGGCCTGCCGTTCGGCGAGGTCGTCGTAGTCGCTGCGGTGCAGCACCCGCAGCACGCTGTCCGGATCCACGCTGGGGAACAGGATTTCGACGATCGACCGGGCGGCTCCGCACTCGGCGCCGCCCGCGTGGTCGAGCAGCAGATGCCCGATCTCGTGCAGCACAATGTGATCGGCGTGATAGCCGGAACTGTGTGCGTCGTAGGCGATCACGATGTCGGTGGCGCGTTCGAGCACCAAACCGCACGGCAGCTCCTCAGCCGTGCCTGTCGGCAACGGCACGAGCCGAATCTCCTTGCCCAGCAACGCCGCGACTTGTTCCAGGAAGGCGGCCAGATCCCACGGCTGCGGCACGCGCAGCGTCGATATCAGTCGGCGCACCTGCACGACCAGCGTGTCACGGTTGCGGCGGCCCTTCACCACGGACACCGCCAGGCAGGCAGCGAGATCCGCGCAGCACTGAACCGGCGAACTACGTCTGGCCCCCGCGTGAACACGCCGGAAACGCTACCTCGAGACCAGCTCAGGCGGTTTTCATTTGGGGTTGTGGCGGCGGGGTGGCAGTGTCGGTGAACAGCCGGTTGATTCCCCAGAAGACCAGTTCTATCAACCAGAACAGCACCAGGAAGACCTGCACGACGACCGCCGGGATCGCCAGGAAGACAACGGAGGGTACGGCGATCAGTATCCAGGTGGCCACGTCGCCGAAGCTCGCGCCGGTCAGGCCGCTGGCCAAACGTACTGCCGCCCACATCATCCAGCGGCGCGGCACCGCGACGCCGAGTTCGCGCAGGCAGCGCCGGAAGATCCCGTCCGCGTCCGCGATGCTCACCGCGTGCGTGCTGCGCAGGTAGTCGTGCAGGATGGCGGCGCGGGTGTAGGCGCCGTAGCGGGGCACGAGCCAGACCAGCGCGCGCGGCACCGAGGCGAAGTCGGTGCGGAACCCGGCGGGAATCACGAATTCCTCGGAAGCACCTTGATAGACGAGCGGATCGACCACTCGCCAGAACATCGCGTCGAGTTCCTCGACGATGGGCCCGCTACCGACGAACGCCACGACTCGTTCCTCTCTGAACGCACAGCGTGTCCCACAATTCTAGGCTCGTTTGGTACGCATGTGCCGTCCCGCGGGCAACGGTTCGGACAACGCGTCAGCGGTGGGGACGAGTCTCCGGTATCGAACCGGAACCGGCCTCGCCGACCGGTTCGTAACTACCGTAAGGGAGCGGGCCGCTGCCCGCTGGGTACGCCGCACCGTACGGTCCGAACGTGCCTGCCGGATCATCCGATCCGGCCTCGACGGCAGCGCCCGTGCCCAGATCCTCGGACGAATTCAACGCGGCGAAGAACAGGACGAGCAGCGACGCGAGCAGCGGCTGCACGACCAGCGCGACCCAGGTGCCGACCTCCGTCGGCAACTCGACGATCTGCCCGACCGGCGGATTGTGCGGCCGCGGGTGGTACCACTCGGCGACCTGCTCGCCGAGTCGCGCCATCACCAGCGCGCCGATCAGCGAGCCGACGAGCAACCCGATCTGCAACAGCGGCCCGCGCACGCCGCGCCACCGCCAGGCCGCGACCGCGGTGAGCACGCCGACCACCGCGGCGAAACACACGAACATCGCCACCGCGTCGAACTGATGCCCGCTCTCCCCGGTCAACACCGCGCCCCGGCCCGGCTCGGCCACGAACAGCTGCTCGGTCGGCGCGAGCAGACCCCAGCCGGCACCGGCCAGCGCGCTCACCACGATGACGGCCACCGCGATCACCACCGCGGCGCCCACTTCGCGCCGCACCCCACTCCGCGACGCCTGCACTAGCGCAGTTCCAGACTGGCCGCGTCGATCACGCCGTGCCTGGAACACTTGGCCCACCAGCCGTCGGGGCTCACCTGCACGATCATCCGGCGACCGCAGTGCTCGCAGAAGCGCGGCGGCTCCAAGCCGAGCGCGGCGGCCGCGGGCACGGCGTCGTCGAGGCCGGGCACGATCCGTTTGCCGGTGAACGGGTTGTAGCGCTCGTCCATGCCCATGACATTACTCATGGGTCTCCCTAAAGGGTTTCGTTGAGCGCCTTGATCGGCATCTTCAATTCGCCGAGCAGATCGAGATCCGCCTCGGCGGGCCGACCGAGGGTGGTCAGGTAGTTGCCGACGATGACGGCGTTGATGCCGCCGAGGATGCCCTGCTTGGCGCCGAGGTCGCCGAGGGTGATCTCGCGACCGCCGGCGAAGCGAAGGATGGTGCGCGGCAACGCGAGCCGGAACGCGGCGACCGCGCGCAGGGCGTCGGCGGCGGGCAGCACCTCGAGGTCGCCGAAGGGGGTGCCCGGGCGCGGGTTGAGGAAGTTCAGCGGCACCTCGTCGGGCTCGAGCTCGGCCAGGTTGGCCGCGAATTCCGCACGCTGCTCCAGGGTTTCGCCCATGCCGAGGATGCCGCCGCAGCAGACCTCCATGCCCGCCTCGCGGACCATCCGCAGAGTGTCCCAGCGCTCTTCCCACGAGTGCGTGGTGACCACGTTCGGGAAGTGCGAGCGCGAGGTCTCCAGGTTGTGGTTGTAGCGGTGCACGCCCATGGCGGCGAGCTGATCGACCTGGTCCTGGGTGAGCATGCCGAGCGAGCACGCGACCTGGATGTCGACCTCGTTGCGAATGGCCTCGACGCCGGCCGCGACCTGCGCCATCAGCCGCTCGTCCGGGCCGCGCACCGCGGCGACGATGCAGAACTCGGTGGCACCGGTCTTGGCGGTCTGCTTGGCTGCCTCGACGAGGCTGGGGATGTCGAGCCAGGCCGCGCGCACCGGCGACTGGAACAGGCCGGACTGGGAGCAGAAGTGGCAGTCCTCGGGGCAGCCGCCGGTCTTGAGGCTGATGATGCCCTCGACCTCGACCTCGGGGCCGCACCACTTCATCCGCACGTCGTGCGCCAAGGCCAGCAGTTCTTCCAGGTGGTCGTCGCCGAGGCGGAGCACCTCGAGGGTCTGCTCCTGGGTCAGTCCTTCGCCGCGCTCGAGCACTTGCTCGCGGGCGATCTCGAGAATCCCGGCGGTGGTGGGTGAATAGGTGTCGACGGAAGCCTGGGTCACTGCGCGAATCCCTTCGGTCGGCCGAGGTGGCCGGGCAACTTGAACGGTGTTCAGGCTAGGGTAGACGAGACAGTGAGTCAAAACACTGCGAGCCGGGTACGCCACCGCGAAGGGGGCGCGCCGGGCCGCCGACGGTAACCTGCGTAACCACGACGGCGGCCGCGAGGCCACCATCGGACAGGGAAGGAATTCGGGTGCAACTGCACAGAGCGGACGTGGTCGACGGCGCCGTCGCGATCCTCGACCAGTACGGCCTCGCCGACCTGACCATGCGCAGGCTGGCGGGCTCGCTCCAGGTGCAGCCCGGCGCGCTGTACTGGCACTTCCCCAACAAGCAGGCGCTGCTCGGCGCGGTCGCCGACAAGATCCTGCAGCCGATGGACGATCCGATCGCCGCCACCGAATGGTCCGGCCAGGTCAGCGAATTGGCGCACCGGCTGCGCGACTGCCTGCTCGCCTACCGCGACGGCGCCGAATTGGTCTCGGCCACTTACGCATCCAGGCTCACCACCAGCAAGGGCCGGGAACGCATGGCCAGCGCGGCCATTCGCGCGGGCATGCCCCGCCCCGAAGCCGAACTCACCTCGTTCACGCTGCTGTACTACGTCCTCGGCCAGACCGTCGACGAACAGTCCAGGATGCAAATGGATTCCGCGGGCGCCCTTCCCGACGACAACACCCCCCTCGACGAAACCCCCGACCCCACCGCCCGTTTCGACTTCGGCCTGCAACTGTTCATCGCGGGCGTCCGCCACCTCCTCGGCACCAAGGTCCGCTGAGCGCCCCTCCCACCACTTACCCCCTTCCCCCACCGCCTCCCGCTCCCGGGAACCAGCGGTAGGTGGCGACCGCGCCGACGGCAGCCGCGGCGGCCAGGGCGAGCGCCGAAACGCTCAGCAGGGCAACGGCGCTGATTGCGCCGGCGAGGATAGGGCCCGCGAACATGCCGATGTCGTGGGTCAACCGCCAGGCGCCCAGGAATTCGGCGCGGCGGCCTTCCGGTGCCGCGTCCGCGCCTACGGTCATGATCACACCATTGCTGACACCGTTGGCGAGGCCGAGTACGACGGCGACCGCGCCCATGCCGAGCATCGATGAGGTGAGTGGCAGTGCACCGAATCCGATGGCGAACAACACCATTGCCGGGACGCCGGTGGCGCGACTGCCGCGCCGGTCGAGCCAGAGACCCGCCGGATAGGACATCAGTACGTCCACCGCGCCCGCGATGCCGAACACCACGCTGGTTGCCGACGCACTCAGCCCGATGTGCGCCGCCCACAACGGAAGCACCGCGATCCTGGCCGCCCGCACCGCGCCCATGAGCAGCGCCGCCGACCCCAAAGTCCCGAGCACTCCGAGGTTTTCGACGACTACCGAACGCAACGTGTGTCCGCCCACGTCCGAATCGGCGCCCTCGGGCGACGGTATCGCGACCATCGCCAGGCCGGACAGCACCGTGGTGCCGAGCTGCAACCACAACGCGCCACTCGGCCCCATGGCGTGCACCAGCGCGGCACCGAGGAACGGGCCGCAGAAGTACCCGAGCCGATTAGCTCCGGCCAGCGTCGACATCGCCCGGCCCCGTTCCGCGGCGGGCACGACCGCCACGATGTAGGACTGGCGAGCCAGCCCCCACACCGCACCGGCCGCGCCATTGAGCAGCATCCCCACCGCGAGCACGCCGACATTCGGCGCGACAATCGCGCAGACCACACCGAGCACGCCGAGCACCGAGCCGACGGCGATCGCACCCCGCTCACCGATCCGGGCCACGATCCGCCCCGCGGGCAGATCAGCCAGCACCATGCCGAGCCCGCTCAGCGACACCAGCACCCCGGCCAGTCCGATCGATGCCCCGAGATCCAACGCACGCAGCGCGTACATCGGCGCCGCGGCGCCGGCTCCGATGCCGTACAACGCCATCGGGACGAACACCGTCCAGATGAGCGAACGTAGCCGAACAGGCTCGGCAGTGGCGGTATCGACCGGTACGCTCACCGCGCCGACGCCGCGGTGGAACCTACGATCGACGCAGCGAGACGGTGTGACTCAGCGTTGACCGTGAGTCGAATTACGTTGCGACACAATTCACCTGCGCGGTACTCCGTGCCGTGGATGGTCCGGCGGGTTCGTAGACAGTCCGCCTCGCTCACTGGGCCAAGGCCGGGTGGCGCGCTGTCCGGCCCGCCGGACGCGGCAGGCCGAAGTGGTCACGCAGCGTCGTGCCGGTGTACTCGGTGCGGAACAGGCCGCGCTCCTGCAGGATCGGCACGACAGTCTCGGCGAACACCTCGAGTCCACCCGGATAGTACGGCGGCATCACATTGAAACCGTCTGCCGCACCATTACGGAACCACTCCTCGATGGTGTCGGCGACCTGCTCGGGGGTGCCCGCGAACACTCGGTGCCCTCGCGCACCGGCCAGCTTGTGCAGCAACCCGCGCACGGTCGGCCGCTCGCGCTGCACGATGCCCGCGACGACCTGCAGGCGGCTGCGGCCGTTGTCAGTGACATCCCCCGCGTCGTCGAACAGATCCACCGGGACCGCCTCGTCGAGCGGCAGGTGGCGCAGGCTCTTGCCGACGATGTTCTCCAGTTGCGTCAGACCGTATTCCGGCACGGTGAGCTCGTTGAACTCACGCTCCAGCCGCTTGGCCGCCGCCTCGGTGTCGCCGATGAACGGGCTGATGCCGGGCAGGATCTTGACGTGGTCGGGGTTGCGGCCGAAACCCTGTGCCTGCGCTTTGATGTCGGCGTAGAACTGCTGCGCGTCCTCGAGTCGCTGATGCGCGGTGAAGATCGCCTCGGCGTATTTGCCTGCGAACGAACGGCCTTCGTTGGACGCGCCAGCCTGCACGAGCACCGGATAGCCCTGCGGCGTGCGCGGTGCGTTGAAAGGTCCACGCACCCTCAGGTGTTCGCCGACGAAGTCGATCGGGTGGATCTTGTCCGGGTCGGCGTATACCCCGCCCGCCTGGTCCAGCAGGATGGCGTCGTCCTCCCAGCTGTCCCACAGCGCGACCACGGCGTCCACGAATTCCCGTGCCCGCGCATAACGTTCGGCATGGTCGGGGTGCTTGTCGAGGCCGAAGTTGGCGGCGGCCAGGTCGGTTCCGGTGGTGACGATGTTCCAGCCCGCTCGGCCGCGGGAGATGTGGTCCAGCGTGGAGAACAGCCGCGCCAGGTTGTAGGGCTCGTAGTAGGTGGTCGAGGCGGTCGCGATCAGCCCGAGATGCGTTGTCGCCGTGGCGATGGCGGTGAGCAGGGTGATCGGCTCCAGGCCGGAACCCGCGTTGTGCTTGACGTTGGTGCGCAGCGCGGGCCCGTCGGCGAAGAACACCGCGTCGAGTTTCGCGGCCTCGGCGGTGCGGCCGATCTCCTGGTAGTAGTCGACGTCATAGATCCGGCCGGGCTGGCTGTCGGGATGCCGCCAGGCGGCCTCGTGGTGACCGGACGGGTAGATGAACGCGTTGAGACTGAGCTGACGGGGACTACTCATGAGGCTTGCTTCTCTTCTTCGTGGTGACCCGGCAGGTCGGTGGTACCGACGCCGAGACTGGCGAGCAGCAGCGACCGGTGGCGGATGAAGGCCGGATCGCTGTGCGTGCGTGGACGTTCCAGGTCGATGCGCTGATCGACGGCGATGCGGCCCTCGTCGAGCACCAGGACGCGGTCGGCGAGCAGCAGCGCCTCGTCGACGTCATGGGTGACCAACAGGACGGCAGGCCGGTGCTTGGCGCACAGGTCCTGCAACAGCGCGTGCATCTTGATCCGGGTGAGCGCGTCCAGCGCGCCGAACGGTTCGTCGGCCAGCAGCAGTTCCGGCTCCCGCACCAGCGAACGAGCCAGCGCGACGCGTTGCTGCTCACCGCCGGAAAGCTGCCTGGGCCAGGCCTTTTCGCGACCGGCCAAGCCGACCTCGGCGAGGGCGGCCCGACCGCGCTCGGCGGCACCGTGTCCGCTCAAGCCGAGCGTCACGTTGTCGAGCACGCGAATCCAGGGCAGCAGCCGCGAATCCTGGAACACCACCGCACGTTCAGCGGGCACCGTCAGTTCACCCGAGCCGGGTACGTCGTAGTCCAGTTCCGCCAGCGCGCGCAGCAGCGTGCTCTTGCCCGAACCGCTACGCCCGAGCAGGGCAACGAATTCCCCGCGCGCGATATCGAGATCGACGTCGCGCAACACGACCCGTTCGCCGAACCCGCGCCGCAGTTCGCGCGTGCGGACGACGCTCAGTCCCCCAATGTCTGTCGCCATGACAGCGCCTTCCTTTCCACCGCGCGCACGGCGAGATCGCCGAAAAGTCCGAGCAGGCCGTAGATCACGAGCCCGACCACGATCACGTCGATCTGCCCGTAGGTGCGGGCCTGGGTCATCAGGTAGCCGATGCCGCTGGTGGCATTGACCTGTTCCACCACGACCAAGGCCAGCCAGGCGATGGTGACCGCGAGCCGCAGTCCGGTGAAGAAGCCGGGCAGCGAGCCGGGCAGCGCGATCCGCCGGATGAACCCCCAGCGCGAAAGACCCACCGTCTGTGCGAGTTCCACGTACCTGGAGTCGACGCTGCGCAGATACGCGTGGGTGCTCAGATAGATCGGGATCGCCACGCTCGTCGTGATGACGACCAGCTTCATCTCCTCGCCGATGCCGAACCACACGATGAACAGCGGGATCAACGCGAGCGTCGGAATCGCGCGCTTGATCTGAATCGGCCCGTCCACCAGCGCTTCACCGATGCGGCTCAATCCCGCGACCAGCGCGAGCACCAGCCCGATGAGGACACCGATGGCCAGTCCGATACCGGCGCGCTGCACGGAGGTGAGCAGATTGGATTGCAGCCTGCCGTCCGAGATCAGGTCACCGGCGGTCGCGGCGACCGTCCACGGGGCGGGCAGCGTCTCCGAATCCAGTGTGCCGGAGGCGGATCCGAGCACCCAGGCGAGGATCAGCAGCGTCGGCCCGATGGCCGCGCCGAACGGAATCGGGCGTCCCGGTCCGAGCCGCGGCCGGGCGGGCTTGCGCTTGGCCAGTTGCCGCGCCGGTGCGGCGGTACGTCCGAGCCGGTGCCATACCCCGGCGTCCACCGTGGCCATCAACGGGCCTTCGGTTCGAACGCGGCGCCGCTCGCGGTGACCGCCTCGGTGATCGCGGCGTTGTAGCGCAGGTCGAAGCCCTTCGCCGCCTGCACCTTCTTCGGCAGCTCACCGGCCTTGTCGATGGCGTCGATGGTGGCCTGCTGCCGGTCGACGAGCTGTTGATCCAGGTGCGGGAAAACGAAGGTGCCCAGCGAATCCACGATGCGCTTGGCATCCTCAGGACTGACCTTCTGATTCTCCACGTAGTACTTGCGCGCCCACTCGTCCTGATGGGTATTGGACCACTGGAAGGAACGCACGAAGGCACCGACGAGGGCTCGGACCGCGGCAGCCTTGGCCGGATCCTGGGTAACCGCGCGACGGGCATACAGGTAGCCGAGCCCGCCGTAGATGCCATCGGTCTGCGAGTCCGGGATCAGCGAGGCGCCCGGAGTCCGCAGCAGTCGAGTGACATTCGGCTCGATCAACGGCGCGACATCGACCTGACCGGTACGCACGGCGTCCAGGAACTCCGCGAGCTGCAACCGGATCAGCTGCACGTCACCGGGTTTCAGTCCCGCCTTGTCCAACGCGCGCAACACCGCCGCCTGCTGCGCGGTGCCTTCCGCGTAGGCGATCTTCTTGCCCTTGAGATCGGCGAGCGTGGCGATGGATTTCCCCGGTGCCACCGCGAGTTTCAGTGCGGTGGTGCTGGTTTGATAGGCGGCTACGATCGGCACGTCCTGCCCGGCGATCAGCGCGTGGATCGGCGGTACGTCGCCGACCGGCGCGATGTCGGCGGCTTCCGCGCGGAATGCTTCGAGAATGGCCGGGCCGCCGGTGAAGTTGGCGAACTCGACCTTGAACGGCAGCTTGTCCAGCTCGCCGGACGCCCGAAGGACCTGCTGCAGGCGCTCGGACTGGTCGGCGACAACGAGTTTGGTTCCAGCTGGAACTTCAACGGGCAGTGGCGTGTCCACGGCGACGGGACCGACCGGCTTGTCGTTGTTCGCGCAGCCGGTGAGTCCGAGGGTCGCAACGGTTGCCACGGCGAGCAATGCGGCGGTGGTGCGGCCTTGGCGGCCGAACAAAAACGTGCGGGGTCGGTACATACACGGATTCAAACAAGACAAATCTGGCCCGAACACCGTTTGTCTCAGGCTGGTTCGAACTGCTCAGCGCGGCGCCGCCGCGAGCGGAGCGTCCCGGACCTGCGCCTGGAAGCGCTGGATGAACGGCACTATCTGCTGTTCGATGAACGTGTTGTATTCGGTCGGCCGCTGCATCGGGTTGGCGTGCCCGGTGTTTCGCGCGAGCACCACCGACAGCGTGCCGTCCACGCCGCCGGACTGCTCGATCAGCACCCGGTGCGAGTACTCGACATCGACCACCTGGTCCGCGTCCGGATCGCGCGGGCGGATGAAAACGATGGCGGGACGCGGCTTTCCGTCCGCAGGCTCGGCCAACGCTCGCAGATCACCCGTCGCGCCGCCGGCCACGATCGCGGTGAACTGTGCCTCGATGAGACCGTTGCTCGCCGCGTTGCGGGAGAAGATCTTCTCCCGCAACACCTCGTGCAGCACCTCGCCGAGCTTGCCGAAACGGACCCCGGGCGGCACCCCACCGCCGCCGTCGTACATGAAACGGTCTCGGCGCGCGTAGGTTTCCACCGCGAGCCGCAACAGCCTGCTCTCGCGCGCACCGGGCAGCCAGCGCATCCAGCGCACCATGTCCTCGCCCGCGCCGCGGCTCGCCGGGCGGACCGCGTTCAGGTCCACCGGGGTGCAGTCCAGGATCACGCCGACCAGGCGGCGGTCACTGTCGAGATGGACGTGTTTCGCGACCTCCAGCGCGATCACACCGCCCATCGAGTGCCCGACCAGCACGATATTCTTCAGCCCGGATAGTTCGGCGGCGCGCACGATCAGGTCGGCGATCACCTTGGTGTCGATACCTTCGTTGTCGTAGCGGATGGCCCACACCACGCCCATGCCGCGCAGCGAGGGCAGGGCGGCGGCGGTCGCGCTGGCGTCCAGGCCGCCGAGGCCGACCATGTCCACCACGACGGTGTCCCAGTTCTTGGGATCGGTGGGCGGGGCGACGGGCAGGATCGCGGGCTCGGTGCGGGCGAGGCGGGCTTGTTCCGGTTCGACATCGAAGGTCAGGTACTGGGCGAAGACGACCAGTACCGCGGCGAGCAGTACGAGCACTCGCAGGACTGCCGACCTGGTCCGGCGCAACGTCTTCCACTCGTGCCACAGGTTGGTGTCCCGCAGCCGGGCTTTGCGTCGCGCGTCGTCCCAGTCCGAAACAGTGGACGGGTGCCGGTCATCGAACGGCGACATCTATCCCACCGTACGTAAGGGTGTGGACGGCTGCCATTCCACTCGTGACCCGGCGGCGGGTGTTAACCCGACCGACCGGTAGAGTTCTGCCGTCATCCCTGGCAGGTGCGAGAATCCGGTGCAATCCCGGAACGGTCGCGCCACTGTGATCGCCACCACGGCGAAAGTCAGACCTCCCCTGCCGGACAACTCTGGAGAGGCCGCGACTTGCCTGTGGAGCACTACCGCCGCGCGCGCGTAGCGAGCGAATCATGTACCAGCGCGCCTCGGCGCATGCTGGAACCGAGCGCCAGCATGAGCCGTGTCCGCGCGGCGGTCATCTTCCCCGTCCTCGGGGCGCTATTGATCTGCGCGATGATTCTCGCGACCGGGTTCGGCGCGGAAACGCTGCCGGTCTCCTCGGTGTTGGAAGTGCTGCGGCACCGCGTCACCGGGCAGACGCCCACCGACTTCGGCTTGGACACCATCGTCTGGCAGTTACGGGTACCGCGCACGGTGCTCGCCGCGATCGTCGGGGCCGGACTGGCGTTGGCCGGGGCGGCCATGCAGACGCTGGTACGTAATCCGCTCGCCGATCCGTATCTGCTCGGGGTGTCGTCGGGTGCGGGTGTCGGTGCGGCGGCGGTGATCACCTCCGGGCTGTTCGCCGGTGCCGGGGTGTGGGCGTTGTCCGGCGGGGCACTGGCCGGGGCGTTCGTCGCGGCGGGGCTGGTGTTCCTGATCGCGGTCGCGCAGGGTGGGCTGACGCCGTTGCGGCTGGTGCTCACCGGCACCGTGCTCGGCTCTGCGTTCGCCGCGTTGAGCAGTTATCTCATCTTCCGCCGACCGGATCCCGGTGCGGCCCAATCGGTGTTGTTCTGGTTACTCGGCAGCCTCGCGGGGGCCGATTGGACGCGAATCGCGTTGCCGCTGAGCGTGGTTGCGCTCGCCGGTCTCGCGTTGCTCCTCGCGAGCGGTTGGCTGGATGCGCTGACCGTCGGCGCCGATACCGCTGCTTCCCTCGGTGTTCCCGTGAAGGAACTGCGCGTCGCTCTGTTCTTGTTGCTCGCGGTGCTGGTCGGGGTGCTCGTCGCGGTGTCGGGCGGCATTGGCTTCGTCGGCCTGGTCGTCCCGCACGCCGCCCGCCTGCTGGTCGGCCCGCGCCACCGCAGCCTGCTACCCGCCTGCGCTCTCTGCGGCGCACTGTTCCTCGTCGTCGCCGACGCCGCCACCCGAATCTTGGTCCGCCCCACCGAAATTCCGGTCGGCGTGCTGACCGGCCTGATCGGTGCCCCGGCGTTCCTGATCCTGATGGGGCGTCGACGCTATCGGTTCGGTGAATCATGAACGGACCCAACCGTCATCGGTCGGACAGTGGGTCCGCTAATAGACCCGAACTCGGTCACGACGCGGAAACCGTCGAGCGTGCCACGGACCAGCCGCTTGCGGCCGGGCCGAATGAGCGTGAGCGCGACGGGGCCGTCAGACCGAACGAACGCGAGCGCGCGGCGGGCGGTTCGGTCGAAAACCGAAGCAACGCTGGGACATTGGAGGTGCGCAGGCTCGCGTGTGCCGCCGGGCGGAAGACCGTGGTCGCCGACGTGGCCTTCGCGATCCAGGCCGGAGAGACGGTCGGGATCGTCGGACCGAACGGCACGGGTAAGTCGACGCTGCTGCGGACGCTGGCCGGAGTGCGGCGGCCGGTGCGCGGGCAGGTGCTGGTGGACGGCCAAGTGCTGCACGAACTGTCGTCACGACGGCGGGCGCGCACGGTGGCCATGGTGGCGCAGGACGAGCGTCCACCCGCCGACCTGCGCGCGGGCGAGGTGGTGGCACTCGGGCTGACACCGTATCTGCCGCCGTGGGGTGCCGGTTCACCGCAGGAACAGCACGCCGTCCAGGACGCGTTGGCCACGGTGGACCTCGCCGGATTCGCCGATCGCCCGGTCCATCGCCTCTCCGGCGGCGAACGCCAACGCGTGCTGCTTGCCCGCGCCCTCGTGCAGAACACCCCGGTGCTGCTGCTCGACGAGCCGACCAATCACCTGGACATCACCCATCGCCTCGAACTCCTCGCCCTGGCCCGCACACTGAACCGGACCGTCGTCATGGCATTGCACGATCTGGCCCTGGCCGACCGCTACTGCGACCGAATCCTGGTGTTACACAACGGCACCGCCCACCCCCTCGCCCCACCCGGCACCGCCCTCGCTCCCGAGGTGGTCGACGAGGTCTTCGGTGTCCGCGCCCTCCGCGTCCCCCACCCCGAAACCGGCGACCCCCACCTGCTGATCACTCCCCGCGAGCTCGCACCATGACCCTGGTCGCCGAGAACGTCGCCGACATCCGACCGCGATACCACGGAGCACGCGTCAGTCGCGTCCCACTGCCTCGAGCGGCACCGTGCGCCTCCCGCGATTCGCCGTCACCGTGACCCGTTGGCCCGTGCCGGCGCCTGCGAACGAGACTGCGCGGCGGCCGTTCTCGTGATTCAGCGCTGCCCTGTCCCCGTTGGCAGATGACTACTCGAAACTGTTGGTTACCTTGAAAGGCGAATTCATGAAGCACACCTTGCGCGTGTTGGTCGCGGTTGCGCTGGCCGCGGCGGTGGCCGGATGTAGCGCGCAGCAGACCACCGCCGGGGATCTCACGATCCGCAATTGTGATGTGGACGTGCGGTTTCCGGCTCCGGCGAAGCGGTTGTTCGTCAATGACGGGAACCTGATCTCGATGGCGCTGGCGCTCGGGGCGCAGGACCAGGTGGCCGCCGTGTCGAGCGTGCAACGGGACGCGGGCACGTTGCGCAGGCACTACGGGCCGGTGGTCGATCAGTTGAAGTCTGTTGCGCCGGAATATCCGTCGCGGGAGACCGTGCTGGCGCAGGGGCCGGACGTGATGGTCGCGGGGTGGAGCTACGGGTACGACGAGGCCAAGAACCTGACGCCGGATTCGTTGAACAAGGCGGGAATCGCGGCCTACACGCTCACCGAGAGCTGCCGCCAGCACAATGGCGAACGCCCGCGCGGCATCGTCGAACCGTGGACAGCGCTGCGCACCGACCTCACCAACCTCGGCGCCATCACCGGCCGCGCCGACCGCGCCACCGCGGTCACCGCCGACCTCGACCAGCGGCTCGCGGCGCTGACCAGCGCACCGCAGGCCGAGCGCAAGCCGACCATCTTCCTGTTCGACAGCGCCACCGACTCCCTGATGTCCAGCGGCAGTTTCGGTGCGCCGCAAGCGATCCTGGATGCCGCGGGCGGCCGCAACGCACTCAGCGACGTGGCCGACACCTGGACCAGGGTGTCCTGGGAGCGCCTGGCCGCCGCCGACCCCGACGCCATCATGTTCGTCGACTACCCGCCGCAAACCTTCGCCCAGAAGGTCGAGGCGCTGCGCGCCAAGCCCGGCATCAACCAGCTCCGCGCCGTCACCGAGGGCCGCTTCCTCAACCTCCCCTACGCCATGTGGACCAGCGGCCCCCTCAACATCGACGCCGCCGAACAAATCCGCAAACAACTCGAACGCTGGAACCTCGTCCCCGCCTCCCCCATCCAGCCCCGCGCCGACGACACCATCCGCTGACGCAGCGCACCAGTTCGCTTCCCGCGCACGAATTTGCCAGCAAACTCATGCGCGGGAAGCGAAACAATGCGCGGCCCAGTGGCGAATCGGCACGCGGCCCCGTGCGCACAGCTCGGCCGATCCGCAGACCACCACAACGCACGTTGCTGACGCCGCGCACCGATCCACCCGCCGCGCACTGATTCGCGAGCAAACTCGTGCGCGGCGTGCGAAACGATGCGCAGCGCATGCCTCGTTGACGCACCGCCTCCGCGCGACCCGCGACCCGCGACCCGCGACCCGCGACCCGCGACACATACAACGCGGCCCGGCGGACAGTCCGCGCAACCTAGGACACGCCGCGCGGCGATTCGCTCGACGCGCACGAATTTGCCGGCAGATTCGTGCGCGAAACGATGCGCAATACAGGATCCGGCTAGGCAAGCAATCCGCACACAACCAGGCGCCCGCCCCGCGCGGCGATTCGCTCGACGCGCACGAATTTGCCGGCAGATTCGTGCGCGCGGGGCGAAACCGCGCGCGGGGTGCAACGTGGGTCAGCCGAAGGGGGACCAGGTGGGGGTGAACCAGGTGGGGGCTGCGGCGGTGAAGCTGTTGCGGGGCCAGGAGCCGGTGCCTGCGGGGATGGTGCCGACTAGGTCGATGCCGGTTACGCGGGGTAGGTCGACTCGGTTGCAGTTGGCGGCGAGGTCGGGGGTGGTGGGCCAGGAGCCGATTACCAGGCCTGCGCATCGGACGCCCGCTGATTGCAGTGCGCGGGTGGTCAGTTCGGTGTGGTTGAGGGTGCCGAGGCCAGCGGCGGTTACCAAAAGTACGGGGGCGTCAAGTTTTTGGGCGAGGTCGAGGAGGGTGAAATCGCCGAGCCGGACCAGCAGGCCGCCCGCACCTTCCACCAGGGTGAGATCGGCGTCGCCGAGTGCGTCTATCCCGGCAACGGTTTCGGCCAGCGTCAGCTCAGGCAGCCCCGCACGGCGGGCGGCGGTGTCGGGTGCCAGTGGGTCCGGGTAGCGCGCGAGTTCGAGGGTTCGAGTGACACCGGTGAGGCGCTCGATTTCGGCGAGATCACCGGGTTCGCCTGGAGCAACACCGGTTTGACCCGGTTTACACACCGCCACCGACTTTCCGTCGGCCAACGCCATAGCGGCAACGGCCGCGGTAACCACGGTCTTGCCGACATCTGTGGACGTTCCGGTGATCAACAGCAGGCTCATGCGGCCACCGCCAGCACGAAAGCCGCAGCGATCAGGGACAGGCCACCGGAACCGATCAGCGCGACAACGCCCGCCGCCTTCCACGACCGATGTACTCGAGCGATCGTACGGTCTTCGATCCTCACGCGCGCACCACATCCAGCCCACGGGCCTGGATCAGCACTTCACCGAGAACCGTTGCGATGGTGTCGAGTTCGGCCGGAGTGAGGTTGGCGCGGGCGGTCAGTCGCAGCCGCGATGTGCCCTCCGGCACCGACGGTGGGCGGAAGCAGCCGACGTCGAGACCGCGCGCCCGGCACGCCTGCGCCGCGTCGAAGGCGACCTGCGCTTTGCCGAGTACGACCGACACCACCGCCGAATCCGGCGCGGGCACAGCGGCAATCCGCGCGATGTCGGCGGCACGCTCCAACACCCGGCCCGCCAGCTCGGGTTCGCGACGCAGCACCCGCAGTGCCGCACGCGCCGCACCGACGGCGGCGGGAGCGAGACCGGTATCGAAGATGAAGGTGCGCGCGGCGTCGATCAGGTGGGCGCGCACCCGTTCGCTGGCCAGCACCACTCCACCCTGCGCGGCAAGGGATTTCGACAAGGTCGCGGTGATCACCAGGTCCGGCGCTCCGGCCAGGCCGACTTCGTGCACCAGCCCGCGCCCGCCCTCGCCGCGCACCCCGAGCCCGTGCGCCTCGTCCACGATCAACACCGCGCCGCGTGCCCTGGTGACCCGATGCAGCTCGATAAGCGGCGCGAGGTCACCGTCGGCACTGAACACCGAATCGGTGAGCACCAGCGCCCGCTCCTCGGTCCGCGCGGCAAGCAGCCGGTCGACCGCGTCGACGTCTCCGTGCGCGGCGACCTCGATCCGGGCCCGCGACAGCCTGCACGCGTCGACGAGCGACGCGTGACTCCCCGCGTCCGAAACAACCAGCGCCCCACGCCCGGCCAGCGCGGTGACCACGCCAAGGTTGGCCGCATACCCGGAGGCGAAGACGAGTCCTGTTTCAGCGCCGACGAATTCGGCGAGTTCGGTCTCCAGCAGCTCGTGTTCGACGGTAGTGCCGGTGACGAGCCGCGACCCGGTCGACCCGGCGCCCCAGCGCCGCACCGCCTCGATCGCTCCGTCGATCACCTCGGGATGACGAACCAACCCGAGGTAGTCGTTCGAGGCCAGGTCGATCGACGGCGACAGCGCCGCCCGGGGCCGTAGCTCACGGCGCAGCCCCGCGGCCACCCGCGCGGACGCGCGCTCATCCAACCAACGCAACGGATCGGTAGTCACAGCTCCGGAGCATACTTGAACGCCGTTCAAGGTGCATAGTCCCGAGCCATCACCTCAGCCCATGAACCAGTTCGGCGTATCGAATCGGAACACCTCACCCGGCGTGACGGTACGCAGATCCTGTTCGAGCTGCGCCAGCCGGCCCGCCCCCAACTGGCGCGCCCACCGATCATGAATCCGGTCGAAGATCCGCGCGGACCGGTCCAGCACGTCGACGGCACGGTCGGTCAACGTATAAACCTTGCGCCGCGCATCGGTCGGATCATGACCGCGCCGCAGATAACCCAGGCGCTCGAGCGCCTCGATGTGTTTGCCCGCCGCCTGTTTCGAGATCCCGAGGGCACGGCCGAGGTCGGCGGCAGCGCACCCGTACATCCCACCGACCCGACCGACGGCCTGGAACACGAACCCGTGCATCGGCCGCAACTCGGCGTGCCCATGCTCGGCCAACTCGGCATGCACCTCGTCGATGACGGCGCGAAACCCGAGCAGCATCCGCAACGGCAGCTCGTAACCACCGGAGTCACTTGACATATTGGACAACCTCGTTGACTATATGGACAACTTCATTGTCTATCTTACGGAGCGACCGAGCATGACCGTCATCCAACACACCGAAACCCGCCGCACCGAAACCCCGGCCGGCGTCATGACCACCCTCGCCTCGCCGACCCAGGGCGGCAGTTCGCTCGCGCTCTGGCGGGTCGAGGTGCCCGCCGACACGTCGGGACCGGTCCACTTCATCGACACCGAACAGATCTGGACCATCGTCTCGGGCCGGGCGACCATCGACCTGGGCGGCGTGAAACTCACTGCGGCCGAGGGCGATACGGTGATCATGCCCGCCGATGTGCTTCGTCAGGTGAGCACCGTCGAAGGCTTTACCGCCATCGTCACCGCGCAGGCGAGCGCCAAGGCAGGCGTGCCGGGCAGCGACACCATGGTCGTGCCACCCTGGATCGCGTGAACTAACCGGGCACGCCCGTCGAGCTACTTGTGCCCGCAGAAGTAAGCCAGCAACCCGGGCCCGTCACCGGTGTCCGGCAGTTTCTTGCAGTGCTGCGTTATCCAAGTGATCCGATCGTCGTCGGCAGGCGAGATCAGCACCAAGCCGACTTGGTTACCTTCGATCATGCGGGCGACGTCGGCGGTGGTCGGGACCGGTGATCGGCCGGTGAATCCGCCGATGGACGGGATCTCCGTGCCGGTGGCCAGGATGAACGGTGACGCGAGCACGGAGGTATACGTCATCAGCGGATAGCGTTCGCCCCCAGGCGATTTCCGCAGCTGGTCCATCAACCCCGCAGCCTGATCCACGGACCCGGCCAGGAAACCCTGGGTGACCTGGCGGGCCTGCGCCGATTCGAACGGCGTGTCCAGCGGCCCGTAGTCGTCGGCGACCACCGAGGCCGAGGCGACCGCAGGCGCGGCGAGCACCGCGACGAGCAACACCGGCAGCACTCGCGCCCGGCGCACGAATACCGCTGCTACACAACAGGTCAGCGCCACACCAACGGTCACCCAGCGCAGCTCACTCGACGCCGCGCCCAGCAACCACCCGCCATAGGCGACGGTCGCCACGGCAGCACCGATGCCGACCACCCGCACACCGGGGACGTGCACCGATCGCACGAAAGCGACCACCCCCATCCCGATCAGCGCCGCGATCGCCGGCGTCAGCACCGCGAGGTAGTACGGATTGACCGTGCCGGCGATCAGGAACGCGGCCAGATGAATGACCAGCCACCCACCCCACAAGAACACCGCGCCGGTGCCGGGATCGACCCGAGGCCGACGCAACGCGAGCACGGCGAGCACGAGCAGACCGAGCAGCGCCAACGGCACCAGCCAGCCGATCTCGCGCCCACCGCCGCCACCGAAGACGTGGTCGAACCGATTCTCGGGCCCGAGCACCAGCTCGGCGCGATAGCCTGCCTGAGACTTCCCGGTGGAGAAGTTCGCCGCGCCGACGGTGAACGAATCATTGGCGCGACTCGCGGCGTTGTAGACGAAAACCTGCTCGAACAGCGAATTATCTTGGCTGCCATCGGCATACGGCCGATCCCGGTCGGGAACCAGGCTGACCACCGACATCCACGCCAGCGAAATCGTCAGTGCGACAACACCGAACAGCACGGTGGCGGTGATCCGTTGGCGCAGCTGCGCCCTCGGCGCACACACCAGCACCGCGATCGCGATGACCGGCACGACGATCCACGCCTGCACCATCTTGGCCTGGAACGCCAGTCCGACAAACACGCCCGCGTACACCATGTTTCGAGTCCGCCCCGACTCGATCGCGACCGCGACCTGATCGGCCGCCAGCACCAGTAACAGCACGAGCAACGTATCGGCGACATTGCCGCGATTCAGCGCGACCGTCGCGGGCACCAGCGCCGCGACCACCACCGCCACGATCGCCGCTACCGGACTCGACAGCCTGCGTACCGCGCGATAGAGCACCAGAATCGTCAGCACACCTTCGATCACCTGCGGCAGCAGATACGCCCACAGGTGCGGCCCGAAGATCCGCACCGACAGCGTCTGCACCCAGAACGCGCCGGGAAGTTTATCGATGCCGATGGTCGCGTCCGGATCGAAGGCGGCGAAGAAGAAGTTGTGCCAGCTCATCGACATCGAACGCACAGCAGCCGCGTAATACAGGTGCGGCGCTTCCGATCCGATGCCCCACCCGTACAGCACCGTGGTCACCGCGGCGACCACGAGCAGCGCCGGGCGCGCCCACGCGGGCTGCCCCTGCGGTGATCGCCAAAACCGCCACCGGCTCTCGGCCGGACGCACTGACGTATCCGCAGTCACCCCACCAATATCGAGAGACCCGAAGGCAGTGTCAACCGAGTTTCGCCGCGCTGGACTGGGCTTCGACGGCAGCGCGCATCCCCACCGTGATCGCCGCGACGTCCTCATCAGTGCTGATGAACGGCGGCATGGTGTAGATGAGATTCCGGAACGGCCGCAGCCACACCCCCGCGTCGACGGCGGCGGCGGTCGCGCTGCGCATATCCACCGGGTGGTCGAGTTCGATCACCCCGATCGCGCCGAGCACCCGCACCTCGACCACGCCGGGCCTGCCCCGCAACGGCGCGAGTCCCGCTTCGAGTCCGGTTTCGATCCGCGCCACCTCCCCGCGCCAATCCCCACCCGTCAGCAGTTCGAGCGAGGCCACCGCGACCGCGCAGGCCAGCGGATTACCCATGAAGGTCGGCCCGTGCATCAACCCACCGTGCTCCGCGCTGATCGTCTCGGCGATCACGGCGGTGCACAGCGTCGCGGCGAGGGTGAGATATCCCCCCGTCAACGCCTTACCGACACACATGACATCCGGACTGACACCCACCTGATCGGCCGCGAAAAACGTTCCGGTGCGGCCGAATCCGGTCGCGATCTCATCGAAAACCAGCAGTACCCCGTGCGCGTCACACAACTTGCGCAGATCGGTCAGATAGCGCGGATGATGCCAGCGCATCCCACCCGCGCCCTGCACCACAGGTTCCACGATGACCGCCGCCAGCTCGTCGGCATGGGCGCTGATCATCCGCTCCAGCTCCGCCACATACTCGGCCCGATAGTCGGCCGGCGGCATCGGCGCGAAGACCTGATCCACCAAGACGTCGGTCCACAGCGAGTGCATGCCGCCCGTCGGATCGCACACGCTCATCGGAGTGAACGTGTCGCCGTGATACCCCCCGCGCCAGGTGAGCAGCCGCCGCTTCCCCGGCCGGCCGAGCGCGCGCCAGTACTGCAGGCACATCTTCACCGCGACCTCGACCGATACCGAGCCGGAGTCACACAGGAACACCTTGTCCAGGCCGCCCGGCGTGAGCTCGACCAGCAGTTCGGCCAGCCGCGCGGCCGGTTCGTGGGTGAGCCCGCCGAACATCACGTGGCTCATCCGCTGCGACTGCGCCACCAGTGCGGCGTCCAGCACCGGGTGCCGGTAGCCGTGGATGGCGGCCCACCAGGAGCTCATCCCGTCGATGACCTGGCGACCGTCGGCCAGCGTCAGCCGTGTACCGGAGGCCTCCGAGACGACCAGTGGTTCGGTTGTCGCGGGGAATCCGCCGTATGGATGCCAGACGTGCTTGGCATCGATGGCGGTGATCTCGTCAAGGGTCAGTGCCACAGGAATCCTTGCGGTCGGCCCGAAGGGGCGGGCTTGAACGCCGTTCAAGTTACCACTGGAGCTGGGCGCGAGACTAATTCCTGTCGCCGAGCGGCCGCTCAGGGTTATTCTTTGACTGAGTCAACGATCACCGCACGAAGGGAGCCGTCGTGACCACCGTCGCCGCCACGGATATCGCCGCGGTCCGCGAATTCAACCGCCGCTACACCCGGGTCATCGGCGTGCTCCGCGAAGGCCTGCTGGACAGCGAGTATTCGCTCACCGAGGCCCGAATCCTGTTCGAACTGGCCAACTCCGGGACCGCCGAGGTGGTAACCCTGCGCCAGACCCTCGATCTCGACGCCGGATACCTGAGCCGCATCCTGGCCAGCTTCGAGCACGCCGGCCTGGTCCAGCGCAACCGCTCCGAGAGCGACGCCCGCCGCCAGGAAGTGCGACTCACCAAGCGGGGCAAGGAAATAGCCGCGGTCCTCGACCAGCGCTCCAGCGCCGAAATCGGCTACCTGCTCAACGCCAAACCACCCGCCGCGCGGGCCCGCCTGGTCACCGCGATGCAGACCATCCAGCAGATCCTGGACCACCCCGCCAACGCGGCAGCCGCGCCCCCTTTCGTGATAAGGGAGCCGAAGGCGGGCGACTACGGGTGGGTCATCGAGCGGCACGCCCGCCTCTACAGCGACGAATACGGTTGGGACGGAACATATGAGGAGCTGATCGTGCGCATCGTCGCCGACTACCTCGCCGCGCACGACGAACAGCGCGAACGCGCCTGGATCGCCGAATCCGGCGGCGAACCGGTGGGCAGCATCTTCTGCGTCGCCGAGAACGACACGACCGCACGGCTGCGCCTGCTGCTGGTCGAGCCCACTGCCCGCGGCCTCGGCGTCGGTGCCGCACTGGTCGACGAATGCCTGCGCTTCGCCACCGCAGCGGGTTACCGCGAGATCGTGCTGTGGACCAATGACGTCCTCACCGCGGCCCGGCACATCTACCAGCGCGCCGGTTTCGAACTGGCCGAGGAGAGTCCGCACCACAGCTGGGGCGCCGACCTGATCGGTCAGACCTGGCGACGATCACTCGGCTCGCCCGAATAAGCTCCGCCCCTGACATTGCTGAGGGGTTACCAGGACGGCCATCCGGCCGGGACCGCCTGCTGGGCGCAGCGCGTCGTACTGGGCGGAAGGGCCCGATCGGCCGTTCTGCCGAACCACCCGCAGCGCTGGCTGGACGGCTGCCCAGATCCCCGCCGAGACTGCCAGTCGTCACCACCCGCGCCGAGTGATATGCCGCTGCCGCTAATGTCGTTGCTATGGCTCAGCCCGACTCCGCGTCCGGTGACGCGACACCACTCGGTGTGTGGCCCGGTACCGCATACCCGCTGGGCGCGACCTACGACGGTGCGGGCACCAACTTCTCGGTGTTCTCCGAGGTTGCCGACGCCGTCGAGTTATGCCTGATCGACCGGGACGGCACCGAGTCCAGGGTGCCCCTGGACGAGGTCGACGGGTACGTCTGGCATGCCTACCTGCCCGCGGTCGGACCGGGCCAGCGCTACGGCTTCCGGGTGCACGGCCCCTACGATCCGGACCACGGATTACGTTGCGACCCGAGCAAACTACTGCTCGACCCGTACGGCAAGGCGTTCGACGGCGAGTTCGACAACGACCCGTCGCTGTACACGCACGGCCTCGACTCGCTCGGCCACACCATGGCGGGCGTGGTGATCAACCCGTACTTCGACTGGGGCACCGACCGCGCGCCGAACCGGCCGTATCACGAGACGGTGATCTACGAGGCGCACGTCAAGGGCATGACCGCCACCCACCCCGACGTGCCGGAAGAGTTGCGCGGCACCTACTCCGGCATCGCGCATCCGGCGATCATCGAGCACCTGAAAGGCTTGGGCGTCACCGCGATCGAGCTGATGCCGGTGCACCAGTTCCTGCACGACAGCGTGCTGCTCGACCAGGGGCTGCGAAACTACTGGGGCTACAACAGCTTCGGCTACCTCGCGCCGCACAACGAGTACGCCGCCATCAAACGCGCCGACTCGGCGGTCACCGAGTTCAAGGCGATGGTGCGCGCGCTGCACGCCGAGGACATCGAGGTGATCCTCGACGTGGTCTACAACCACACCGCCGAGGGCAACCATCTCGGGCCGACCATCGGCTTCCGCGGCATCGACAACGCCGCCTACTACCGCGTCCTCGACGACGACCCTTCGCACTACATGGATTACACGGGCACCGGCAACAGCCTGAACGTGCGGCACCCGCACACACTGCAGCTGATCATGGACTCGCTGCGCTACTGGGTGCTCGACATGCACGTCGACGGCTTCCGCTTCGACCTGGCCGCCACGCTGGCCCGCGAGCTGCACGACGTCGACCGGCTGTCCACGTTTTTCGATCTGGTGCAACAGGATCCGGTGGTCAGTCAGGTGAAGCTGATCGCCGAGCCGTGGGACGTCGGCGAGGGCGGCTACCAGGTCGGCAACTTCCCCGGCCTGTGGACCGAGTGGAACGGCAAGTTCCGCGACACCGTGCGCGACTACTGGCGCGGCGAGCCTGCCACGCTGGGCGAGTTCGCTTCCCGGCTCACCGGCTCCTCCGACCTGTACGAGGCCACCGGCCGCAGGCCCAGCGCGAGCATCAACTTCATCACCGCGCACGACGGGTTCACCCTGCGGGACCTGGTGTCCTACAACGAGAAACACAACGAGGCGAACGGCGAGGACAACCGCGACGGGGAGAGCTGGAATCGGTCGTGGAACTGCGGTGTCGAGGGCGACACCGACGACCCGCACATTCTCGCGTTGCGCGCCAGGCAGAGTCGCAACCTGCTGGCCACGCTGGTGCTCAGCCAGGGTGTGCCGATGCTCGCGCACGGCGACGAGATGGGCCGCACCCAGCACGGCAACAACAACGTCTACTGCCAGGATTCCCCGCTGGCCTGGATGGATTGGTCACTGATGCAGCAGAATTCGGACCTGCTCGAATTCACCCGCAACGTGATCGCGTTGCGCACCGAGCACCCCGTCTTCCGGCGCCGCCGCTTCCTGGACGGCAGGCCGGTGCGGTCGAAGGATCGCGCGCGCGACATCGCCTGGCTCACCCCGGAGGGCGCGGAGATGACCACCGCGGACTGGGACAGCGGCTTCGGCAAGTCCCTGACCGTATTCCTCAACGGCAAGGGCATCCACGAACCCGACCCGCGCGGCGAACGAATCACCGACGACTCGTTCCTGCTGTGCTTCAACGCCCACGACGAGGCCATGGACTTCACCCTCCCGAACTCCGACTACGGCACGCACTGGGCCGTCGCCCTGGACTGCTCGACGCCGACCGGCCGGTCCGACGCCACCTACCCCGCGGCGGCGACCCTACCGGTCGAATCCCGTTGTCTGCTGGTTCTGCGTCACGACGGATGACCGGAACACCCATGACCACACCGGAGTCCACCGAGACGCACGTGACCGATCCACTCTCGCTGCGCCGCACCCCGGCTCGGCCGACCACCATCCGCAGCACCTACCGGCTGCAGCTGCGGCCGGACGCGCTGACCTTCAGCGATGCCAGGACGATCGCGGAATACCTGCAGCAGCTGGGCATTTCGCACCTGTACCTGTCGCCGATCCTCACCGCGGCACACGGTTCGACGCACGGCTACGACGTCACCGACCCCACCACGGTCTCGGCCGCGCTCGGCGGGCCCGCCGGGCTCAAGGCACTGTCCGACGAAGTGCGCAGCCGCGGCATGGGTTTGGTCGTCGACATGGTGCCCAACCACGTCGGCGTCGCCGATCCGCGACAGAACAAGTGGTGGTGGGACGTGCTGCGCAACGGCCGCGAATCCGCCTTCGCGCACTACTTCGACATCGACTGGAGCGCCGCCAACGGCGCGGGCGGCCGCCTGGCCCTGCCCGTGTTACAGAGCGAGAACGACCCGGCGGCACTCACCGTCGATCGCTCCGGCTCCGAACCGATGCTGGCCCTGCATGATCTGCGCTTCCCCATCGCGCAGGGCACCGACGGCGACAACGCGCTGCGCATCCACGACAAGCAGCACTACCGCCTGGTGAGCTGGAAGGCGGGCGTGTGCACCTACCGCCGGTTCTTCGCGGTCAGCAGCCTCGCCGCGGTCCGCCAGGAGGACAAGGAGGTCTTCGAGGTCACCCATCGCGAGCTGGCCGCCTGGTGCGAACACGACCTCATCGACGGCGTGCGGATCGACCACCCGGACGGATTGTCCTATCCCGCCGCCTATCTCGCGCGGGTGCGCAGGCTGATCGGCCCGAACCGCCTACTGCTGATCGAGAAGATCCTGGCCAACCGCGAGCCGCTCGACTCGACCCTGCCGGTCGACGGCACCACCGGCTACGACGCGCTCGCCGACCTCGGCGGCGTGCTCATCGACCCGGACGGCGAGCAGGCGCTCACCGAGCTGTCCAAGAAGGTGGCCGGGCACGGCAGCGACCGCGCCTGGATCGGCGAGACCGAGCACCGGATCAAGCGGGCGGTCGCGGAAAGCATTCTGGCGCCGGAGGTTCGGCGCCTGGTCGCGGCGATCAAGCGGGACGCGGGCGCGGACAGTTTCGACACCATGGCGATGACCAACGCCACCATCGAGGTGCTCGCCTTCATGCCGGTGTACCGGGCCGACTACGCGCCGCTGGCCGGCATGATCGGCGCCGTCATCGCCGAGGTGGAGAAGCGCAACAGCGAACTCACCGCGCCGCTCGCGGTGCTGGTCGCCGCGCTGGCCTCGGATGGTGAGGCGGCGGTGCGGTTCAGCCAGGTCTGCGGCGCGGTCACCGCGAAGGCGGTGGAGGACACCATGTTCTATCAGGCCGCCCGGCTGGTCTCGCTGCAGGAGGTCGGCGGCAATCCGGCGCGATTCGCCCACTCGCTCAACGAGTTCCACCTGTCCAACAGCGAACGCGCGCAGCGCTGGCCCGCCACCATGACGACGCTGTCCACGCACGACACCAAGCGCGGCGAGGATGTGCGCGCCCGCATCGGCGTGCTCTCCCAGGCCGCCGACACCTGGGCGGAGAACGTCGAGTCCTGGGAGGAGACGACGCCGGGACCGGACGGCGCGACCACGTTGTTCTTGTTGCAGAACATGTTCGGGGTCTGGCCCGCCGACGGCCGTCCCGCCGCCTCGGTCCCGGGTTTGCGGGACCGGCTGCACCAGTTCGCCGAGAAGTCGATTCGCGAGGCAGGCACCAAATCCTCCTGGGAGGAACCGGATGCCGAGTTCGAGACCGCGGTGCACACCTGGATCGACGCGGTGATCGACGGCCCCGTCGGCTCCGAGCTCGGCGACCTGGTGCACGAGCTGGCGCCGCATGCCTGGTCGGATGCGTTGTCGCAGAAGCTGCTTCAGCTCTGCGGCCCCGGCATCCCGGACATCTATCAGGGCTGCGAGCTGTGGGAGGACTCGCTCGTCGACCCGGACAACCGGCGCCCGGTGGACTTCGCGGTCCGCACCGGCATGCTGCAATCACTCACCGGCACACCGGCGCTGGACACCACCGGCGCGGCGAAGATGTGGATCGTCGCGTACGCGCTGTGGCTGCGCCGGGAGCGCCCCGACTGCTTCGTCGGCGGCTCCTACCTGCCGCTGTTCGCCATCGGCGAGCAGGCGAGCAGGCTGGTGTCCTTCGCCAGGGGCCGGGTCGGCGCGGCACCGGAGGTGATCGTCGCGACCACCAGGCACAGCGTCGATCTCGCCGAAACCGGCTGGGGCGACACGACTCTCGACCTCCCGCAGGGAAACTGGACGGACCGGCTAACCGGCCACACATTCCAGGGGCGGGCCCGGCTGGAGAAGCTCTTCGGCAGGCTCCCAGTCGCCCTCCTGGTGCGCTGAGACCGGGCTGACCTTCTCCAGCAGCTCCTCGGGGAACATGCCACCGAACCGCGCGCGCCACCGGCGCAGGTTCGGCGGGCGGTACTCGTCGTCCTCGTTGACCAGCGAGGCCAGCCGGACGCCCTGCTCGTGGCCGTTGGCCAGCTGGCGCCATGAGTCCAGATAGAACCGCGTGCTGCGCGGATGACGCAGGGTACGGACCACATTCAGGATCCGGTAGCCGAGGCCGAGCGACGAATGCGGCTGCATGTGCGCCACGGCGTCGGCGGCACGGCAGGTGTTGGACAGCTCGTCCAGCCGGTCCCGATCGAAGGCCAGTCCGACAGATTCGGCCTCGCGCACCATCCAGCGCAGCGTGATGTCGGACAGCCCGCATTGGGCGTAGCCGCCGCCGATGTCGCTGTGCACGCCCTCGAACCACACCTGCTTCACCCGCTGGAATCCCCTGCGGTACTTCACATTCGGCTCGACCGGCACCTCCCAGAGGCACGGCTCGAAGTTGCGCCGCCGCTCGTCGATGGCCAGCGCCTGCCTGGCGCAGTGCACGCTCGGGGCGAGTTTGACGTCGTGGAACTTGTACCGCAGCGAGGTGAGTCCGGGCACGCCGAGCGCGCCGACGGTGTCGAAGACGCCGAGGAAGTTGACCTTGGGCGCGACCTTGTGGCAGTTGTCCCTGCGGAAATCCAGCCATTCCTGCGGAATCGTGCCGTCTTTCGGCGCGACCTGATGATGAATCTGCAGCGCCTCCGGATATTTCCCGTTGATCATCGCCGCCGGTGTCAGGATCCCGATGCGGTCGATCAGGCCGGACAGGCTGCGCGCGGTGAACGCACCGCGACTGAACCCGAAGATGTAGATCTCGTCGCCCGGCTGCCAGTTCAACGCCAGGTGCCAGTACGCGGACGACAGGTTCGCCTCCAGGCCGAGCCCGAACGCACCACCCATCAGCCGATCGGACAGGAAGCCGCGGGCACCCGGCCCCGACACGTAGGTGACCCACTGCTGGATCGTCTCCCCCAGCGGGCCGGGCGCGTCGTACCGGATCGTCTGGGCGATTTTGATGATGTTGGATACCGTCGTGCTCGACTCCGCTTTCCAGGTGCCGTCACAACATACGACCAGGCGTTTCATGAACCAGATCCTCCCGCCGGGCCCCTACCGGAACCCGCGTACTCGACTACTCGAATAATCGAGCACCCGGTGAACAGTGTTAATGAACAACACCTGTTTCAACCAGGTAGCGAGCGGGACTCAGTGCCTCAGAGCCAGGTGGGATCGCCGAACACGGCGCCGGAATCGTCGACCTCGGGGGATTTGTAATCCACGTAGGCGTATTGCCGGAGGGTGACCGGGCCGGTGCACGAATTCACCTTGATGTGAAAATCGCGGAAGCTGAGCTGAATCAGCTTGCCGGGGATCATGTCCTTCTCCGCGATCGCGACCTCGCCGACCTCACCCGGCGCGAGATTCAGTGTGGCGACCGGATTCGGATTGAAGCTCGGCTGCTGCCCGATGACGAGGTCGGGCGTCGCGCCGAGGGTGCCCGCGCCGATGGTCACCGCACAGCCGACGTGATAACCGATGCGGAGCTTGCCCGCCGTCGCCCCCTCGATCTGGCCGTAGCCGATCGACGTGACCAGGGCCTCCCGGGTGGTGCCCATGAAGTTCAACGGCGGGATCCGATAGATGTACTCCTCCCGGCTGCCGACGGTGAACTTCTTCCCGCCGTCACCCGGTGGAATGAACGACTTCTCGTGCGGGGGCATGCTGATCACCTCGGCGGTCGCCGCGGGCGCTAGGGCGGCAACGGACGCGCAGGTCACGGCGACGCCCGCCAAGGCCTGCACAGTCCTTTTCACATTCGACCCCATAGCTTCGAACCTTAGTAGCCGTTCGCTATATCGTCGGCGTGCGACACGGCAGAATCGTGCGCCGACCTCGACTCGGGCCGACACTGATCGCTTGTCCAGCAGAGCGCTACGGTGTGCAGATGCTCCAGGGAAGACAAGCCGAACAGGCACGTATCGATCGGCTTCTCGCGGCGGCACGGGACGGCCGGAGCAGCGCGCTGGTGGTGCGCGGCGAACCCGGGATCGGCAAAACCGCGCTGCTGGATTACGCGGCGGCCCAAGGTCTTCCGACGGTGCGCAGCGCGGGCATCGAATCCGAGGCCGAATTGCCTTTCGCCGGACTGCATCTGCTGGTGCGGCCGGGCATCGCACTACTGGACACCCTGCCCGACCGGCAGCGCGACGCGTTGCGCGGCGCTTTCGGTCTGGCACAGCAGGATCCAGGTGATCGGCTATTGATCGGGCTCGCCGTGCTGTCGCTGCTGGCCGAGGAGGCGACCGACGGGCCGTTGCTCTGCCTGATCGATGACGCGCACTGGCTCGATCACGCGACCGCGGAGGCGCTGCTGTTCGCGGCGCGCAGGCTCGACACGGAGGGCGTGGTGATGATCTTCGCGACCCGCCAGGGCGCGGACGTCTTCCCCGCGCCCGACCTGCCCGAGCTGATCGTGACCGGGTTGCCACCGGAGGCCGCGGCCGCCCTGGTGGACAGCCGCGATCCCGATCTGTCGCCGGTACTGCGCTATCGGCTGCTCGGCGAGGCCGGTGGCAATCCGCTGGCGTTGCGTGAACTGCCCGCCGTGCTCGCGGCGGAATCGCCTGGGGCGGGCCCGAATCCGCTGCCGTTGACGCAGCGACTGCAGGTCGCCTTTCACGGTCAGGTGAGCAGGCTGCCCCCGCGCACGCGAGTGCTGCTGCTGGTCGCGGCCGCTGCGGGCAACGCCGCACTCGCCACCGTCTTGCGCGCGGGCGCCGCCCTCGATGCGCAGCTCGCCGATCTCGCGCCCGCCGAAGACGCCGGGCTGGTGCACAGCGACGGACGGACGCTGACCTTCCGGCATCCGCTGCTGCGCTCGGCGGTCTATCAGGGCGCGCCGCTGGCCCAGCGTCTCACCGCGCATCGTGCACTCGCCGAGGCACTCACCTCGGCCGAGGACGCCGATCTACGGGCCTGGCACCTGGCCTCGGCGGCGACCGGTCCGGATGAAACCACCGCTGCCGCACTAGAACTCACTGCGGATCGGGCGCGCGAGCGTAGTGGGTATCACGGCGCTGTCGCGGCCTACGAGCGCGCGGCCGGACTCAGTACCGTCCCAGCGGATCGACTGCGCAGGTTGGTGCTCGCCGCCGAGACCGCCGGCGAGACGGGCCTGCCCGATCTGGCCGGGCAGCTTGCCGAGCGCGCGGCGGCGCAGACGACCGATCCGCTGATACTCGCGCGGCTCGATCTCGTCCGCGGTGTCGCGGAATTCGGTGCGGGCAAGCCACTTTCGGCGCATCGGTTATTGCTCGGCGCGGCCGCGGCGGTGCGCGAGTCCGAACCACCGCGGGCGGCGCGCATTCTCGCGCAGGCGTTGCACACGGCCTGGTATCTCGGTGCGCCGGAGCTGGCGGAGGTCGTCGATGCCCTGACGACGCTCGCGCTGCCGGACAGCGCACCGCTGGCGCCCATCGCGCGGTACACGGTCGCGGCGATCAACGGTCGGTTCACTGTCGATCTGCGCGCAGCGGCGGTCGCGGCCAGGCAAGCGGGCGCGGACAGTCCACGGGATCTGGTGCAGATGTGCGGGATAGGCCTGGTGGTCGGCCAGGACGATCACGTCACCGAATTGGCGGGCGAGCTCATCGCCGAATGCCGCGAGCAGGGCCGGATCGCGTTGCTGCCGACGCTGCTGTTCTTCCGCGCCGAGGGCGAGGCTTTTCTCGGCAGGCCGGGTGAGGGCCGTGTTGCCGCGACCGAAGGATTGCGGATCGCGACCGACCTCGGGTACGGGCAGTGGATCAGCCAGCTGTCGGCGTATTTGGCGTATCTGGCCGCGTTGGAAGGCCGGGCGGAGGAATGCCGGGAGTTGGTGGACCGGGCGCTCGCCGAGGAGTTCGGCGGCGGTGCCGCGCCCGGTGCGCCCTGGACGCACCTCGCACTCGGCCTGCTGGAACTCGGGCTCGGCAAGGTCGACGGTGCGTTGGCCAGGTTGACGTTGCTGACCAGCGAGCCCGCACGTCATCACGTGTCCGGGCGACGTGCCCTGCCCGATTTGATCGAGGCGGCGGTCCGGCTCGGTAACCCGGCTCGCGCAGGCGACGCACTGGACCGGCTGACCGAGTGGGCGACAGTCTCGCGGCAGGACTGGATCGAAGCGCTGGCGCATCGCTGCCGTGCCCTGGTCGATGAGGCGAATGCCGAGCAGCACTACCTCGCGGCGTTGCGGCTCGGCGGCCGACCGTTCGAACAGGCCAGAACCCAACTGCTGTATGGCGAATGGTTGCGCCGCACGCGACGGAAAGCCGATGCGCGGACACAGCTGCAGCCCGCGCTGGAGACCTTCGAGCGACTCGACGCCGTGCCGTGGGCAGAGCGAACGCGGACCGAACTCGGGGCGCTCGGCGTCGGAACCTCGACCCGGCCCGCACACGGTGTACTGGCCGCGCTGACGCCGCAGGAACTACAGATCGTGCGATTGGCGGCGCAGGGCATGTCCAACCGGGACATCGCCGCGCAGTTGTTCCTCAGCCCGCGCACGGTCGGCCATCACCTGTACAAGGCTTATCCGAAGCTGGGCGTGGTCTCGCGAGGTGAACTGGCGGATCTCCCGCTCGACGCGAACTAGCCGGTTCGGTCGGCCGAGCGACGCGCGACGGCGAGCCCGACCAGCCAGCGGCCCGCACCGACCGCGGCGGCGATCAGCACCGCGACCTGCGGAGAACCGAGGATCAGCGCAAGGATCAGACAGGTCACCAGCGCGGCGGCCAGCGCCTCGAGCTTGTATACCGGCCACGCGCTCCCCGCGATCTCAACTGTCGCGGAGCGGGCCGACGGGTGAACAACTGCCATCTAGTAAGGATAGACGGACTGCGATGTTCGGTCTACCGAACTTTGTGTTGCCGGGAACACAGTCGAACCCGGATTCGTTCCCTCAGGCATGCCATTGACAGGAGAATACGAACCGAGCCCGTACGCCATGGCCCGCGATCAGGTCGAGACCTATGAGAACTCGGGCGGTACCGAGGGCACCACGCACGAGGGCAAGCCGGTCATCCTGCTCACCACCAAGGGTGCGAAGTCCGGCAAGCTACGCAAGATCCCGCTGATGCGGGTGGAGCACGACGGCGAATACGCGGTGGTCGCCTCGTTGGGCGGCGCTCCGAAGAACCCGGTCTGGTACTACAACATGAAGGCCGAGCCGCACGTCGAACTGCGTGACGGCACCGTGAACAAGGACTACACCGCGCGCGAGGTCTTCGATGACGAGCGTCAGGTGTGGTGGGACCGGGCCACCGAGGTCTGGCCGGACTACATCGAATACACGAAGAAGACGGATCGGACGATCCCACTGTTTGTGCTGACCCCCCGGGACTGAGCCCAGCACGTCGGATCATCCGACGTGACGGCAGCTAATTCCGCGCAGCACCGCCACCCGCCGCAGCAGCCCGACGCGGCGGGTGGCAGCATATTTCGGGTGTCCAATCCGCTTGATGTCATCGACGCACTGTCCGCTTCTCGTCCCGCGCTGAGCGCGGACGAGATCGACGCTGCCGCCAAGCGAATTGCCGACATTATCGAGCCGACTCCGCTGCAGCGCAGCGAGCGGCTCTCGCGGCTCACCGGAGCGGACGTCTACCTCAAGCGCGAGGATCTGTCCGCGGTCCGCTCCTATAAGCTGCGCGGCGCCTACAACCTGGTGATGCAGCTGACCGAGAGCGAACGCGCCGCCGGTGTCGTCGCGGCCAGCGCGGGCAACCACGCGCAGGGCGTGGCGTTCGCCTGCCACGCGATGGGCATCAAGTGCCGCATCTACGTGCCGACCACTACCCCCAAGCAGAAGCGCGATCGGATCCGGGTGCACGGCGGTGAATTCGTGCAGCTGATCGCGGTCGGCGAAACCTACGACGCCGCCGCCTCCGCCGCGGCCGACGATGTCGAGCGCACCGGCGCCACCATGGTGCCGCCGTTCGACGACGTGCGCACCGCGGCCGGGCAGGGCACCATCGCGCCGGAAATCCTGGAGCAACTCGGCACCTCGCCCGATCTGGTCGTGGTGCCGGTCGGCGGCGGTGGCTGCCTGGCCGGCGTCGGCACCTACCTGCGGGACCGCTCGCCGCACACCTCGATCCTCGGCGTGGAACCGGCGGGCGCGGCCTCGATGACCGCGGCGCTGGTCGCGGGCGGACCGGTGACGCTGCCGGAGATCGACCCGTTCGTGGATGGTGCCGCGGTGCGCCGGATCGGCGCCGTGCCGTTCGCGGCGGTCGCCGGATTCGGCGGCCGGGTGGTCTCGCATGCCTCGCTGCCGTTACTGACCACCACCGAATCGCCCAGCGGCACAAGCTCTTTCCGGATGATGCAGGTCGACGAGGGCGCGATCTGCACGACCATGCTCGACCTCTATCAGAACGAAGGCATCATCGCCGAACCCGCTGGCGCGCTGGCGGTTACCGCACTGTCCGAGCTCGCGGTAGAGCCGGGATCGACGGTGGTGTGCCTGGTCTCCGGCGGCAACAACGACGTGTCACGCTACGGCGAGATCATCGAACGCTCGCTGGTGCACCGCGGCCTGAAACACTATTTCCTGGTGGACTTTCCGCAGGAGCCGGGCGCGCTGCGGCGCTTCCTGGACGAGGTGCTCGGGCCGGACGACGACATCACCATGTTCGAGTACGTCAAGCGGAACAACCGCGAAACCGGTTCGGCGCTGGTCGGTATCGAGCTCGGTGCCCCAGATGGGTTGGGCGCGTTGCTGGACCGGATGGCCGAATCGCCGATCCAGTGCGAGCGGCTGGAGCCGGGCTCGCCCGCCTACCGCTATCTGACCTGACCTAAGCCGCCGCCTCGCGTGTCTCCGCCATGGGGATGCGCCGGGTGGCGCGCAGGCAGTTCAGCAGCATCGGCAGCATCCAGAACGCCGCCGACATGTCGTAGGACATTTGGCCCACCGACAGCCGGTTGTGCACGAAGCCGACCGAAAGGCCGAGGCGCGGTTCGGCCCAGCCGAAGGAACCGCCGAGACCGATGTGGCCGAATCCGGAGCGGGCGCCCGGCATCGGCAGTGAGTGGTAGCCGAGCCGCCAGAGCATGGGCGTATAGAAGAGGGCGTGGTCGAGCCGGTACGTCTGAATCCGCCTGATCGCCTTGATGGTTCGCGGGCTCAGATACTGACGGCCGTCCGCCACACCGTCGTTGGCGAGCGCGCCGTACATGGTGGCGAGCGCGGGCGCGGTGCACACGCCGTTGCCCGCGCCGAGCTCGGTGTTCAGGATCGGCGGCTGCTCGCCGGCCAGGATGGATTCCAGGCCGGGCAGGAACAGGCAGCGGGTGGCCGCGCCCAACGCACCGGGGATCCGATGGCTGCGGCCCAATATCATTGCGCTGACCGGTTTTCCGATCAGGCTCAGCTGGGATCCGGCCAGCGGCGCGTAGCTGGTCGGCGCGTCCGGCGGCGGCGCGCCGAGGTGGATACCGTCGACGCCCAGCGGGTCGGCGACCTCGGAGCGGAACAGTTCCGCCATGGGACGGCCGGTGATCGCGCGGGCCAAGCCCGCCATCAGCCAGCCGAAGGTGAGCGCGTGATACGCCGGAACACCCAGCAGGTGATCGGGTTTCGCGGCGGCCAGGCGCTGTTCCATCAGTTCGTGATCGAGCACGTCATCGAGGCCGGTGGCGATCGGGGCCAAGGCGGACAGGCCCGCGCTGTGCGTCATCGCTTGGCGCACGGTGATTTTGCTCTTGCCGTTGGCGCCGAACTCCGGCCAGTATTCGGCCATCGGCGCGGCATAGTCGAGCAGTCCCCGGTCGGCGAGCCGGTGGATGACGGTGGCGGTGACGCCCTTCGTCGCGGAGAAGATGATCGACCCGGTGTCCTGCGTCCACGGGCCGGTGCCGCCGGATCCGGTCCAGATGTCGAGCAGTGGCTCGCCGTGCAGGTGCACCGCCAGTGCGCCGCCCGCGCCGCGGCGATGGCCGAAGGTCCTGGCGAAAGCGCGCACCAGTGGGGCGAATTCGGCGGTGGCGCTGCCACCCATCCCGGTCGGGATCGGCGCTAGATCCCCGGAAGCGTCGTTGCTCATCTATCTACGGTAATGGCGGCGGTCACACCCGGCAATGAATCTGTCTCGGACAGTTTCTATCGTGACTTTCCCGCAACCGGAGTTCGGCTACCGGTCCGCGAGGATCGCGAACGAGTGCGCGGGAATCGTTGTCGCCGACGGGCCTTCGGTCGGCGGCTCCCACGACAGCAGCGAGAACCCGGTGACCGGCACCGTGACCTGGTCTTCGGACAGGTTGCACACCAGCTTCAGCGCGCCGCGATGCACGATGATCCAGCGGGCGTTCTCGTCGTGGTCGACCGAGAGGTGGGTCAGCCACGGGTCGGTGAGTTCCGGTCGTTCCCGGCGCAGGGCGAGCAGCTTTCGGTAGCAGGAATGTAGCCGGATGTGCCGGGCTTCTTCGAGTTCGGCCCAGTTCAGCTTCGAGCGCTGGAACGTCGACGGGTCCTGCGGGTTCGGCACCTCGTCGGTGCTCCAGCCGTGCTCGGCGAATTCGGCCTTGCGGCCGTCGGCGGTGGCGGCCGCGATCACCGGGTCGGTGTGCGAAGTGAAGAACAGGAACGGGGTGTTCGCGCCCCACTCCTCGCCCATGAACAGCATCGGCGTGTACGGCGAGCACAGCACCAGTGCGGCCTTGATCGCCAGTTGCCCGTCGGTCAGATAGGCGCTGGGCCGGTCGCCGATGGCGCGGTTGCCGATCTGATCGTGGTTGCAGGTGTAGGCGAGCAGCGCGCTGCCCGGGATCATCGCGGTGTCGATCGGGCGGCCGTGGGTGCGGCCGCGGAAGCTGGAAAACGTTGCGGCGTGGAAGAATCCGTGCGTCAGCGTGTGCACCAGGCAGCGCAGTGAGCCGAAATCGGCGTAGTAGCCCTGTCGTTCACCCGAGACCGCGGTGTGGATCGCGTGGTGCAGGTCGTCGTTCCACTGCCCGGTCAAGCCGTAACCGCCCGCGGCGCGCGGCGTGATCAGTTTCGGGTCGTTGAGGTCGCTCTCCGCGATCAGGTTGAGCGGCCGGCGCACGTGGGCCGCGAGACGTGTTGTCTCGGTGGCGAGTTCGGCGAGCACATGGTTCGCGGTCCGATCGACCAGCGCGTGTACCGCGTCGAGTCGTAGCGCGTCGATGTGGAAGTCGCGCAGCCAGCGCAACGCGTTGCCGATGATGTGCCGACGCACCTCGTCCGAGTCGGGACCGTCCAGGTTCAGACTCTGCCCCCACGTGTTGCGCCCTTCGGTGAGGTAGGGCGCGAAGCGCGGCAGATAGTTCCCGGAGGGACCGAGATGGTTGTAGACGACGTCCAGCGCGACCGCCAATCCCCGCGCATGGCAAGCATCCACAAACCGCTGCAACCCATCCGGCCCGCCATACGGTTCGTGCACCGCGTACCAGAGCACCCCGTCGTAACCCCAGTTGTGCGTCCCGTCGAACGCGTTCACCGGCATCAACTCGACCACGGTCACCCCGAGATCGACCAGATAGTCGAGCCGCTCGACCGCCGAATCGAACGTGCCGTCCGGGGTGAAGGTGCCGACGTGCATCTCGTAGAACACCGCACCGGCCAATGACCGCCCGGTCCACCCCGCATCCGTCCACACCGACCGATCGAGGCTGTGCACCGCCGACCGCCCGTGCACGCCGTCCGGTTGCCGAGCCGACCGCGGATCCGGCAGCACCGCCGGATCATCGTCGAGCAGAAACCCGTACCGAGCCCCCTCGGCAGCAGCCACCTCGGCCTGCCACCACCCACCCCCGGACCGCCCCATCGGATGGACGACACCATCCACGTCTACCCGCACCTGCTCCACCCGCGGCGCCCACACCTCGAACAAGGTCACCCCGCCAGCATTCCACGCCCCCACCACCCGCGCCCGTGTTGATCTAGTTGTGGCGAGGGGGAGTGTCCGGGAAACGGTGGATTTGATCTTGGTCTGACACGCCGAGCGTTGCTTGGCGGGAAGGATCGATGATGAGCGAAACACTGGATCCTA